>NZ_JBEYWX010000010.1:0-266735 GCF_040644655.1 Streptomyces sp. NPDC046931
GAGGCCCCCGACTTCCTGGCCCGGGGCTTCGTGCACGACGAAGCCACCTTCGAGCCGGTCGTCCCCGTCATCGAGAAGACCCTGGCCACCGCGGCCGAGGAAGGTGTCGGGGACGCGCGCCAACTCGAACAACTCCTCGCCCGCGCCGTGGCGAACTGGGCGTTCCGCACCTACCGCCGCAAACCCCTCATCATCCCCGTCATCATCGACGCCTGAGCCACACCCGGGCAGGCGTCCGGGGGCGGACGCCGATGTGCACGAGGTGAAACTCGGCGACGAGTCGGTCCTGATGTCCAGCCTCATCACCGGCCCACCGGCCCACCGGCCCACCGGCCCACCGGCCCACCGGCCCACCGGCCCACCGGCCCACCGGCCCACCGGGTCGGCCCGGGCGGCCCGGTGGCGAGCGCTGCACCGGGCATCCCGCAGCGCCTCCAGCCGCTGACCTGCCGCCCGAGCAGCAAAATGACGGCCACGGGGATCAGAAACGCGGACAGCCCGGTGCAGCGGCCAAAGGAGGAGAAGAAGTCCGTCAGACATGACGCTCATTTGACGCTCCGGCCGCCTCACAGCCCGTGCCCAAGGCAGGAAAACCTCCTTGTGGCCGCGTGAGCAATCACGATGTGTTGCCCTTACTCCGTGAGGATGTGTGCGAAGTCACCGCGACGCTCATTCGACGCTTGTTCTGATGGAGTGTCAGGCCGACCGGGTTTCCGGCCCGATGACCGTCGAAACCTCGGTTCGGTCCCATCTCCGCGCCGGGTCGGACGTCAGGTTGCCGCCCGGGTCTTGCCCATGCGGTACGCGCTGGGGGTGATGCCGTGTTCCCGTGTGGACACGGCGCTGAGGGCGAGGGCGTTGGAGAGGCCCATGCGGTCCACCCCCCTGACGAGCGTGGCCGGGGGCTCGCGGCCCGTCCGGCGGCCGCGGCGACTGGGAGCGTCCAGTGCCCGGCTGTCGCGCATGGCGATCGATAACCGGGCAATGCGCCAGGTGTGACACGCGTTGGAATCGTTCTCGTGACTCTGGTGGCCGCTCTCGGGGCTTTGGCCGCGGCGCTCGGGATCTCGCCCTACTGGTGGTTCGCGGCCGTCCCGCTCATGTTCACGGGGGTGCTGGGCGCCTGGGACCTGGTGCAGCGGCGGCACTCGGTGCTGCGCAACTATCCCGTCCTCGGCCATGCCCGCTACCTCCTGGAGCGCGTACGCCCGGAGCTGCAGCAGTACTTCATCGAGCGGAACTATGACGGGCGCCCCTTCGACCGGGATGTGCGCAGCATCGTCTACGAGCGCGCCAAGGGCACCGACGCGGAGGAGCCGTACGGCACCGAGCGGGACGTGTACCAGCCCGGTTACGAGTTCCTGGTCCCGTCGATGGCGCCGTGCCCGGTGCCGAAGGACCCGCCGCGCGTGAGGATCGGCGGACCGGACTGCAGCCGTCCGTACGACATGGCACTGCTGAACGTCTCGGCGATGAGCTTCGGCTCGCTCTCCGCCAACGCGGTCCTCGCGCTCAACGGGGGCGCCGCGGCCGGGGGTTTCGCCCAGGACACCGGTGAGGGCGGGCTGTCCGAGTATCACCTCCGTCCGGGAGGCGACCTCGTTTGGGAGATCGGCACAGGGTACTTCGGCTGCCGTACCGGGGAAGGCGATTTCGACGCGGCCGAGTTCGCCGACAAGGCCGCACACGATCACGTCAGGTGTGTGTCCCTGAAACTGTCGCAGGGCGCGAAGCCCGGCATCGGCGGTGTTCTGCCGGGAGCCAAGGTGAACGCCGAGATCGCCCGGGTCCGCGACGTGCCCGAGGGGCGGACGGTCGTCTCCCCGCCGTACCACCGGGTGTTCTCCACCCCGCGCGAACTCGTGCGCTTCATCGCTCGCATGCGCGAGTTGTCCGGTGGCAAGCCTGCCGGGTTCAAGCTGTGTGTGGGCTCCCGCCGGCAGTTCCTGGCCGTGTGCAAGGCCATGCTGGAGGAGGGCACTGCGCCTGATTTCATCGTGGTGGACGGCGCCGAGGGTGGGACCGGTGCGGCGCCGCTGGAGTTCGCGGACCATGTGGGCACCCCGCTCACCGAGGGTTTGCACACCGTTCACAACGCCCTCGTGGGCGTGGGCCTGCGCGATCGGATCAAGATCGGGGCGAGCGGCAAGATCGCCACCGGCACCGACCTGGTCAAACGCATGGTGCAGGGCGCCGACTACGGCAACGCTGCGCGGGCGATGATGTTCGCCGTCGGGTGCATCCAAGCGCAGAGGTGCCATACCAACACCTGCCCCACGGGTGTCACGACCCAGGACCCACGGCGTGCCCGCGCCCTCGACGTAGGCGACAAGACGACGCGCGTCCAGCGCTTCCAGCAAGCGACCGTGGCCAGCGCGTTGCAGATCATGGCGTCCATGGGTGTCACCGACCCCGCGCAGCTGCGTCCGCACATGCTCCGCCGGCGCGTCGAACCCTGCACCGAGCGCTCCTTCGAGGAGCTGTACGAGTGGCTTGCGCCAGGGCAGCTGCTCGCCGAGCCGCCCGCCTCCTGGGCGGCCGACTGGCAGGCCGCCGACCCTGACCGTTTCACCGTGTGACCTGGAGGACTACGTGACCCGTACTGTTGCCCGCGTCATCGTGGACGCGTTGAGCGAGCTCGGCGTGCGCCAGGTGTTCGGCGTCGTGGGAGACGCGCTCAATCCCCTGACCGACGCCATCCGCACCACCGAGGGCCTGGAATGGGTGGGCTGCCGGCACGAGGAGGCGGCGGCTTTCGCCGCGAGCGCCCAGTCGCAGCTCACCGGCACCCTCGGCGTGTGCATGGGGACGGTCGGACCCGGTTCCGTCCACCTCCTCAACGGGCTGTACGACGCGGCCAAGAGCCACGCCCCGGTCCTGGCCATCGCCGGCCAGGTGCCACTCGCCGAACTCGGCAGCGACTACTTCCAGGAGGTGGACAACGACGCCCTCTTCAGGGACGTGGCCGTGTTCCGCGCGACCATCACCTCCCCCGACCAGCTTCCGCAGATGCTGGAGACGGCGGTGCGTCACGCACTGGGCCGCAGGGGCGTCGCCGTTCTCACGGTGCCGGGTGACCTGGGCGAGCGGGAACTGACCGCCGACCGGCCGGCCCGGTTCTCCCTGAACGCCCCGGTGAGCCGGCCGGACGGGTCGGCCGTCCACCGCGCCGCGGAACTCCTCGACCGCTCCGAACGGGTCACCCTGCTCGTC
The DNA here is from genome assembly GCF_040644655.1 of Streptomyces sp. NPDC046931. Taxonomy (NCBI): domain Bacteria; kingdom Bacillati; phylum Actinomycetota; class Actinomycetes; order Kitasatosporales; family Streptomycetaceae; genus Streptomyces; species Streptomyces sp. NPDC046931. The sequence continues at coordinate 3,214 of NZ_JBEYWX010000010.1, forward strand.
GGTGAGGGCGCCCGCGCCGCTCGCGAGGACGTCCTCACCCTCGCCGACCGCCTGGCCGCACCGATGGTGCTCACCCTGAAGGCCAAGGCGGGCTTCGAAGGCGACGACAACCCCTTCCAGGTCGGCCAGACGGGGCTGATCGGCAACCCCGCCGCCGCTGCGGCCCTCCAGGACGCGGACACCCTGCTGCTGCTCGGCACGGACTTCCCCTACCGGGACTGGTATCCCGAGGGCCGGACCGTCATCCAGGTGGACACCGAGGCCACCCATATCGGACGCCGGGTACCGGTCGACGTCGGGCTCGTGGGAGACACCGGCGCCACCGTACGCGACCTCCTGGCCGACCTCGCCGCCGCGCCCGCCGGGTTCGAAGGCGCACGTGACCGCTCTCACCTGGAGAAGGCGCGTGAACGCTTCGACCAGTGGCGCGCCGGTCAGGCCCGGCTCGCCGATCCGTCGCACGACAAGGGCGTGGTGGGCCGTATCCGCTCCGCGCTGGACAACCGCGCCCACGACATCCGCCCCGAGGCGCTGGCCGCGGCCGTCGACCGGATCGCGGCCGATGACGCCGTCTTCACCTCCGACACGGGCATGGCCACCGTGTGGCTCTCGCGCTTCGTCGAGATGCGCGGCGAGCGGCGCCTCATCGGCTCCTACAACCTCGGCTCGATGGCCAACGCCATGCCCCAGGCCCTGGGCGCCCAGTGCCTGGACCGCGAACGCCAGGTCGTGGCCTTCTGCGGCGACGGCGGACTGAGCATGCTCCTTGGCGACCTCATGACCCTGAAGACGTACCGCCTTCCCGTCAAGCTCGTCGTCTTCGACAACCGCCGGCTTGGCATGGTGAAACTCGAACAGGAGCAGTCCGGCCTGCCCGAGTTCGGCACGGTGCTCGACAACCCCGACTTCGCCGCCGTAGCCGAAGCCATGGGCATCACCGGCATCCGTGTGACCGACCCGGCCGACGTGGAGGGCGCCGTGCGACGCGCCTTGGGCAGTCCGGGCCCGGTCCTGCTGGACGTCCTCACCAACCCCGACGAGATCGCCGTCCCGGCCAGGCCGACCGTCGAGCAGGGCTGGGGTTTCGCCGTCGCCAAGGTGAAGGAAATCGTACGCAGCCATGGAGAGCCCGGCGGGGACTGACAACAGTTCGAGGAATGCCGATCGGCGGACGGGGTAGGCGCGTGCTTGCCGGAGGATGGACCGGCGACGACGAGGCTGATCGACTGGGAGGGCGCCATGATGCCGACGACGACCGCGCTGACCGCCGAGCAGACGGTGGATGTGCCGGAGATCACGGACCCTTCCAAGGTCGCGCCGAAGGACGCGCGGGAGCTGTCGAAGCCGTTCTTCGACCGGCTGGCCGTCCTGGAGGAGGGAACGCCCGAGTATCAGTACGCGCGCAACACGCTGATCGAGATGAACATGTCCCTGGTCCGCTACGCGGCCGGCCGGTTCCGCAGCCGCGGGCCGGAGGAGATGGAGGACATCGTCCAGGTCGGCATGATCGGACTCATCAAGGCGATCGACCGCTTCGAGCTGACCCGCGAGGTCGAGTTCACCTCCTTCGCCGTGCCGTACATCGTCGGCGAGATCAAGCGGTTCTTCCGCGACACCTCCTGGGCCGTACATGTCCCGCGCCGGCTCCAGGAAGCCCGCGTCCAACTCGCCCGCGCCAACGAGGAACTGCGCAGCCGACTGGGCCGGACACCGACCACCAAAGAGCTTTCCGAGCTGATGAGCCTTCCGGAGGACGAGGTCGTCGAGGCCCAACTGGCCTCCAACGGCTACAAGTCCGCCTCCCTGGACGCGGCGATCAACGGCAGCGAGGACGGCGAGGCCGCGCTGGCGGACTTCATCGGCGACGAGGACGCCGCCCTCGGCCTGATCGAGGACTTCCATGCCCTCGCCCCGATGATCGCCGAGCTCGACGAACGCGACCGCAAGATCATCCACTGGCGGTTCGTGGAGGAACTCACCCAGGCCCAGATCGGTGAACGTCTCGGTGTCTCCCAGATGCACGTCTCCCGGCTGATCTCCCGTCTCCTGGCCCGCCTGCGTGAAGGCATGCTCAGCACCGTCTGACGGACGGGGGCCCGGCAGCCGGACGGCAGCCGGGCGTCCTGCGGAGCGGGGGAGATGCCGGGTGTAGTGCCTCACTTTTGCGAGGACCTGCAGATCGGGCGGGGCCCCGCGGCTGAGGGGTGCGGTCCGCCTCCACACTCCCCGCGATCGGGTACGGGCCGATGACAGATACGGCGCTCCGAGCACCGTTCCTACCCCGAGACGCGGCGCACCGCGCGAGGCCGGAGGCCGCGACTGCCCACGCGGCCGACGGGCAGACACCGCCACAGGTCAACCGAGCGGCCTGCTCACGGTTCGTGCGGTGTCGGCGCGTGCGTGCCGTACTGAGCGAACCGGCCGAAGGGAAGGCTGCGGGCGGTCCCGCCGCAGGTGCTGGAAGACCGGCTCATTCGCCGTGCACGGGCTTTGCCAGCTCTGCGTTGAACTGAGCGCCGACCAGCAGGGACAGGTTGGACAGCCATAGCCAGACCAGGAAGACCACGACGCCTGCCAGTGAACCGTACAGACGGTGATAGGTGCTGACATGGGAGGTGTAGAAGGCGAATCCGAGTGAGACCCCCAACAGGAGCACTACCGCCAATGTGCCGCCGGGCGCCATCTTCCCTACAGGGCGGGAGGGCGCCGGGCCCGAACGGTACAGGACGAGTACCAGGGCGACGGCGACGGCGGCCACGACCGGCCACCGCAGTGTGTCCCAGGCGGCCTGGGGCCAGGTACCCAGAGACAGCACCCGGCCCAGACGCCGGGCCAGGCTGCCGGTGAGAAGCAGCGCGAGGGTCGACGCGAGAAGCAGGGAGATCAGGAGGAGGGCCGTGGCGATGATACGCGGAGCAGTGCGCCAGACCGGGCGGTGCGCGCTGGTCCGATGCATGGCGTGCAACGCCCGGCGGAAGACGCTCAGATAGCTGGACCCCGACCACAGCGCTCCCGCTCCTCCGAGGATGATCAACGTCCATGCCGCCGACGACTGTCCGGCCATCTGCCGCAGGGTGCTGCGCAGCAGAGCGCGGGATGCGACCGGAGCGGCCTGCGACATGCGGTCGATGACCTCCGGCTTGGCCGTGGGCATGGTCAGACCCAGGATCGAGAGGATCACCAGCAGCAAGGGGAACAGGGCCAGGACCGCGTAATAGGTCAGCGCAGCGGCCCAGTCCGTGACGTCGTCGTTCCAGACGGCCACCGGCGTCCGGCGCAGCGCCGCCCACCATCGAGCCGTGTGCCCGTCTGCATCATCCATGACGTGGACGCTCTCACCCCCGTCCTCGGGCCGCCTCATCCGGCGCCACGGTGCGACACCACCCGGCCGCATGTGCCACGTACCGCACCAAGTGCCCGCTGCCCGAGACACTCTGGCCCTCACTGTACGCATGCCCGGCACGCTTTTCGAGCCGCCGCTCTGGCCGGCGGACGGCCTTGCCTCTCTCAGCCACCGTGCGGTGAACAGAGCCGTCGGCACGTCGGCACGTCGGCCGTGTCCGCCGGGGACTTGTGGGTGCGGGCCTGGTGGCGACCTGGGCGACAGCCATGGACGGGAAAACGTCGGCATGGTGGCGGGTGAGAAGCTCGATGAGCAGTTGAGGCGAGTCTCAGTGCCTGCGTGTTCCGCCCTCGGCGATCCGTCGAAAGGGGCCTGCCCGGAGTCACGCCGGGCAGGCCCCTTTCGAATTCCCGGTGGAGAACGCAGGTTTAGTGCTTGAACGCGTCCTTCGCCTTTTCCTTGGCCTCACGGGCATCACCCGTGCTCTTCTCAGCCTGCCCCTCAGCAGCCATACGGTCGTTTCCGATGGCGCTTCCCACGGCTTCCTTGGCCTTGCCCTCGGCCTGCTCGCTCTTTGCCTTGGCCTTCTCGCCGGCAGTCATGGAAGAGTACCTCCTGATAGCTGGTGTGCCGCTGTCGCGGTAACCCGCTTGTGCCCCGGCGTTCCTTTCACAAACAAAGCGTAGTCGGTGAATGGCGACGGAATTGCAGGGCAGACGAGCGTGCAGGAGGTTGATAAACATGGTTCCCCTGCTGCTTGTTCTGCTTCTTGCACTGCTCCTCTTCGGTGCCGGCTTCGCCATCAAGATCCTCTGGTGGGTCGCCGTCGCCGTCCTGGTGCTGTGGCTTCTCGGCTTCGTCATGCGCTCCACCACCGCCGGTGGCGGCCGAGGTCGTTGGTACCGATGGTGATCTGACCCGCAGCGCGCCCTCATCACGGGGTCCGGCCGATATGACGGCCGGGCCCCGTGCGCATGCCGGACGTGAGGCGACCTGGGACGTAAGAGACCGTACAGCCCATAGGTGTCCCAAACGGCAGCTGGGTAGGCGTGTTGCAGTCGGGGGCGGGACACGCACGCGCGACGGAACCCGCGCGACCTCCTGCCGTGTCCCCGCCCCCGGCGTTACCGGCGGCCGTGCGCCCAGCCGGGCTGCGGCGGCGTGCGGAGCTCCCGCGGCGCGACTCCCGGACGCAGCGGCCGGCGACCGGGACACGGCTACGCACGCGGCCAGGTAGAAGGCGACCACGGCCGAGCTGATCCGTCGCAGCCCCGTCCACGCCCGTACGGACCTCCCGTTGCCTTTCAGCGTCGGCTTCCGTTCGAAGCCTGACCCTGGGGAGACGTAGCAGTGCTTCGATAGCTGGATGCGGAGAGCGGCTCGGAGCCGGGCAGGGGCGGGGCCTTCTCCTCCAGGGCTCCTGTACCACGAGGCCGGCTTCTTGTACGCACCCCGCCCTCAACGCCGCCCGTGCGGGTCGGCTTGACCTGACAGATCTGGGTATGGACCGCGGTGAGCAAGGTCGCGGACGACCATGCGGTGGGCCGTCGCGGCAGCGTGTCCACCGGTGACCGAGGCCGTTTCCGGTTCTCAGCGGCCAGATGCGGCAACTCGCAGTGCGCTACGTCTCGTTCTGCGGCAGGGACGCCAGGGGGGCGCCTACCTGGGGCCGAGCGGCCCCGCCGACCGGCCCCGGAACCGCCCCGGTGAGCGGCTTTCGCGTGCTGTCGGGAGGACGATCGGTCTGTGGGACCGCGGGTACGGCGTGTCTTCCCTTCACGCGTGCGGCGCTGGCTGGCTCGCGCGGATCCTGCGGTTCGCCATTGTGCCAGGGTGCCGGTCGGCTCACAGGAAGCGCCGGATCGGGGTGACGGCGGCTTCCTTGGCGCGTTGCAGCACTGCCCGTCGTCTCCATCGAGTGAGCTCGATGCCCACGCTGTGGCGCAGGTCCTCCTCGTAGTCGCGGTCGAGGGAGGCAGTGAACTCCTCGTCCAGGACGGCGAGCATCACCTCTTCGTCGTGGTCCATGGACCGGCGGTTGAAATTGGTGGATCCGATGAGGGAGGCGACCGAGTCCACGGTGATGATCTTGGCGTGCATCATGGTCGGCTGATACTGGCGGATGTGCACGCCGGCCTGTAGCAGGCGCGTGTAGTGGTGTTGACCGGCGAGCTGGCAGGCGCGCTGGTCGGTGTGGGGGCCGGGCAGCAGGATCTCGACATGCACGCCGCGACGTGCGGTCTGGCACAGCAGGTCGATGAAGTAGGCGTCAGGGGCGAAGTAGGCGGTGGCCAGCCGGAAGCGTTCCTCGGCGGAGGTGAGCATGACCCGGATGAGGGTTTGCATGTCCTGCCAGCCGATGCTTGCGGAGCCACGCACGACCTGCACCACCGACGAGCCGGCCTGCGGGTGTTCCGTGAAACGGTCGCGGTCATCGAAGAGTTCGTCGTGACACTCGGCCCAGTTCTGCGCGAACGCGGCGGCGATGCCGTCCACGGCCGGGCCGCGCACCTGGACGTGGGTGTCGCGCCACTCGGCAGGGTTGCGGGCATTGCCGCTCCATTCCTCGGCGATGCCGACGCCGCCGGTGAAGGCGGTGTGTTCGTCGACGATGAGGGCCTTGCGGTGGCAACGGTGATTCTGTTTGAACGGTGACAGCCACACGGGTTTGCGGAACCAGGCCACCTGCACGCCCGCGGCGCTCATGAGGTCCAGCAGCCGCCGCTCGATCTCCTTGGCGCCGAAGCCGTCGAGCAGCAGTCGCACGCGCACCCCCGCGCGGGCGCGGTCGGCCAAAGTGACGGCGAAGTCGCGGGCGATCTGACCCCGCCAATACACGAACGTCATCATGTCGACGGTGTGCCGAGCCGAACGGATCGCCCCGAGCATCGCGGGGAAGATCTCATCACCGTTGCGCAGGGGCACCAGGTCATTGCCTTCGGTGGCGGCCACGCCGATCAGTCGCTCCAGGCGACGGCGTAGGCGCTGCTTGCGCGCTGCTGCGTCAGGCACGGTGTCGCGCGCAGGGGGTGCCGGTATGCCGTCGATTATCACGCCGAATCTCCCACTGGACCATGAAGACAGAACGTCACGGGCCGCTGGGCGAGCCCGAACAACCACATTCCCGGCCGGCACCGCGGCACTCCAGCAGTCTGCCTGGACCGAGCCCACCGACACCGCGACGCCAGCCGCACAGTCTTTGCTGAGGATGTCACTCCCTGCGTTCCGCGTAATTCAGCGGCCTAGAGTCCCGAATCTGGGGCCTGACCTGCGCGGACATGGGCGAGGGCGCCTGAGAGGCGTTTCTCTGGGCGCTGCTGTTCGTGCTGGTCAGCGGGGTGCGGGTTCGAGGGCGATGATCTGCTTCGGTGCGGGGATGCCGAGCTTGGCCAGGAGGTCGGTCTGGGTCTTGGTGAGGGCGGTGACCTGCCGGAACAGGCCGGTGGGGCCGGTGGACGTGCCGAGGTGGAGCCGGTCGAGTTCGCGCCAACCGGTCCAGGCGGTCCGCCTCCAGGAGGCGCAGCTCGTCGATAGGATCACTTGCGTCTGCGATCTCGGAGCGGGGGCCTGAACAGCGGTGACCGACAAGCGGGTTGTCATCGTGACCGGTGGAGGTACGGGCATCGGGGCGGCCACCGCCCGGCTGTTGCGTGAGGGCGGGCACCAGGTGGTCGTCTCCGGGCGGCGCGCCGAACCGTTGCGGCGTCTCGAACGCGAGACCGGGGCATTGGCGTATCCGTCCGACGTGGGTGATCCCGACGCTGCCGAGGGTCTCGTCCGCGTGACATTGGCGGCCTACGGGCGAATCGACGGGCTGGTGCTCAACGCGGGCATCGGGCGCGGCGGAGCCGTCGGGGACCTGTCGCTCGAGGACTGGGACGAGGTGATGCGAACCAACGTCACCGGTCCGCTGCTGCTTCTGCGCGCGGCGATCCCGCACCTGCTGGACGCGCGGGGCTCGGTGGTCGCCGTCGCCTCGGTGTCCGCGCTGCGCAACGGGGCGGGCAACGCCCCGTACGCCACGTCCAAGGCGGCCTTGTCGCAGCTGTGCCGTTCCGTGGCCGTCGACTACGGGCGTCAGGGGGTGCGTGCCAACGTCGTGTGTCCCAGTTGGGTACGGAGTGAGATGGCCGACCGGCGCATGGCGCGCTTCGCCGAGGAAGCGGATCTGAAGGACGGCGGCGTGGAGTCCGCCTATGCGGAGGCGACCAGGATCCTGCCCTTGGGCCGGCCGGGCGAGCCGCGTGAGGTCGCGGAGGCGATCGCCTGGCTGCTCTCCCTGGCGGCGTCGTATGTCAATGGCTCGGTGCTCACCGTCGACGGAGGGGCGACGGCCCTAGATCCGGGGACCCTCGCGTTCGACTTCCGCATCGAACCACGCGGAGAGACGGAGCTCTGACACCCCGGTCTCCTCCATCCGCGTCCTCATGTGCGGCGCCCTCGACCTCGCCGCGCCGCAGGTCAGGAGAGTCCGGAGGCCCGCAGGATCGCTTGTGCCGTCTTGCCGTCCATCTGGTCGCCCAGCCGTTGCAGGACGTCCTCTCCGTGGATCAGCGTCCCGTGTTCGGGGGACCGGCGCAGGCCGCTGTCGAGCTCGTGCCACAGCAGCGGGCTGGCTGCCAGGGCGCGCGAGTCCAGTTCGAGGCGTCGGCCGTAGGCGATCTGCGGGGTGCCCGGCAGCAGGGCCACTCCGAGACCGGCGACCACCGGCAGGGAGGGGGCGGGAATGCGCCGGCGGCGTGAAGGTGGCGACCACCGTGGCGAGAACCACGAGGGCGAGAACCGTACCTACGCTGCGCATGCCGTCCCCGTGGGGCTGACGGAAGCCCTACGGCCGGATCGGCGAGCGGCTCGGCCTGGGCCGCATCCCCGAGACCCCGCACCGCCGGCGCTCGCTGGTGGTCGTCCCCCGCGTCGTCCCTGTCCCGGCTGACGTCGGAGGCGCTGACCGCGGCCGCCCCGCTCGGCGACGAGGTCCGCGCGGTGACCGTGTGCCACCCGGACCCCGAGGACCGGGCCCAGCTGCATGCGCTGGAGCGTGCCTGGGCGGAATGGGACCCGGGGGTGGCGCTGGTGCGGCTGACGTGCGAGCGGCGCGGTCTGGGCCGTCCGATCGCCGCCTACGTCCGTGAGGTGGCCGCCGGCGAACCGGTCACCCGCGTCACGGTGCTGATCCAGGAGACCGAGCCGGAGCGGCTGTGGCAGCGGCTCCTTCAGAACCAGCGAGGCGCGGTGGTCGCCCATGCCGTGCGGCGGGAGACGGACGCGGTGATCTGACGGCTGCGCTTCCGGCTGGCGTGACACGAGTCACCGCCTGTCACGGCGGCCTGCTCACCGGTACGGGCCGGGGTCGTAAGAACCCCGTCAAGGGTGTGTAGGCCGCCGTATGGGAGCCGTCAACGGACGGCCGGATCCGGCCGGCGAGGCGCTTTCCTCGAACACGTCCGTTTCAACCGAACCTCATTCCAGGAGTTCACGATGGCCGATCTGGCCTTCGTCATCACCGTGCTCGCGGGTTTCGCGCTGGTGGCCCTCGTGGCCAAGGGGGTGACGAAGCTGTGACCGTCGAGAACGCCGTCGGCCTGGTCGTGGCCGTCGCCCTGCTGGGCTATCTCGTCCTCGCCCTGATCTTCCCGGAGAGGTTCTGAGAACAGCATGGGTCCCGTACTCGCAGCCGTGCTCCAGTTGCTCGCCCTGATAGGCGCGCTGGCGCTGGTCTATGTCCCCGTCGGCAACTACATGGCCCGGGTCTACTCCTCCAAGCAGCATCTGCGCGTGGAGAAGTGGATCTACAAGGGCATCGGTGCCAATCCCGACACCGAGATGACCTGGCCCGCGTATCTGCGCGGTGTCCTGGCGTTCTCCGTGGGGGGTGTGCTTTTCCTGTATCTGTTGCAGCGGCTGCAGGGTGTCCTGCCCGGTTCGCTGAACTTCTCGTCGGTCAATCCGGCGCAGTCGTTCAATACGGCCGTGTCGTTCGTGACGAACACGAACTGGCAGTCGTACTACGGCGAGCAGACCATGGGGCACCTCGTGCAGACCGCCGGTCTGGCCGTGCAGAACTTCGTGTCGGCTGCGGTGGGTATCGCGGTCGCGGTGGCGTTGGTGCGTGGGTTCTCGCGTTCGCGTACCGGTGAGCTGGGGAATTTCTGGGCGGATCTGGTGCGTGGCACGCTGCGGATCCTGGTGCCGATGTCGGTGATCGCGGCGGTGGTTCTGGTGGCCTGCGGGGCGATCCAGAACTTCTCCGGGATTCACGAGGTCGGCCAGTTCATGGGCGGCTCGCAGCAGTGGAACGGCGGGGCGGTGGCCTCGCAGGAGGCGATCAAGGAGGTCGGTACCAACGGCGGTGGCTACTTCAACGCCAACTCCGCTCACCCGTTTGAGAACCCCACCCCGTTCACGAACCTGTTCGAGATCTTCCTGATCCTGGTGATCCCGTTCGCGCTGACCCGCACGTTCGGTGTGATGGTCGGCTCGGTGAAGCAGGGCTACGCGATCTTGGCCGCGATGTTCACGATCTGGCTGGGTTTCACCGCGCTGATGATGTGGACGGAGTTCGCCCACCACGGTCCGGCGTTGCAGGTTGCGGGTGGAGCGATGGAGGGCAAGGAGGCCCGTTTCGGTATCGGCGGCTCGTCGGTCTTCGCGGTGGCGACGACGCTGACGTCGACCGGTGCGGTGAACTCCTTCCATTCCTCCTTCACCGGGCTCGGTGGCGGTATCACGATGCTGAGCATGATGCTGGGCGAGATCGCGCTGGGTGGTGCCGGTTCCGGTCTGTACGGCATTTTGATCATGGCGGTGATCGCGGTGTTCATCGCGGGTCTGATGGTGGGCCGCACCCCGGAGTATCTGGGTAAGAAGATCGGTGCGCGGGAGATGAAGCTCGCCGCGGCCTACATTCTGATCACCCCGGCGCTGGTGCTGGCGTTCACCGCCGCCTCGATGGCGCTGCCGACGCCGCCGCACTCGATGCTGAACTCGGGTGCGCATGGGTTCTCCGAGGTGCTGTATGCGTTCACGTCGGCGGCGAACAACAACGGCTCGGCCTTTGCGGGTCTGAATGCGAACACCGACTGGTTCAACACGATGACCGGGCTGGCGATGCTGCTGGGCCGTTTCCTGCCGATGGTGTTCGTGCTGGCGTTGGCCGGCTCGCTGGCGGAGCAGAGGCCGGTGCCGGTCACGGCGGGCACGCTGCGTACCGAGAAGCCGCTGTTCACGAGCCTGTTGGTGGGCGCGATCCTGATCATCACCGGTCTCACGTACTTCCCGGCCCTGGCGCTGGGCCCGCTCGCCGAAGGGCTGGCGTGATGACCACCCACACGAAGAAGCACGAGGACTCCATGTCCACAGTCACTCCGACCCGGGCCCCGCACAGCGATGTGCCGACCGGTCACCAGGACGAGCGCCGCGTCGGTGCGGGCCTGTTCGATCCGAAGCAGTTGGTCACGTCGCTGCCGGAGGCGTTCCGCAAGCTCGATCCGCGGGTGATGGTCAAGTCGCCCGTGATGTTCGTGGTGTGGATCGGCTCGGTTTTGACCACGGTGTTCTCCTTCAAGGACCCGGGCGACTGGTTCGGCTGGACCATCAGTGCCTGGCTGTGGCTGACGGTGATCTTCGCCAATCTGGCGGAGGCGGTCGCCGAGGGCCGCGGCAAGGCGCAGGCCGACACCCTGCGCAAGGCCAAGACCGACACCGTTGCCCGTCGGCTGCTGAAGGACGGCAGTGGCGAGGAACAGGTGCCGGGCACCGGGCTGAGGATCGGTGACCTGGTCGTATGTGAGGCCGGTGACATCATTCCCGGTGACGGTGATGTGATCGAGGGTGTCGCCTCGGTGGACGAGTCGGCCATCACCGGTGAGTCGGCGCCGGTGATCCGTGAGTCCGGCGGTGACCGGTCCGCGGTCACCGGTGGCACGAAAGTGCTGTCCGACCGGATCGTCATCAAGATCACGACGAAGCCGGGTGATACCTTCATCGACCGGATGATCAGCCTGGTCGAGGGTGCGGCCCGGCAGAAGACGCCCAACGAGATCGCGCTGAACATCCTGCTCGCCTCGCTGACGATCGTCTTTCTGCTCGCGGTGGCGACGCTGCCGCCGTTCGCGACCTTCGCGGGCACGCATCTGACGATGGTCGTGCTGGTGGCGCTGCTGGTGTGTCTGATCCCGACGACGATCGGTGCGTTGCTGTCCGCGATCGGTATCGCGGGCATGGACCGGCTGGTGCAGCGCAATGTGCTGGCGATGTCGGGTCGTGCGGTCGAGGCCGCCGGTGACGTCTCCACGCTGCTGCTGGACAAGACCGGCACCATCACCCTGGGCAACCGGCAGGCCGCCGAGTTCGTGCCGGTCAAGGGCGTCACCGAGGCCGAGGTGGCCGATGCGGCGCAGCTGTCGTCGCTGGCCGACGAGACCCCGGAGGGCCGCTCGATCGTGGTCCTGGCGAAGGAGAGGTACGGGCTGCGCGAGCGTCACCAGGGTGAGCTGGCGCACGCGGAGTGGATCGCGTTCACGGCCCAGACGCGTATGTCGGGTGTGGACGTCGACGGGCGAAAGGTCCGCAAGGGTGCCACGGCCTCGGTGATCGCCTGGGTCCAGGAGCAGGGCGGCACCGTGGCCAAGGACGCGGACACGATCGCCAACCGGATCTCCGAGGCGGGCGGCACCCCGCTGCTGGTCGCGGTGCACGACGACAAGGGCGCCCGGGTACTGGGAGTCATCCATCTCAAGGACGTCGTCAAGGACGGCATGCGGGAGCGGTTCGCCGAGCTGCGCCGTATGGGCATCAAGACCGTCATGATCACGGGTGACAACCCGCTGACCGCGAAGGCGATCGCCGAGGAGGCGGGGGTGGACGACTTCCTCGCGGAGGCCACTCCCGAGGACAAGATGGCGCTGATCAAGCGGGAGCAGGCGGGCGGCAAGCTGGTCGCGATGACCGGTGACGGCACCAACGACGCCCCGGCGCTGGCGCAGGCGGACGTCGGGGTGGCGATGAACACCGGCACGTCGGCCGCCAAGGAGGCCGGCAACATGGTCGACCTGGACTCCAACCCGACCAAGCTCATCGAGATCGTCGAGATCGGCAAGCAACTCCTCATCACCCGAGGGGCGTTGACGACCTTCTCCATCGCCAACGACGTCGCGAAGTACTTCGCGATCATCCCGGCGCTGTTCGCGGCGGTCTATCCGGGCCTGGACAAGCTGAACATCATGCATCTGTCCTCGCCGAACTCCGCGATCCTGTCCGCGGTCGTCTTCAACGCGCTGATCATCATCGCGCTGGTGCCGCTGTCCTTGAGGGGCGTGCAGTACAAGCCGGTCAGTGCGGACCGGATGCTGCGGCGCAATCTCGGGATCTACGGCATCGGCGGCCTGATCGCGCCGTTCATCGGCATCAAGATCATCGACATGCTTCTCTCCCTAATCCCCGGAATCGGCTGATCGCCATGAACAACTCCGTTACGAACACGGCCCGGTTGCTGTGGGCGGGCCTGCGGGCCCTGCTGGTGCTGACTTTGGTGACCGGCGTCCTCTACCCGCTGGTCGTCACCGGCATCGCCCAGGGGCTGTTCCGCGACAAGGCGAACGGCTCCGAGATCAAGGCGGACGGCAGGGTCGTCGGCTCGTCCCTGATCGGGCAGTCCTACAACCTGCCGTTGAAGGAGGGCCAGGACACCCCGCAGCCGGACCTGAGGTGGTTCCAGGGCCGCCCGGCAGGCGGGCTCGGCAGCAACAGCCTGAACACCCGGTACACGCTGATCCTGTCCGGTGCCACCAACCTGTCCGCCGACAACGAGAACCTGATCAAACAGGTGCGGGACGCCAAGGCCGCGGTGGTCAAGGACAACTCGGTGCCCGGTTACACGGTCCGGCCGTCACAGGTACCCGCGGACGCGGTGACCTCCTCCGGCTCGGGCCTGGACCCGGACATCTCCCCGGCCTACGCCGAACTCCAGGTCCACCGGATCGCCGCGAAGAACCATCTGCCCCTCGTGCAGGTGGAGCAGCTGGTCCGCGACCACACGGCCGGCCGCACCCTCGGCTTCATGGGTGAACCCCGCGTCAACGTCCTGGAGCTCAACATCGCGCTCAAGGACCTCACAGCGAAGCAGTGACGGCCTTACGCGACCCCAACGGGAGTCGGCGGATCCGGGAGCATCCCGGATCCGCAGGCTCCCGCCGCCATGAAGCCGGTTGACCCGCTTCCGCCGGGCACGGACCGACGTACGACAGGAGAGACACAGCCCCATGACCCGGGTGCTCGTGGTGGAGGACGACCCGCAGCTCGTACGGGCCCTCGTCATCAACCTGCAGGCACGCCACTACGGCGTGGACGCCGCCCCGGACGGGGCCACGGCCCTGCGGCTCCCCGCCGCGCGTCAGCCCGACGTGGTGCTGCTCGACCTCGGGCTGCCCGACATGGACGGCGCCGACGTCATCAAGGCCCTGCGCGGCTGGACGCGCGTGCCGATCCTGGTGCTCTCGGCCCGCCAGGCGTCCGACGAGAAGGTCGCCGCCCTGGATGCCGGCGCCGACGACTACATCACCAAGCGTTTCAGCATGGACGAGGTGCCGGCCTGACTGCGGGCCGCCGTCCGCCGTACCGAGGACGCACCGCTCGTCCCGGAGCCGACGCTGGTCGAGCGGCCTCGTGCGGCACTGGGCGACGCAGACACCGGAGGGGTGGAAAGGCCGCGCGCTGATCAACGGCACGGGGGCGCTGCTGACCACCCTGGCGGGCGTCATCCTTCTCACCACGAAGTTCGCGGAAGAAGCGTGGGTGGTCGTCATCGCCGTCCCGCTGATGCTGCTGCTCTTCGCCCGCATCGAGCGCTACTACACCGCCGTGGGGGAGGAGCTGGGGCTCGGCCGCGTTCCCGACCCACCCGACCGGCGTGGTTCGAGCCTGGTGATCGTCCCGCTGGGCGACGTCAGCAACATCGCGCGGCACGCCATCAGCGCCGCCCTCACCCTGGGGGACGAGGGGGTCGCCGTCGCCGTCGCCGTCCAGGCCGACCCCGACAAGATCCGCGCCCTGCGGGAGGCATGGGAGCGCTGGGACCCGGGCGTTCGGCTCGACGTGATCGACAGCCCGCACCGCTCCCTCGTGCAGCCGATGGTCGACTACGTACAGCGCGCTTCCCAGGACGGACGCCAGATCGCCGTCCTCATCCCCGAGGTCGAGTCCCACCACCGCCGCTACAAGATCCTTCAGAACCAGCGGGGCCTGCTCCCCGCCACGGTGCTGCGGGCACGTACCGATGTCGTGGTGTGCATGCTGCCCTGTCGGCTGGGGTTGTGAACGGCTCGGCAAGCAGCCCTTGAAGGGGGCGTCGAGCATCTCGACGTAACGCTCCATCAGGTCGGCGCGGCCCGTGAGCACGTCCGAGGTGTGCTGCATACCGAAAGCGCCCTCCTCGGTGAGGGACTCCTTGAGGCGGCCTCCGGGCTCCGCCCGCTTCTTGCCCCGCACGTACAGGGAGCGGGACAGATTGCTGCAGATGTACTCGCCCACCGCTGCGGCGCGGCCGGGTCGCGCCATCCGAGGAAGTCCAGGCCACTCCAGGGGAGTCAGGGAAGATCCCGCGGCACGGTGAGGCGACTGATCTCGCCCTTCGGGCAGTTGACGAACGTGAGCGGATTTCCGGGTCGGTCAATTTCTTCGTGATCCGGACGCCAGCAGTACCTATGTATAGTAGGCAAAACCCTAAGGTTCCTAGGTTGGGCTTGTCACTGCCAGACACTGCGGAGGAAAGGCAAGTTCATGTCCGAGGAGACCAGCACCACGAGCACCGAGGAGGAGGCGCCGGCCGACGCGGCCACCGCGCCGACGGAGCGCTCGCCCGTCGTCGTGGCACTCGTCCTGGCCCTGGGAGCGTTCGTCGCCCTGTTGGACACCACGATCGTCGGCGTCGCCATGCACTCGTTCACCGAGTACTTCGACGTCGGCCTCGTGGACGCCCAGTGGGCGTCCACCGCGTATCTCCTCGCGATGTCGTCGGTCATCCCGGCGACTGGATGGGCGGCTCAGCGCTTCGGCGCGACCGCCACCTGGATCGCCTCGCTCTCCGTCTTCCTGCTGGGCTCGCTCCTGTGCGGGACCGCGTGGTCGCTGGACAGCCTCATCACCTTCCGGGCGGTGCAGGGCCTCGGCGCAAGCATGCTCTTCCCGCTGATGCGGATCATCGTCGTCGAGGTCGCCGGCCGAGCCCAGATGGGCCGGATGATGACGATGATGTCCGTTCCGCTGCTTGTCGCGCCGGTGCTCGGCCCCGTGCTGGGCGGCACGCTCATCCAGGAGTTCTCCTGGCGGTGGGTGTTCTTCCTGAATGTGCCGATCATCCTCACCGTGATCGTCCTGTCCGCGCGGAACCTCCCGAACGCCAAGGGGCAGATGCCGGGGCGTCTCGACCTCGCCGGGCTGCTCACCATGGGCGGCGGCCTGGCCGCGACCATCCTCGGCCTCAGCGACCTGGCCAAGGGCACGTCGCCGACCGGCACGCCGGTGCTCCTGCCGATCGCGGTGGGCGTGTTGCTGCTCGCCGTGCACGGGGTGCGGGCCGTCCGGTCCAAGACCCCCGGCGTCGTGGACTTCTCACTCTTCCGTGACCGGGCCTTCGCGGCCTCCACCTCCATCACCCTGCTCAACAACTTCGGTCTCTACGGAGTCGTTGTGCTGGTCCCGCTGTTCTTCCAGCAGGCCGGCGGGAAGGGCCCCCTGGGTGCCGGAGCGATCATGGTGGCGCAGGGGGTCGGAACGGCGGTGGCGGTGCTGCTCGTCGGCCGGGTCATCGACACCAAGAGCAACCCCCGGGCACTGGTCCTCGTCGGGCTACTCCTGGTCGCGGCGGGCCTCACGACGTTCGCCCTGGCCGACACCGCCGAGGTGAACGTCCTCCTGCTCGCCGCCCTCTTCGCACAGGGCATCGGCCTGGCCCTGGCGGCGGCGCCCGTCATGGTCACGCTTTACCACTCGCTGCCGACCACCAGCGTGCCGGCCGCCACCACGGCCAACGCGGTCTCGCAGCAGCTCGGCGGTGCCGTGGGCACCACGGTCATCGCACTGCTCCTGCAGCACTACGTCTCCTCGGCAGGCGGTGCGGCCGCGGAGTTCGGTGCCGTCTTCCGGTGGGCCCTCGGCTTCGTGGCCGTCACCGCGGTCCCTGCGCTGTTCCTCCCGCCCGGCAGCTCCAAGCAGGCCTGAGCAGGTTTCACAGGCGCGAGTCTCATGTCGACTTCACCGTCGAGGTCGAGAGCAGCCTTTGGACTCCGAAGGCGCGCTAGGAGGCCTTGGTGCGGGGCCACTGCCGTAGCGCCGAGTGCACCGCCGCGACGGCCTTGCGCCAGGACTCGTCGATGTCACGCGGGTCCCCGAACCCGCCGACCGACTCGATGTTGATGAAGCCGTGGAACGTACTGCGCATAAAACGCACTGCGTCGGTCAGGTCGGGCTCTTCCAGGTTGTAGGCGCGCAGTACCGCGTACGTCAGCTCGATGCTGCGGACGAACCCCTTCTCATCGGCGATCTGATCCAGATCCAGCCGCATCTGTGTCGCCGCGTACCGTCCCGGGTAGCGCAGTGCAAAGGCGCGGTAGGCGTCGGCGAAGGCCATCAGCGCGTCCTCGGCCGACCGGCCGGCGATGGCGACGGCGAGTTCGGCGCTCATCTCCTCGGCTGCGAGCAGGGCCACCCGGGTCCGTACGTCCTGAATGTTCTTGACGTGCGAGTACAGGCTGGCGTCCTTGACGCCGAAGCTGCGGGCAAGGGCCGAGAGGGTGACCCCTCCGAGGCCGACCTCGTCGGCCAAGGCGGCAGCGGCCTGTGCGATCTTGTCGACGGTCAGGCCCGGGCGTGCCTTCATCCACTCCCCTAATGGCTCAAGCTTATTCCCTTGGATCATAAGTCAGTGGCCGCTGGATCATCGTCGAAAAGCGTTCTCTCCCGGAAGTCGGGTAGAAATCCTTGCCAGTTCCGGCAGGACGTCGTGGTCTGGATCACGTGTGACGCGTTGAGTGAAGTGCCCTGTCGGATTCCGTACCCCCGCATGACGACCGAAGCCCGGATGCGAGGATGAGGCGCCATGACAGCAGGGTGGTGTGCTCGCACGATACGGGCCGCGGTGTTCGCGGCCGTATGCGTGCTGCTCGCCGCCCTCGGCCACGTTCTGATGTCCGGCGGCGAGGTGCCCTCGTGGGCGCTGGCCGTGGGCGTGGCCCTGACCGGCGCTGCCGGCTGGTGCCTGGCGGGGCGTGAGCGCGGACTGCCGTTGGTCGTGACGGTCGTGGTCGCCGCGCAGACGGTGCTGCACGAGGCGTTCTCGTTCGCCCAGTCGTCCTGCGGGGCATCCGGGGCAGTCACATCCACGGGCGGCATGGGCATGGACGGCATGCGCTCCATGGCGATGGGCTCCAGGGGGATGGACTCCATGGATATGGGGTCCATGGACATGAGCCGCATGGATCACATGGGTACGAGCCCCATGGATCACATGGGTACGAGCCCCATGGACCACATGAGTACAAGCCCCATGGACCACCTGGGGCACTCGATGACCGGCGGTGGCTCGTCGTCCGTCGGTATGCTCGCCGCCCACCTGCTGGCCGCCCTGCTGTGCGGGCTGTGGCTGGCGTACGGCGAGAGGGCCGCGTTCCGGATCCTGCGGGCCGTGGCCGGATGGCTGGCCGCGCCGCTGCGGCTGCTGCTCGCCGTGCCCGCCACGCCGGATCGCCCGCGCCTGCGGGTGCGTCGCCGGCGCTCGGACCGGGGGCCGCGTCTTCTCCTTCTCGTCCACGCGATCACCTCTCGGGGTCCGCCCGTGGGGACGGCTGTCGTCTGAGGACAGCTGGTTTCCCGGGGCTGCCCCTGCGCGCCTCGGGCCACGGCCGTACGCCCGCGCGGGCGCCGTCTCAGTCGCGCAGGCGCTCCAGCCGTACAGCGCCGTAGCGCCGTAGCGCCGCGCCGTAGGGCCGTCTCCCCACTCATCCGGACCGTCCGCGTACTCGCATGCCGCCGGTCCGGATCACGGATGACCGAGAAGGACACCAGGTGATGACCCCTGCCCTGCCCACCTCGCGCCGCACCGGCGACACATCGCGCCGTAGCGCCGACACGACGGCGTCGCCCGACGAGTCGATCACCGCTTGGGCGCTCGCTGCCCGAAGCGGTGACACGGACGCGGTCGAGCGGTTCGTGCGCGCAGTGCACCGCGACGTCCAGCGCTATGTCGCCCACCTCTGCGGTGACCCGCAGGCCGTGGACGACCTGGCACAGGACACGTTCCTGCGTGCGCTCGGCAGCCTGCACCGGTTCGAGGGGCGTTCCTCGGCGCGTGCCTGGCTGCTGTCCATCGCGCGCCGCGCGGTGATCGACAGCTATCGGTACGCCGCCGCAAGGCCCCGCCTGTCCGACGTACCGGACTGGCAGCTGGCCGTTGAACTGGCCCAGCCGAGCGGGCTGCCCGGCTTCGACGACGGGATCGCTCTGCTGGACCTGCTGGCCTCACTGCCGGACGAGCGCCGGGAGGCGTTCGTCCTCACCCAGGTGGTCGGGCTGCCCTACGCGGAGGCCGCCGAGGTCAGCGACTGCCCGGTCGGCACGGTGCGCTCGCGCGTGGCCCGTGCCCGGGCGACTCTGATGGATCTGCTGGACGAAGGGAGCACCTCGCCCGCCCTCGAGGCAGTGGGGGAGGACAAGCCCGCCGTCGTCGCGGCCTGAACCCCGCTCCCGTGGAAGGGCGCCGGTGCCGGCCGGAGGCGGCCGGCACCGGGGCCTTGATGCGAGGCGGCTCCCTGCCGGGTTCCCGGGTCTCACCGCATGCCTGCCGAGAGTGGTTGTCCCGAGCCGGATTCCCGACAGGGCGGAACTCGACGGGGGTTCGGCCCGACTTCTGGACCGGGTGACGGAGGTCGCCCGCGTACCGAGTGGATCCTGGGGAGTTTTCGATGCGTTCACGTGTGTGGGGCGGCACGGCGGCAGTCGTGCTCGGCGGCCTGCTGGCGACTGGCTGCGGCGGCGGGCGGAAAGGCGCGACGGACGAGAACGCGGGGGAGAAGGCCGAGAACGCCGTCTCCGGCGCCTACCCGGTGTCCATGACCGACTGCATGGGTGCCAGGACCACCTTCTCCGCCGCTCCCAAGAGGATCGTCACGAGCAACGCCGCCGGCCTGGAGCTGCTGCTGCGCCTGGGCGCCGGAGCGAAGGTGGTCGGCACCGGCTTCCCGCCGGGCAAGGGCACACTGCCCGGCGGGCTCGACGCGCAGGCGCGAAAGGTGCCGGTGCTCGGCCGGAGCGTGATCCCGAAGGAGAAGCTGCTCGGCTCCGGCGCCGACCTGTACATCGACACCTTCGCCTCCATGGGCGGCATGGGCGGTCAAGGGATGGGCGACGCCCCGACGCCGGAGGAGTTCAAGGCGGCCGGGATCAAGCACATCTACCTGAAATCCACCGCCTGCGCGGCGCAGCGCAAGAGCCCGGTGACCGATCTGTCCGCGGTCCAGGCCGACATCGTCTCACTCGGCGCGGTCACTGGCACGAGCGCACAGGCGCGGAAACTCGTCGCGGGGATGAAGGAGAAGACGGACGCCGTCCGCAAGGCGGTCGGCGGCACGGCCGAGAGCGCACGGCCGACGTACTTCTTCTTCGACTACGACGCCGGCACCAAGCAGCCCACCGTCACCTGCAACCGTCAGGTCGCCAACGCGGTCATCACCCTGGCCGGTGCCCGCAACGTCTTCGCCGACTGCGACCGCGACTACCGGCAGGCCTCCTGGGAGGACGTGATCGCCAGGAACCCGGACTGGATCCAGCTCGGAGTGCGCGACCGGGGCAGTGGGCCGGCGAACAAGAAGGCGTTCGACGAAGCCGAGCGGTGGCTTGAGTCCAACGCGGCCACCAAGGGGCTGAAGGCGGTCGTGGAAGGCCGGTTCCTGCGCATCGGTTCCGAACGCACCACGATCGCGGGGGTCGAGAACGCCGACACGGTCGAGGAGATCGCCAAGACCCTCTACCCCGGCAAGGTCGGCTAGTGGTGTCCTCCCTCTTGGTGCGCCGCGGGTCCAAGGGCGCCGCGGCAAAGGCGCGGAGTCTGCCGGCGGGGCCGTCGGCGGTCGTCCTGGGAGTGGCGCTGCTGGCCGTTCTGACGGCGGCCGTCGCCTGGGGCTCGACGTCGATCCCGCCCGGCGAGGTGTGGGGCGTGGTGTGGCGAAGGCTCTCCGGCGAGGCTCCCCGCCCGGGCACCGACGACCTGATCGTGTGGCAACTACGCGTGCCCAGAGCCTTGTCGGCCGCGCTGGTGGGTGCCGGACTCGGGGTCGTCGGTACGGCGGTGCAGGCGCTGGTGCGCAACCCGTTGGCCGACCCGTATCTGCTGGGCATCTCCAACGGCGCTTCTCTGGGCGCGGTCGCCGCGATCGTGCTCGGCCTCGGCGCGGGCGGCGGCCTCGGACTGGGCCTGTCGGGCGCGGCCTTCGCCGGGGCTCTGGCCACCTTCGCGCTGGTGTGGGCGGTGGCGAGGCGCGGCGGAGGTTTCGCGCCGCTGCGGCTGGTGCTGGCCGGGGTCGCCATCGGCCAGTTCCTGTCCGGCTTCACCAGCTATCTGGTGTTGCAGGCCGGGGACGAGCAGCAGACCCACAGCGTCCTGTTCTGGCTCATGGGCAGCCTCGGCGGGGCGAGCTGGCAGCTGCTGGCCGTACCCGCCGTCACCGTACCGACCGCCCTGTTCTGGCTCCAGGCGCGCGCCCGGGGCCTGAACGCCCTGCTGATGGGCGACGAGACCGCGGCCGGCCTCGGCATCGACGTCACTCGGCTGCGCCGCGAACTGTTCACCGTGACCAGCGTGCTCACCGGTGTCCTCGTCGCGGTCTCGGGCGCGATCGCGTTCGTCGCCCTGATGGTGCCGCACGTCTGCCGCCTGGCCGTCGGCGGCGACCACCGGCGCCTGCTGCCCGTCTCGGCGCTGTTCGGGGCGGTGCTGCTGGTGACGGTCGACATCGTGTGCCGTACGGCGATGGACACACAGGAGCTGCCGGTGGGCGTGGTCACCTCGCTGCTGGGCGCTCCGGCCCTGCTGTATCTGCTGGACAGGCGCCTGGGGAGCGGCAGTTGAGAATCGACATCGAGGATCTGCACGTCGCATACGCGGGCCGCACGGTGGTGGCGGGCGCGCATCTGGTCGCGGCCGAAGGGGAGATCACTGGGCTGGTCGGACCCAACGGCAGTGGCAAGTCGACGCTTCTGCGCACCGTCTACCGGCATCTGAGGCCCACGGCCGGGCGCGTCCTGCTGGCCGGCACCGACCTTCGCGAGCTGTCCCCGGTGCGGTCGGCGCGGCACGTGGCCGCGCTGCCGCAGGAGCGGGGCAGCGACTTCGAAATGTCCGTACGCGAGGTCGTCGCCATGGGCCGTACGCCCTACAAGCGGGCGTTCGCCGGGGAGGACGCCGCCGACCGGGACATCGTCTCCAGGGCCCTGGCCGACGTCGGCATGGACGCGCACGCGGGGCGCCGGTTCACGGCGCTGTCCGGCGGCGAACGCCAACGCGTCCTGCTGGCCAGGGCGTTCGCCCAGGACCCGGACGTCCTGGTCCTGGACGAGCCGACCAACCACCTCGACATCCGCCACCAGGTCGACCTGCTGGCCCTGCTGCGCACCGGACGCCGTACGACTCTGGTGTCGCTGCACGACCTCAACGCCGCCGCCTCCGTGTGCGACCGGCTGCACGTCCTGCACGCCGGGTCCGTGGTCGCCTCGGGGCCGCCGCGCGATGTCCTCACCCCCGAGCTCATGGCGGAGGTCTTCGGCGTCCGGGCGGTCGTGGTCGACCATCCCCTCACCGGCGACGCGCTGATCGCCTTCGACCACCGGGCACAGGCCGGCCCTCAGGCGCCGGTGTCCGGCAGCCGACCCGCGACGGTGAGGGGCGTCAGGTGACTCACCGAGGGCCCGGTGCGCAGCAGCCCGGTCACATACCCGTCGGCCGGGACCGGTGGCCGCTGGTGGCCGTGGCGGGCGTCCTGTCGTTTGTGGCGATGCTCGACATGAACATCGTCAACGTGGCCTTGGCGAGCATCGCCGACGGTCTGCATGTCTCCGCGGCGACCGCGCAGTGGGCCGTACTGGCCTACCAACTTCCGGTGGTCGCACTGCTGTTGCCCCTGGGGCGGTGGCTGGACGGCGGGGGCGTGCGCTCCGCCGTGCCGGCCGCGACCGCCGGATTCGCCCTGTGCAGCGCCCTGGCGGCCGCCGCCCCCTGGGCGGCCTGGCTGATCGCCGCTCGTCTCGCACAGGGCGTCTTCGCCGCGGTGCTGTTCGTGCTGATGCCGGTGCTCGCGATCCGGTCCGTACGGCCGGAGCTGCGAGGGCGGGCGATGAGCGTGCCCGCCACCCTGGGGCCTCTTGGTGCGGTGACCGGACCGGCCCTGGGCGGACTGCTGCTGGACCATGTCGGCTGGCGCGCCGTCTTCCTCCTCAAGATCCCCTTCTGTGTGCTCGCCGTGGCGGTGGCGTGGAGGGCGATGCCACGGGACGGCCGACTGCGCCTGCCCGACCGGCGCTCACTGGTGGACGCGTTGCTGGTGGCGGGCGGTGTCGCGGCGCTGCTGCTGACGCTGACCCTCGCCCCGGACGATCCGCGATGGTGGGTGCTCACGCTCGCCGCGATCCCGCCGCTGTGGTGGTGGCTGCGCGGCCCCGGGGGACGTCCGCTGACCGGCGTGCTGCGGGTCCCGGGCCTGGCCCGGGTGCACGGGGCCGTCCTGGCCCTGGCGGCCGGCTTCGCCGCCCTGCACTACGTGATCGCTCTGCACCTTCAGCGCGACGGCGGTGTCAGCGCCACCACAACCGGTCTGACCGTGCTCGCCTTCCCGCTCGGCATGGGCCTGGCCGGACCGCCCGGCGGACGTCTCGCAGACCGCTGCGGTTCCCGGCCAACGGCGGTGGCCGGTGCCATGCTCACGGCCGTCGGTCTGCTGCTTCTCGTTCCGCTGAGCGGTGACTGGTCACCGATGGATGCCGCCTGGCGGCTCGCCCTGGCGGGCATCGGCATGGGACTGAACGGCGGCCCGACCCAGGCCCTGGTCATGGGCGTCGTCCCGCCGGAGCGCACAGCGACCGCCGGATCGACCGTCCAGCTCGCCCGCGGCCTGGGTTTCGCCCTCGGCCCGGCCCTGGCCACCGCCGCATGGAGCCTTGCCGGACCCCACCACGGCGTCCACGCCGGGCTCGCTCTGGCCGCCGTCGCCGCCTGTGCCGCCGTACCCCTGCTCCTCCTGCCCGGCCGGTGGAACGCCTCCGCGCCGCAGCAGACCGCCGACACCCTCTCCCCCTGACCCAGGAGTCCCCATGTGCGGAATCACCGGCTGGGCGTCCTTCCACCTCGACGCCCGTACCCAGGCGCCGGTCATCGAGGCCATGACCGGCACGCTCACCCCACGAGGGCCCGACACCGGGGGTGTCTGGCTCGGGGAGCGCGTCGCGATCGGCCATCGCCGCCTGGCCGTCATCGACCCGGCCGGCGGCGTGCAGCCGATGACGGACCGGCCGGAGCGGCCGGATCTCGTGCTCACCTACAGCGGCGAGGTCTACAACCATCACGAACTCCGGTCCCGGCTGCGCGCCCTGGGCCACGAGTTCCGCACGCGCAGCGACACCGAGGTCGTACTGCGCGCATACGCCGAATGGGGCGAGGACGTCGCCCGTCATCTCGAGGGCATGTTCGCCTTCGCCGTATGGGACGAGCGCGCCCAGCGGCTGGTGCTGGTCCGCGACCGGCTCGGTGTCAAGCCCCTGTTCTGGTCCGTGGTCGACGGCGGTCTGGCCTTCGCCTCGGAGCCGAAGGCCCTCTTCGCCCACCCGGAGATCAGGCCCCGGGTGGACGCGGACGGACTGCGGGAGGCGTACAGCCTGCTGTTCAACACCGGTCCGACGGTCTGGTCCGGGGTACGCGAGGTCGAGCCGGGCGGGCTGCTGGTGCTGGACCGGGACGGCATCCGGGAACGCCGCTACTGGCAGCTGGAGGCCGGCGCCCACACGGACGACCGGGAGACGACCGTGGAGCGGACCCGGCAGCTGGTCGGCGCGGCGGCCCGCAGCCAACTGGAGGCCGACGTACCCGTGTGCAGCCTGCTGTCCGGAGGCATCGACTCCACCGTCCTGACGGCCTTGCTCGCCGACGAGCTCCGGCTGCGCGAGGGGCCGGGCGCCCGCCTCCGGTCCTACGCCGTCGACTACAGCGATCAGGCCGAACAGTTCACCGGCGACGTCCTGCGCACCGGGCACGACACCCCGTACGCCGCCGAGGCCGGCGCCTTCATCGGCACCGACCACAGCACCGTCGTACTCGACCCGCGCGCCCTGCTCGACCCCGAGCACCGCAAGGCGGTCGTCGTGGCTCGCGACTCGCCGATCGGCGTCGGCGACATGGACACCTCGCTGTATCTCCTCTTCGGCGAGATACGCCGGCACTCCACAGTCGCCCTGTCCGGCGAGGCCGCCGACGAGGTGTTCGGCGGCTACCCCTGGTTCCACAGCCCGCAGGCGCTCGCCGCCCGGACCTTCCCCTGGCTGCTGGTCACCGGCGACGAGGCCGCCATGCCGCTGAACCCCGAACTCGACCTGCGCATCGGCGAGTTCCGCGACGACACCTATCGCAGTGCCCTGGCCGCCGTCCCGCACCTGGACGGCGAGAGCCCCGCCGAACACCGGCAGCGCGAGATGCAGCATCTGTCCCTGACCCGCTGGCTGCGCCAACTCCTGCACCGCAAGGACCGGTTGAGCATGGCCCAGGGACTGGAGGTGCGCGTCCCCTACTGCGACCACCGCCTCGTCGAGTACGTCTTCACCACGCCCTGGGCGCTGAAGAGCTTCGACGGCCGTGAGAAGAGCCTGCTGCGCGCGGCGGGCGCCGGTCTCGCCCCCGACTCGGTGCTGTACCGCCCCAAGAACCACTACCCGGCCACCCACCACCCCGACTACAACCGCGGCCTTCAGGCCATGGCCCGCGACGCGCTGGCCGGCGAACAGGTCCGCGCCCTGGCCGACGAGACCCGCATCAAGCCCTGCCTCGACAGCCCGCCCGACCGGCTGGAGTGGGGACACCGCCTGCGCCTCGAACGCGTCGTCGACCTCGCCCTGTGGCTGGACCACCACCAGCCCGAACTCGCCCTCTGAGGAGGCTCTTTCATGACCATCCAGGAATCCGGGACGGCCGGCGAGGCCCTGCCGGAGCCCGTGCCGCTGACGGGCTGCCCCTACAAGGCCGACCCCTACCCCCTGTACCGGCGGATGCGCGAAGCCGGCCCGGTCCACCGTGTCCTCTTCCCCAGCGGCGTCCGGGCCTGGCTCGTCACCGGCTACGACGCCGCGCACGCCGCCCTGAACGACGACCGCCTCGGCAAGAACCACGACCGGGGCAACGACCGCTGGCGGGCCCGCGCCTCGATCATGCCCGAACCGCAGCACTCCCAGCTCCAGGCCCACCTCCTCCACCAGGACCCGCCGAAACACACCCGGATGCGGCGCTTGGTCACCGACGCCTTCACGCCGCGTCGGATCGACGGCCTGCGGCCCCGGATCCAGGCACGGGCGGACGAACTGGTCGACGCTCTGTCCGAGACCGGCCCCGCCGACCTCGTCACCGGCTTCGCCGCCCCCTTCCCCTTCCACGTCCTGGCCGAGGTCATCGGCCTCCCGAAGGAGCTGGCGGCCCGCTTCGACCGTGACTGGGGCAAGGTCGTCCAGCCGGTCGGCCCCACCGACCCCGGACGGCCGCGGTACGAGGCACGCCTGCACGGCCTTCAGAGCTATATCGCCGAGGTCGTCGCCCACAAGCGTGAGTACGGGGACGACGACCTGCTCAGCCGCCTCGTCGTGGCGCGCGACCGCCGGGAGCTGTCCCAGGAAGAGCTCGACTCGATGATCTTCCAGCTCCTCGTGGCAGGTCAGGAGCCGGTCACCAACCAGATCACCACCGCCCTGATCGCCCTCTTCCGCAATCCCGGCCCGCTCGCCCGCCTGCGTGACGACCCGGGCCTCCTGCCGGGTGCGGTGGAGGAACTCCTGCGCTACGACAGCGCTTTCGAGCTCACCACCTGGCGCTTCTTCGAACAGGACAGCGACCTGCACGGCACCCGGGTCCCGGCCGGCGACTCCGTGATCGTCTCCCTGTGCGCCGCCAACCGCGACCCCCGGCGCTTCACGGACCCCGACACGCTCGACCTCGACCGCACCCCCAACCCCCACCTCGCCTTCGGCCACGGCATCCACTTCTGCCCCGGCGCCGCCCTCGCCCGCGCCGAACTCCAGATCGCCCTCGGCACCCTGCTCACCCGGCTGCCCGGCCTCCATCCGGCCGTCAGGGACGAGGACATCGAGTGGATCCCGGCCGTCCTGGGCCGCGGCACCCACCACCTGCCCGTCGGCTACGACCGGCGCCTCTGACACGGACTGCCCGCGGACCGGGTGCGGCACCACCGCCCGACCCGGGCACCGGCTCACCCACTCCGACAGCCCGACGGCGCCCGGATCTGCGCCGCGGCGCCATGCCGACATGCCCTCACACCCTCCGGAGCCCCTCCATGCCGCTGACGACCGCGCCCGACACCCGCCCCACGAGCATCAGCGCCGCGATCCTCGACCTGCTGATGCCGCACCACCGCACGACCGACCGGGCCCCCGCCTGCGCGCAGGCGTTCCCCCACCAACTGCGCCGGATCGCCGACTTCGTACGCGACGGCGCCCCCATCGTGTTCACCCTGCCCGGCTTCCCCTGCAAATCCCCCAACCCGGCCAAGGTCCTCGGCCACCTCCCCGACCAAGGAGAACGCCTCTCGCTCACCTTCCTGCACGCCCTGTGCACCGAGATCCAGCGGATCCACCCGCCCGGTGCCCACCTGGTCATCTGCTCCGACGGCCATGTCTTCGGCGACCTCGTCCAGGTGCCCGACGAGCACATCGACGCCTACGCCGACGAACTCCGCCTCCTCATAGCCCAAGAGGGGCTGACCACACTGTCCGTCTTCGACCTGCGCGACGCACTCGGCGACCTCGGCCTCGACCATGACGCGAGACGTGCCCGTGTGCGCCGTCGCTTCGCCCCCACCGTGGACGCGCTGCGCGCCGCGATCCGCGCCGACGACCACGCGCTGGCCCTGTACCGGGGCATCACCCGCTTCCTCGTCCAGGACACCGCCGACTGGGCCGGCAGCCGCTCCGCCCTGCAACGCCGGTGCCGGCAGCGTGCGTACGGCGTCATCCAGCGCAGCAGGGCGTGGGGCGGCCTGATCGCCGAGCATCATCCCGACGCCGTCCGCCTGTCCATCCACCCCCAGCCCACCGGCGCCCCCAAGTTCGGCATCCGCCTCCTCGACGCCCCCGACGCCTGGACCACGCCCTGGCACTCGGCCGCCCTGCGCCGCGCCGACGGCACCTGGACCCTGATGCCTCGCCGTACGGCGGAGCGGCTGGGGCGCCTGGTCCAGCGGGACGGCAGGCCCAGTCATTTCGAACAGGCGTAAGTCATGCGGTGCCGGCAGCAGGTGGTCGGCTGCCGTGTCCCTGCGTCCGGCGGCCGCCGGACGGGCGGGAGGTCAGGGCCGGGGCCGCAGAGGCGGCTGCTGCTCGGGCGGCTGTCCGCCCAGATCGGTGAGCAGTCGGGCGCAGACCTCGCGCAGTTTCCTGTTGGTCTGCTGGGACAGGGTGCGCAGAACGGCGAACGCCTGGTCGGCGCTGCACCGCCGCTGCTGCATGATCGCGCCGATGGCCTGGTCGATGACGGCGCGGGACCGCAGGGCGGTCTGCAGGTCCCGCGTGAAGTCCTCCGCGTCGGCCAGGCGCTGGGCGAGGGCGATGCCCCCGCCCGCCTGCGCGGCGAACTGGGCCAGCACCCTCTCGTCCCGGTGGGTGAAGGCATGCGGCCCGGCGCCGTAGAAGTTCAGGGCGCCCGCGGTGTGCGCACGGACCGGGATCGGCAACGAGAGGGACGAGCGGATGCCGAGGGAGACCGCCAAGGAGGGGTAGGTGCCCCAGCGGTCCTCGCCGAGCAGGTCCGCCACCCGCACGACATGCCCGGTGCGCATGGCTTGCAGGCACGGACCGTCGTCCTGCCCGTACTGCCGCTCGTCGAGCTTGTCGGCCACCCCGCCGGTGCTGACCACGGTCAGGGGCCGGTGGCGGCGTTGCAGGGTGACGCCGCAGCCGTCCGCGCCGGGGACGGCCCGGACCGCGTCGTCGACCAGGTGCTGGAGAAAGTCGCGCAGGGAGGCGGTCTCCAGCAGCCAGTCCACCATCGGCATCACCCGGTGGTTCTCGGCCCCCTGAGGGCGCATCGTGTCTCACCTTCCTCACCTCGGCCCCGGCCTCGGCGGAGCGCTGCGTCGCCGTCACCTCGTGCTCGTCTCTCCGTATGCCCCGCCCGCTCCCGCACGTCGCTCGAGGACGGCGATGTGTGGCGCGGGTCCCACGAGCCCGACGAGCGGCCGCAAAGCCGGGGCACCGGTACCGGGGCCCCGGCTCCGCGGGGGGTCAGCGGTCCTTGGACAGGGTGAGCAGTTCCTGGAACAAGCCGCCGGCGGTGGCCAGTTCGTCGTAGCGGCCCTGTTCGGCGATGCGGCCGTGGCGCATGACCACGATCTCGTCGGCGACCCGTGTGTTCTCCAGCTGGTGGGTGATGACGACGGTGATGCGGTCGCACGCGATGGCCTTGATGCGTTCGAGGATGGCGTGTTCTCCGCGCGCGTCCATCTGGGAGGTCGGCTCGTCCAGGATGAGCAGCCCCGGCCGCCGGTAGAACGCGCGGGAGCAGGCCAGTCGCTGCCACTGCCCGCCTGACAGCTCCGTGCCGCCGAACACCTCACGGGCCAGCAGTGTGTCGGGGCCGTGCGGGAGTTCCCCGACCGCCTCGCGCATGCCGACCGCGTCGAGTGCCTCCCACACCGGCCCGTCGTCGTCCCCGTGCGGCTGGCCGAGTGTGACGTTCTCGCGGACCCGCAGCGGCCATTGCGCGAAGTTCTGGGGGACGAGACCGGTGTGCGCCCACACGCTGTCCGGGGCGACCGTCGCGAGATCGACACCGTCCCAGGTCACCGTGCCCGAGGCGGCAGGGTGGATCCTGGCGATGAGGCGGGCCAGCGTCGACTTGCCCGAGCCGTTCTCGCCGACGACGGCCACGATCCGCCCCCGGCGCAGGGTCAGCGAGACACCGTCCACGGCCGGGGTGGCCTTGCCGGGGTAGCGATGGACGACGTCGGTGAGGCGGATCTCCCGCACCGGACCGCCGGGCAGCAACGCCGTCTGCTTCGGGGCGTGTTCGGCGGCCAGGTCGAGGAACGAGCGCATGTCGGCCAGGTACAGGGAGGTGTGGAACATGGCCGCCCCGTGGATCACCAGCTGGCTCAGCGCCGCCAGCGTCGTCTGCACGGCCACCACGGCCGTCGCCGCGACCGGCAACGCGATACGCCCGGTCAGGGTCAGCCACGCCAGCGCCGTCCAGGTCGCCACCAGAAAGACGCCGCCGATCGCCGCACTCACCAGCTCGATCCGCAGCATCCGCGGTGCCGCCCGCAGGGTGCGCGCGTCGATCCGCTCGGACACCGTCCGGTACCAGAACAGCAGATAGCGCCGCATGCCGTTGGCGCGGACCTCGTCGCCGTACTTCGAGGTCGTCGACCACCAGCGCATCATCTGCCGTACGGTGCGGTCGCCCACCCCCGCGTAGTGCGTCTCATAGGTGACCCTCGCAGACAGCACCGCGCCCGCCCCAGCGGGCACCACCGCGAGCAGCAGCAGGGGCAGCAGCAGCGGGTGCAGCACGGTCAGCACGCCGCTCGCGGTCACCATCCGCACGACGGCCGCGGTGAACCGGGTGGCGTCCCGCACCATCACATGGGTGCGGACCACCCCCATCTCCGCCGCCTCCTGCCGGTCGGTGAACCCGTCCTCCGCGTATGCGCTCGCCTCCGCCCGGCACACGGCCGCCACCAGGGCACTGTCCGCCGCGGTGGTCAGCCGCGGGGTGATCCGTCCGTCCGCGTAGGAGGAGAGCGAGGCCGCGATCCGGCCGGCGGCCGCCGCGACGGAGATCACCACAAGGGCGGGCAGCGCCGAGTGCAGGCGCTCGGACACCGGTCCGGCGCCGAACAGATGGCGCATGGCGCGGGCGGTGCAGGACAGCAGGAGCGCGGCGGACAGGCCGGTCAGCAACTGGCAGCCCAGCAGCAGGAGAACGGCCCGGCGCTCGGCCTCCCATGCCATCAGCGCGGTGCGGCGCAGCACCGACGGCAGCCGGGCGCTCATCGCCGCGAACGTCGTGCCGCCCAGCGGGTTCCTGCCGTGCAGGCCCTCGTACCCGAACTCGGCCGGCGGCGGGTGCGGCGCCGGGGCCGGGGCCGGCTGCGGAGGTACGGTGCCTGATCGCACCCGGCTCGTGTTCTCTCCCCTCACCCGACTCGTACGACTCATACGGCGTTCCCCTCCAGCAGCCGGTCCAGGGCCGTGCGGCCGCGGGCGACCACCCGCGGTTCTTCGTGCAGCAGTCCCCGGGCGACGGCGCTCGCTGCGTCGAGGGCGGACAGACAGCGCAGCGCGGCCTCTTCCTCGCCGGTCAGCCCGCGTCCGAAGCCGTCGAGGAAGGCGGTCTTCAGCTCGGGCCACCGTGCCCAGGGCCCGCAGGCGAGCCGGACGACGTCGAAGACCGCGGCGTGCGGGCGGGCCCGCTCCAGGCCGACCACCGCGAGCGCGCCGGTGGCGGTGTCGTACAGCCAGTTGCGCTCCTGGTAGTCGCCGTGGGCGTATCCGGCGGGCAGCGGGCCGAGCAGCGCCAGTACGGCGGCATGCCGGCGGACGACGTCCCGCTCCGCCGGCCCGATCAGGTTCCCGGCGCGTGCCAGGTGCGCCTCCGCCTCCAGGACGGCGCGCTCGACCTCGTCCGCCGCCTCCGCGCGGTCCCGGGCGGTGAGGTCCCGGGCGTCGCCGTGGAACCGGCACAGCCATGCGCCCGCGCGGCGGTGCAGGGCACGCCGCCGGCCGGGGGTGAGCGCAAGGCTCCGCACGGGGCGGCCGGGGACCGCGCTCAGCAGCAGGGCCCGGTGCCGTGCGTCGGTCTCCAGCAGCCGCGGCACGCTGTCCCGCTCCAGCGCGGGGGCCGCCTCGCGGTAGGCGCGGGTCTCGAGGGCGTAGAACGCCGGTGTCGATGCCACTTTGAGGAAGGCGCGGCCGGTGCCGGAGGTCAGCTCCCAGACCCGGGAGGCGGGGCGGGGCCGCGGGAGGTCCCGCACGGACCGGAGGGGACCGACGACGCCCTCGGCCCAGGCGGCCAGGGTGGGCGGGAGCGGGCTGTGGACGGTGTGGACGGTCATGCGCCCAACCTCGGTGCCGGGCGTGATGAGGACGGGCGGACGGCGGCGCGGGTGCGGTCCTGGACGTCGATCGGGCGTCCGGCGGCGCGGGTCCGTCCCTGGACGTCAACTCCGTGCCGGGCGGTGGAGGTCCGCAGGGGCCGGTTCTCGAACACGGGGTGAACGGCGGCTGGGACGGGAACGGGGTTCATGATTCCTCCAGGGGTTGTGTCGATGCGGACAAGCGACCGAACAACCACCGTGATCATGAACTCGTAACGGGTACCCGGGGGCGAATTCTCGGACGAAAGTTCGAGATCTTCGCCCCTACTCAAGTCGCCCTAGGGGAACGGTTTGCGCGACGCCGTTCGATTCCCCCGTGTGGTGAAGGGTGACCCTGCCGGGGGATTGCTCACCGGCTGGTGGACGGTGCGTCAGATGGGCCGTGCTCCGCGAAGCCCCTCTCGGCGAGCAGGGCGTCGATCTTCGCCCGGTGCGCCTGCTCCCAGGCGTCGAGGGTCTCCGCCGCCTCCTTCGCCAGTTTCCTGCGGGCGGCGGCGAGTATCTCCTCGCGGCGGTCCGCCGGGACCACCACCACGCCCTCCCCGTCGGCCACCACGATGTCCCCGGGGCTCACCCGTACACCGCCGCACCGCACCTCGACATTGAGGGGTTCCACGACGTTCTTGGCGCCCGGAATGGGGATGACGCCCCGGGCGAAGACCGGGAAGCCCATCTCCCGCACCTCCGCGAGATCACGGATGACGCCGTCGGCCACGAAGGCCGCGACGCCCCGGCGCTTGGCGACGGCGCAGACGTTGCCGCCGGCCAGGGCGTAGTCCACGTCCCCTGACTCGACGACGATGACGGAGCCGGGCTCGGCGCGGTGGATGGCCGCGTGCAGCATGAGGTTGTCGCCGCGAGGGCAGCGGACCGTGAACGCCGGGCCGGCCACGCGCGGGGTCCCGGGCCACAACGGGCGGATGCCGATGTCCATGACCCGTTCACGGCCGAGCAGATCGGCGAGGGTGGTCGTCGGGATGTCCCGGAACGCGTCGCCGGACCCGGTGATGTCGCACATGCGTTCCCTCCGTTGGTGCTGGATCAGCGAATCTACGCCCGCCGTACGTCGTGGGCACCGGCGGTGTGCTCGCGCCCCCGGTGAGGCCGGACCGGCGATGCGCCAACAACTCCCTCCCGGGGGCCCGAGGTTGGGCCGGGACGCGGGGGAGTGGGCCGGGAGCCGCCGGTGGGATCACATGAAGGCGTGCATGAGCAGGTGCAGCAGATCCCCGGTCGCATCCGCGGCTCCCAGTGCCGGCAGCGCTCCGAGCGCCAGCGTCATCGCGGCGAGCGGCCACAGGTGCGGGGGCGGAGCGACCTGAAGGGCCGCGATGCGGTGGGTGACCGCGCGGTCGGTGAAGTGCAGTGCGTACGACGGTGCCCGGTGTCCCGTGCTCAGCGCGGCGCGCGCGAGGGCCCGGGCCGCGGTGGGGCGGTCGCCGACCGCGTCGGCCGCCTGCTCGTCCGCCCAGCGTTCGACCAGGAAGGCGACCGTGGCGCGGACGGGCGCGAGGAGCGGGTCGGCCGCGGCGGCCAGCGTCACGGCGGCCACCAGCAGCGCGTGCCGGTGGCGCAGATGGGCGCGCTCGTGCGCCAGCAGCACGCGGCGCTCGGCGGGTTCGAGAGCGCAGAGCATCGCCGAGGTGACCAGGATCCGGCCCGGTGCGCCGCCGCTGCCGGGAACGGCGAACGCCTGCGGTACCGGTGAGGCGGCGACGACCAGTTCCGTGTCCGGCGGATATCCCGCGCACAGGGCGCGCAGCACGCGGCGGGTGACGCGCTCGGCGCGGCAGATGCGGTACACGCGCACGGCGACCAGCACGAGGGCCAGCGCGGCGGCCACGGCGACCGCCTCCGGGACCGGGTCCGGCAACCGGTGGCCGTCGTCCCGGGCCTCCGCGACCACCGGCGGGGCCCGGTCGATCAGGGTGACGGCGAGCAGGAACAGCGACCAGGTGGTGGCGGCCGCCGTGACCACGGCGGAGGCGGTCAGTACCCGGGCCGCGAGCGCGGGCGCCACCCGCCGCCGGAGCAGCGGACCGACCGCGGGCAGCAGCAGCGAGAGCAGGATCGGGAGGTAGACGTCGATCTTCATGGGGTGCCCCCGCCGGGCTGCCGGTGCCGGTGCGCACCCCCGCTCAGGAGATCGCGCAAAGCCTGCTCCTCCTCGGGGCTCAGCCCCGTCACGAACTGCTGGAGTGTGGCGATCGGGTCCGGGCCCCGGTCGAGGGCCTCGTGCATGGCCTCCGCGGTGAGCTCGGCCGCGTTCTTCGCCGGCCGGTACGCGCCGCGCCGTCCGTCGACGTCGCGCAGCACAAGTCCCTTGTCGTACAGGCGTTTGAGGATGGTGTGGACGGTGTTGTAGGCGAGGCTGCCGTCGATCTCGGTCTGGATCTCGGCCGGCGTCAGCGCCCCCTCGGCGGCCCACAGCGTGGCGAGCACCTCGCTCTCCAGCTCACCGGCGCTGCGCCGTTCCGCCCTGCCCTGGGGGCCCCTGCCAGCCATGCCCGCAACCTTACAGCGCGTAGGGAAGCGGCAGTAGCGGCCGTCGGAGCTGTCGACGGGGAGCCAGGATCACCCGTTCGGCGGAGTGTCGGACACGGCTGATCGGTGTGGCGAGCCGTCTCGTCCTGCAACACCCCTCCACCCGGGTTAACTTGTCCGTGTTTTACCGACTTCATTCCCGACTTTCGCCGTCGACCCTACGGCTTGTAGGGTGCGGGGCCCCTACAGTCTGTAGGGAAGTGAGGGGTGAGCCGTGGCCAACAGCTCGAACATCACGCTCGCGGGAGTCCGCCGGCTCGCGGGGCCGTCGGTCGCCGGCTCGTCGTGGCGCGGCCGCGGCAATGGTCTGATCGCCGTGGTGGCCGGCGCCTTCACGCTGGCCCAGCTCCTCCTCGTACGGCCGGGGATGGGGCTCGGCTGGGACGAGACGGTGTACGTCAGCCAGGTCAGCGCCCACGCGCCCGCCTCGTTCTTCAGCGCCCCGCGTGCCCGCGGCATATCCCTCCTGGCAGCGCCCGTCACCTCGTGGTCCTCGTCCACCGCGCTGCTCCGGGTCTATCTCGCGGTGCTGTCCGGGGCAGCCCTGTTCCTCGCCCTGCGCGCCTGGCGCGGTCTCTTTCCGGTCCGGGTGCTCGCGCTCGGCGGGGCCCTGTTCGCGAGCCTGTGGGTCACCCTGTTCTACGGCCCCCAGGTCATGCCCAACTACTGGGTCGCGGTCGGCGCCCTGGCCGGCACCGGCTGTTTCCTGCGCGTCCACGCCGACAGCACCGACCGGCCGGCCGTGCGGGGACTCGCCGCGAGCGCCGCGCTCATGGCGTGGATGCGGCCCATGGACGCCCTGTGGACCACCATGCCCCTGCTGGTCCTGTCGGTGGCCCTACGGCGGTGGCGACGCCTCGCGCCGCTGTCCGCGCTGGTGGCCGGTCTGGCCGTCGGAGCGGCCGAGTGGATCGCCGAGGCGTACGCCGGCTACGGGGGGCTTGTGCGGCGCCTGTCCGAGGGCTCTCGCATCCAGGGCGGCCTGGGCTGGGACGTCGCCGTCGCCGACCAGTTGCGTGGCCTCGCCGGGCGCTCACTGTGCCGCCCCTGCACCGGCGCGCTGCCCAACCCGGCGGTGACGGCCTGGTGGTTCACGCTGCCCCTGCTCGCCGTGCTCGCGGCGCTCGTCGCGCTCGGGGCCCGGCGCCCCGCCCGCACCATGGTGCCGCTGGCCTGCACGGCGAGCGCGGCCTTCCCCTACCTCTTCCTGATCGGATACGCCGCGCCCCGCTTCCTGCTCCCTGCGTACGCCCTGCTCGCGATCCCGGTCGCCGACGCCCTCCTCCACCTGGTCACCGCGCCCGACGGCCGGTGGCGGCCCCTCACCGCGTCGCTCCTGGCGCTCGGGCTGGCGGGCCATCTGGCGGTGCAGTACACGGTGCTGCACCGCACCGTGTCCCGCACCACCGCCGACCGGCAGGGATGGTCCCGTACCGCCGCGGAACTGCACCGGCTGGGCGTCCGGCCGCCCTGTCTGCTGGCCGGGAGCGAGGCCGTCCCGATCGCCTTCTACACCGGCTGCTCCTCGGCGTCGACCAGCGGCAGCAACGCCAACAGCACCGCCACCGACATCGCCCGCACCGCACAGCGCATCCCCGTCGCCTACCTGGGCACCCCCACGGGCCGTCCGCCGTCCTACGCCCGGAACTGGCCCGCACACTCCTTCCACGGCACCCGCCTCTACATCGCCCCCAGGACCAGCAGGCCCTCGGCGGCCGTGGGCGGACGCGGATGACCCCGCCGACGGCGACGGAGGCGGCTCCCGACGCCCCGGAAACGGCTCCGGCCCGGACCAGGGCCCTGTCCGCCCGCGCTCCCTGGCACG
Source organism: Streptomyces sp. NPDC046931 (assembly GCF_040644655.1). Taxonomy (NCBI): domain Bacteria; kingdom Bacillati; phylum Actinomycetota; class Actinomycetes; order Kitasatosporales; family Streptomycetaceae; genus Streptomyces; species Streptomyces sp. NPDC046931. The sequence goes on from NZ_JBEYWX010000010.1 coordinate 39,326, forward strand.
CCGCGGTCACCCTGGTGGTGCTGCTGTGCACCGCGCTGCTCGCCCGGCGCCACTGGCCCGTGATCGAGGCCGGCGCCGCCCGGCTCGCGGGCGCCGAACCGGGCTGGCTGCTGATGGGGGCGACGGCCGCCGTGTCGACCTGGGTCTGCTCGGCCGTCGCCCAGCAGGGCGCGGTGTCCCAGACGCTGCCCGGTGGGCGGCTGGTGGCGACGCAGTTCGCCGCGTCCGCAGCCAACCACCTGCTGCCCGCGGGCCTCGGCGCGGGCGCCGTCAACCTGCGCTTTCTGACCCGCTGCGGACTGTCCGTGCCTCACTCGGCGACCGCACTCGCGGTCAAGGCCACCGCCGGGGGCGCGGCCCGCGGCCTGCTGATCGCCGTCCTCGCCTTCACCGGACCCGGGCTGCTGCGTCTGCCACGCGTCTCCGCGGCCTTCATGGCGGCGGCGCTCCTTGTGACCGCCGCCCTCCCGCTGCTGCTGCTGTCCGGACCGCTGCGGCGTGCCGTGCGGGCCGTGTCGGCGGACGTACGGGCCGTGCACCGGCTGCCCGGCCGGGCAGCCGCCCTGTGGTGCGGCTCCCTGGCCTTCGCCTCGCTGCACGCGCTGGTGGTCATCGCGGTCACCCGCTCGCTCGGCCTGCCCCTGCCACCGGGGCGGGTGGCGCTGGCCTACCTGGCGGCCAGCAGCGCGGCCGTCCTGTTGCCCACCCCCGGCGGCATCGGCTCCCTGGACGCCGCGCTCGCGCTCGCCCTCACCCTCGCCGGAGTCCCGGGCAGCGCGGCGGCCTCCGTGGTCCTCGGCTACCGGCTGCTGACCGTATGGCTGCCTCTTGTCCCGGGGCTCGTGGTGCTCGGTGTGCTGGTGCGGCGCAAGGCACTGTGATCCCGGTGGCAGTCCGTGCCCGGCCCTCGTGACGTCGAGCGGTGACTCATCCCCGGGCACGCTCCTTCGGGGCACGGCGGGAGCGCAGCAGTTCCAGGGCGAGCGGGGTCAGCGAGACCACGACGATCACCGCGATGATCGGCAGCAGATAGGTGTCGACGTTCGGCACCGAGGAGCCGAGTGCGTACCCGGCGAGGGTCAGGCCGAGGCTCCACACCAGGCCGCCGGCCACCTGCCAGAGGGCGAAGGTGCGCGCGGGCACGTGCAGCGCCCCGGCCATCGGGTTCAGCACCGTGCGCACCACGGGGACGAAGCGGGCCAGGACGATCGCCTTCGCGTGTCCGTACCGGTCGAGGAGTTCCTCGGCGCGCTGAGCGCCTTCCTTCAGCCGGGCCGAGCGGCTGCGGGCGAGCAGCGCGCCGCCCGCCTTGCGCCCGACGAGATAGCCGCACTGGGCTCCGGCGAGCGCGCCCACGGCCGCCGCGACGAGCAGCGCCGGCAACGACAGCTTCACTCCGTGCGGTCCCGAGCCGGTGCACAGCAGGCCGGCCGTGAACAGCAGGGAGTCGCCGGGCAGGAAGAAGCCGATGAGCAGGCCCGTCTCGGCGAACATCACGACGCCCACACCCAGCACGCCGAAGGCGGCGAGCAGGGACTGGGCGTCGAGCACATTCACCGCGAGCTGCGCTCCCGGTGACAGGAGGGTGGCCATCGTCGCGAGCCCTTCCATGGGGCCGGGCGCGACACCGCGTCGCCCGGCGGCTGACTGCAATCCCGCAGACCGTCTACTGAACTGTAGACGACAGCCGGACGGCGAACGTTCCCGCGCTCACCCTGACGGGTGAGCGCGACCGTGTCCGCGCGAATGCCGGCCTGCCGCGCTCAGGCTCTCGCGATCAGGCTTTCGCGCTCAGGCTCTCGAGATCAGGCTGTCGCGAGAGAGATCTCGGTCGACTTGATCAGGGCGACGACCGAGGAGCCGGGCGCCAGGCCGAGATCCTCCACGGCGATCCTCGTGATCACGGCCGTCAGCGTGCCGCCGACGACGCTGACCGTGACCGACGCCATGGCCCCTCCCGTGGTGACTCGGTCGACGGTGCCCGGCAACTGGTTCCGGATGGAGACGTTCTCCACCGCCGTGGTGGCGAGCGCGACCTCCGTGGACTTGGCGAGCGCGTACACGGAGGCGCCCGGGGCGAGGTCCAGCTCGTCGACGGCCTCCGTGGTGACCGCGGCGGTGACGTCCTGGCCGCCGGTCAGTCTGACCTTGACGGTCGCCATGACCTCGCCGGGGGTGACGGTCGTCACGGTGCCGGGAAGCCGGTTGCGGATGCTCAGGTTCATGGGCGCGCCTCGCGGAACGTGGGGTCATGTCAGCGTCTGTCCCCATGCTGAGCCCACGACGGCCGGATCGGCGGCTCGCGCCCGCGCGGCGTGTCAGGCCGGGTACGCGTGCGTCTGCGCCGCCTTGACGGTCGCCCAGACCGTGGCTCCCGGCTGGAGACCGAGTTCGGCCGCGGCGACGGTGGTCAGATCCGCGACCAGGGGCAGCTCACCGGTCAGTTCGGCGCGGATCCGGTCACCGTGGGTCTCGAAGCCCACGACCTCGCAACGCCACAGATTGCGCGCACTGGAGCCGGTGGGCCGCTCCCGGTACAGGGTCACGGCGCCCGGCGGGAACGCCACGAAGACCGGCCCGGACAGGGCCTCGTCGGTCGTGACCGCGGGGCCGGCGCCGAGCCGTACGGAGTGTCCTTCGGCCGCGCCCCGGTACAGGTTGAGCCCCACGAGCCGGGCGATGTAGTCCGTACGCGGATGGCGGGCGATGTCCGACGGCGTACCCTCCTGGACCACCCGGCCGTGCTCGACGACCACCAGCCGGTCGGCGAGGACCATGGCGTCGAGCGGATCGTGGGTGACGAGCACCGCCACCGCCTCGAACTCGGCGAGGTGACGTCGCAGCCCGGCCCGCACCTCGAGCCGGGTACGGGCGTCGAGCGCGGCGAGCGGCTCGTCCAGCAGCAGCAGGCGGGGGCGGATGGCCAGTGCCCGGGCGAGCGCGACCCGCTGGGCCTGGCCGCCGGACAGCCGCCGCGGCTTGACGTCGGCGTGATCGGTGAGACCCATGCGTTCCAGCCACCCGGCGGCGACCGCCCGCGCCTGCGCCTTGGACGCGCCCCGGCAGCGCGGGCCGAACGCCACGTTGTCCAGGGCGGTCAGATGCGGGAAGAGCAGATAGTCCTGGAAGACGACGCCCACGGGACGCGACTCGGGCGGCGTACGGTCCAGCTCGGCGCCGTCGAGCCGCAGATGACCATCGGAGAGCGGCACGAGCCCGGCCAGGGCCCGCAGTGCGGTGGTCTTTCCGGCGCCGTTGGGCCCGAGCAGCGCGACGACGTCCCCGGGCGCCGCGGCCAGCGCGACATCGAGCCGGAAGGAGCCGCGCTCGACGACGATGCGCGCGTCCAGGCCCTGGCCGGACGCATCGTCGGCAGCGGGCCGGGCGGCGGTGTGGCCGGTGTGGGTCATGACGCCGTCATCCAACGGTCCCGCAGTCCCGCCAGGACCGCGATCGACACGGCCAGCAGCACCAGGCTCAGGGCGATCGCCGCCGCCGGGTCGTTCTGGAGTGCCAGGTACACGGCGAGCGGCATCGTCTGGGTCCGGCCGGGGAAGTTGCCCGCGAAGGTGATCGTGGCCCCGAACTCGCCGAGCGCCCGGGCCCAGGCGAGTACGGCTCCGGCCGCGACGCCCGGCGCGACCAGCGGCAGGGTGACCCGGCGGAAAGCGGTGAAGCGGGAGGCGCCCAAAGTCGTCGCGGCCTCCTCGTACCGTCGGTCGGTGGCCCGCAGCGTGCCCTCCACACTGATGACCAGGAACGGCATCGCCACGAAAGCCTCCGCCACCACCACCCCGGCCGTGGTGAACGGCAGCGTGATCCCGAACCATGCGTCCAGCCACCGCCCCACGACCCCGTTGCGCCCGAGCGCAAGCAGCAGGGCCACACCGCCCACCACCGGGGGCAGCACGAGCGGCAGGGTCACCAGGGCCCGTACCAGCCCCCGCCCCGGAAAGTCCGTGCGGGCCAGCAGCCACGCCAGCGGGACGCCCAGCACCAGGCTCACCCCGGTGGCGGCGGTCGCGCTCACCAGGGACAGCTGGAGCGCCTGCCACGCCTCCGTGCCGGTCAGCTGGGCCGGCAGGGCGCGCCACGGGGCCCGCACCAGCAGGGCCACCAGCGGCAGCAGCAGGAACGCCAGACCGGCCAGCGCCGGCAGCAGCAGCGGCAGCGGCACCCCGGGTCCGCGGACACGCCCGCGCCGCGGTCCGCCCGTGAGGGGGGCGGCCGCGGCGCCGGAGGTGTCGGAACGGGTCACGGCTGGAGGAACCCGGCCTCGGTCAGGACGTTGCGGCCCTCGGCGGAGCGCACCAGCGCGATGAACGCCTCGGCCGCCTCGGTGTTGGGCGCGTTCCTGAGCAGGGCGATCGGATAGGCGTTGACGGCCTTGGCCGACTCGGGGAACTCCACGCCCTGCACCTTGTCGCCCGCCGCCTTCACATCGGTCCGGTAGACGACCGCCGCGTCGGCCTCCTTCAGCTCCACCTTCGTCAGGGCGCTCTTGACGTCCTGCTCGTAGGACGCCGGGGTGAGCCTCAGCCTGCTCGCGTCCAGCGCCTTCTGTGCGGCGGCACCGCAGGGGACGGTCTTGTCGCACAGCACGACCTTCAGGTCGGACTTGGTGAGGTCCTTCAGGGAGGAGACCTTGTGCGGATTGCCGGGCAGGGTCGCGATCTCCAGCTGGTTGCGTACGAAGGTCACCGGGGTGCCGGCCGTGTCCTTCTTGTCCGTCACGACGGCCATGGTCTTGGGGCTGGCCGCGGCGAAGACGTCGGCGGGGGCGCCGCCGGTGATGCTCGCGGCGAGGGTGTCGCTGCCGCCGAAGTTGAAGCTGACCTTCGTGCCGGGGTGCTCCTTCTCGAACTCCTTGCCCAGGGCCGTGAAGCTCTCCTTCAGGGAGGCGGCGGCGAACACGGTGACCGTGCCGGACAGCTTCGGCGCCGAGGACGCCGAGGAGCCCGACTTCTTGGCGGAGTCGGAGCCGGAGTCGGACCCGGACGAGGAGGAGCAGGCGCTGAGGGCCAGCAGCGCGGCGGCCCCCGCACCGGCCACCTGAAGCATCCGGCGGGTCCGGCGCGCGGATCGGGTCATCACGGGTCCACTCCCCTTGTGCCTCTTGTGCGTCGAGGGAGAGATCCCCCGGACCCCTCCGATACGCCGATCATACTGACGCAGATGCCATCCGGAAGTCTCCTGTTGCATCGCATGAGCTGGGAGGACCGCGGACGCAGTCCCGCATGTGCGTTTCTACGGGCGGTCGATGTGCACGTTCGTCGACTTCACACGGGCGGTCGCCTCCATTCCCACCTCCAGACCGAGTTCCTCCACCGCCTCCCTGGTCAGCAGCGAGACCAGGCGGTGCGGACCCGCCTGGATCTCCACCTGGGCGGCCACGTCACCCAGCTTCACGGCGGTGACGATCCCCGCGAAGGCGTTGCGGGCGGAGGTGTACGAGGGGGCGTCGTCCTCCCCGGTGCCGCCGCGCGCCAGTTCGACCGAGAAAGCGGCCAGGTCCTTGCCGTCGATGACCCGGCGCCCGCTCTCGTCGCGGTGGGTCGCCACCCGGCCCGCGTCCGCCCACCGCCGCGCGGTGTCCGGGCTCACCCCCAGCAGACGGGCGGCCTGACCGATTGTGTAGGACTGCATGGGCGCCACGATAGGCGCCTTCGGGGCCCCGGCCGCGCCACGCACCCGACGCCCCCGGCGCGCCCGGATCTGCGGAAACCCGGGTGACCCCCTCCGCCCGCATGGCAGGATCCCACCCCATGGATGTGTCCTGGACGGTGCGGAGCGTGCGCGCGGCGGTGTTCGCCGTCGTGTGCGTGCTGCTCGCCGCCGGGGGACACACGCTGGCCACCGGCGCGGTGCCTGCGGGCTGGGTGTACGCGGCCGCATTTCTGGCCGTGTTCGCGGGCAGTGCGCTGCTCGCCGGGCGTGAGTGTTCACTCCTCGGCATCGGCCTGGCGATGCTCCTTGTGCAGGGAGGACTGCACCTCGCCTTCGGTGCGGCCGGGCCGCCGGACACGATGTCCATGCCGGGGATGCCTCAGGGCATGGACATGGCCACCCAGCCGCACGCCCTGACCTCGCACGCGGTCACCGCGCACCTGGCCGCCGCTCTCCTCGCCTCCTGGTGCCTTAGGCGCGGCGAGGCCGCCCTGTGGTCGCTGCTGCGCAAGGCCGTGGCCTTCGTCCCGCGCCTCGTCGCCTGGTGGCGCACGGTGCCCCTGCCCGTGTACGCCGGACTCCCGCGACCGGACGAGCGCCCGCGCCGCCCCCTCCGGCAGGCGCTGCTCCGCCACGCCCTGTCCCGGCGCGGACCGCCCCCGGCAGCCCCGTACTCGATCTGACCCCGACACCGAGCACACGTACGGAGCACCACCACCCATGTCCCCCATGCGTACCACCCTGCGCCGCGCCTCCACCGTCGCCGCCCTCACGGCCGCCGGTGTCCTCGCCGCCGCGGGCGCGGCCTTCGCCCATGTCACCGTCCATCCCGAGAGCTACGCCAAGGGCGCCACGGACGGCGTGCTGACCTTCCGCGTGCCCAACGAGGAGGACACCGCCGCGACCACCAAGGTGCAGGTGTTCCTGCCCACCGACCACCCGGTGCTGGGCGTGCTGGTCACTCCCGAGGCCGGCTGGACCGCGCAGGTGACCACCACCAAACTCAAGACGCCGGTCAAGACGGACGACGGAACCATCACCGACGCGGTCTCCGAGATCACCTGGACCGGCGGGCGTATCCGGCACGGCCAGTACCAGGACTTCCACGTCGCCTTCGGCCAACTCCCCGACGACACCGACCAGCTGACCTTCAAGACACTGCAGTCCTACTCCGACGGCAACGTCGTCCGCTGGATCGAGGAGACCCCCAAGGGCGGGGACGAGCCGGAGAGCCCCGCGCCGGTCCTCAGGCTTACGGCCAAGGCAACGGCCGAGGGCGCGGCGGAGGGCGGCGCCTCGACGGCGGCCGCTTCCGGCAGCGGCACCGCCGCCAAGCCGGGCGAGGCCACCACGAAGAGCGCCTCCTCCGACGACTCCACCGCCCGCGGGCTCGGCATCGCCGGCCTGGTCGTCGGCGTCCTCGGTCTGGCCGCCGCGGCCTTCGCGATCGTCCGCGGCCGCGGACGCACCTCCGCCTCCGAATAACCGGACTCCCGTCCCGCCGACGGCGGTCACCGTCGGCGGGACGGGGAGCCGGACGTCAGCCGCGGTCGCCCGACGTCCTGGTGGGCACCTGCTCGCGCTCCAGGTGAATGTCCTGGCTCGACAGGGTCATCGGTGACGCGGAGAAGGCACGCAACCGGATGCGGATGCCCTTCCTGGGGATCACGAAGCGGCCGCCCGGCGCCTGGATCCGATAGGTCGCCGTCGCATGACCGGCGACCGACGAGGGTCCGTCGAGCACCTTCCAGTAGCGGCTCATACCCTGCCCGGTGGTCACCGCGAAGTGCGGCTCCACGGCCGCGTCACCGGTGTTGGCGACCCGTACCCTCAGGGTCTGGACCGTCAGGGGAGTCCGGGAGGCGGCAGCGGCGCTCATATGGAGCGGCGGCGTGCCGGTCGCCGCCACCGCCACGGCCACCAGGGCCGGGGCCACCAGGGCGCCGGCCAGCACCGTGCGGGCCACCCGCCGTCCGTACGGCAGCCGGGGCTGCCAGGCGGTGGTGAAGGCCGTGGGCGGCACGGTGACGGCGGCCGCCAGCCACAGCGGCGTCATCAGCAGGTAGTACCCGTCCTGCGAGCGGGTCGCGAGGAAGAACGCACACCACGGCAGCACGGTCGCGGCCGGACCCAGCCGGCGCACGAACAGCACGAACAGTGCCAGCAGTCCCGCCGCCAGCAGCATGCTGGCGTGCGAGTACCAGGTCAGCCGGTCGCTGCCGTCGGTGTAGTACAGGGAGATGCCCACCAGGCCCTGGCCGTGGATCACCGCGCCCTGGGTGAGCGGCAGCGCTATGCCCGATATCCAGGTGCGTGGCTCGCTCACGACGAAGTACGCGTTGATCAGCAGCCACGTTCCGGCGGCTATGGCGAGGATGCGCCCCACGGCCGCGGCGGCCCCGCGCGCCCCCAGTTCCCCGCGGCGCAGCGCGTAGACCCCGGCGAGCAGGAACGGCGCCAGGAACCAGGGCAGCTGCTGGGTGGCGCAGGCCGCGCCCAGACACGCGGCCCGCGCCCAGTCGGCCGGACCGCCCGCGCCCATCCGCGTCCAGCGCACCACGACGGGGATCAGCAAGGCGAGCGCGACGACCGCCGGGTAGCCGAGCCGGGCGTACGCCGGGATCATCCCGAAGCCGAGGCACACCATGGTGGCCGCGGAGCGCCACGGCGTCGGCAGCATCTTCCACAGGACGATCGTGCCGAGGACGAGCGCGGTCGTGACGACCAGCGTCTCCGGCACCGCACCGTGGCCGATCCACAGCAGGGGCGCGGTGAGCAGGGCGGTCAGCGGCGGGTAGCCGTATGTGTAGTCGTAGCCGCCCGTCACCGTCGGGGTGTAGGCGATACCGTGGCCGAACAGCCAGGGCCACGGCTGCCCGTACACCGGGTGGCCGTGTATCAGTTCACGGGCGGCCTGTGTGGTGAGGATCGACTCGTCGCTGAAGGTGTGCTTCACGGTCAGGGCGCAGTAGACGAGTGTGACCGCCGTCACCAGGACGACGAGGTCGAGCCGAGCCAGCGACCGGCTGCGCCGCACCACCAGCGTCAGGACACCGGTGACCAGGATCGACGCGTAGCAGATGGAGATGATCGCGGCGATCACCAGCTTGTGGCTTGCGGCGGAGGACCACACCGCGCGGGTGCCGATGAGCAGGCTGATGTTCGCGAGCAGCGTCAGGATGCGGTGCCACTGCGCGGGGGTCTGTTCCTGCTCGTCCGGCGCCACCAGAGGGCGCAGACGCGTCCATCGGCCGCTTGTAGAGGGCCTCACTTCTGCCAACTGCACGCCACGGAACGTAAGGCGACAGGATGAACGTCGACCCCCTGGAGGTGAAGAGTCCGGTGTGAGGGTCGTAAGAACTACCTGTACGGGGGTGTACCGACTGGGCAATGTACGCACTCCTCCGCCGGTCTCCTCCGCCGGTCTCCTCGATCGGTCATCTTGGTCAGTAGATGTCACGCACATAGCGCTTCTCGGCGGCCAGCTGCTTCACATACGCGGCCGCCTCCGCTTCGCTCAGTCCGCCGTGCACGGTCGCGATGTCCCGCAGCGCCCGGTCGACGTCCTTGGCCATGCGGGAGGCGTCCCCGCAGACATAGAGGCGGGCACCGTCCCGCAGCCAGTGCCACAGCTCCAGGCCGTGCTCGCGCATCCGGTCCTGCACGTAGATCTTGGCCCGCTGGTCCCGGGAGAAGGCGGTGTCGAGCCGGGTGAGGAGGCCTCCCCGCCGGAGCGCCGCCAGCTCCTCCTCGTAGTAGAAGTCCGTGGCGCGGTGCTGCTCCCCGAAGAACAGCCAGTTCGGCGCTTTGTGTCCCAGTTCGCGCCGTTCCTCGAGGAAACCGAGGAACGGCGCGACTCCGGTCCCGGGCCCCACCATCACCATCGGCGTCGAGCCGTCGGCCGGGGGCCGGAAGTGCGGGGAGCGCTGCACGAAGACCGGCACGGAGGTGCCCGGCTCGGTGTCCGCGAGGAAACCGCCGCAGACCCCCGCCCGCTGCCGCCCGCCCAGGCCCTCGTAGCGCACCACGGACACCGTCAGCGACACCCGCTGCGGATCGACGAGCGGGCTCGAGGAGATCGAGTACAGCCGCGGCCGCAGCCGCTTGAGCACCCCGGTCCACTCCTCCGCCGACGCCTTCACCGCGTGCTCGGCCACCACGTCGACCGCCTGCCGCCCCCAGGACCAGCGTGCCAGCCCGTCCTTGTTGTCGGGCCGCATCAGCTGCCGCAGCTCCCGGCCGTCACGGGCGCGTTCGGCGACGAAGCGCAGAAGGTCCGGGCCGATCCGGGTGATGTCGAGATGCCGGAGCAGGAGGTCCGCGAAGGAGGTCTCGCCGCCGTCCACGGCCTCGACCGCCGTGGAGCCGTCGATCCCCGTGGCCTCCAGCCACTCCTCCACGAGGGCGGGGGAATTGACCGGGTGCACCCCGAGCGCGTCCCCGGCCTCGTACGAGAGGTCCGTGCCGCTCGTGTCGAAGGTGAACCGCCGCACCTCCTTGCCCGCACCGGGCCGGCTCAGCGGCCGGTTGCCGACGAGGCGGGCGGCGGCCGGGGCGGGTTTCGCGGCCCGGGGCGCCGCCGCCGGAGCCGGTTCGCCCGCGCCGGGCGCCGCCGGGGCCGGGGTTCCCGCACCGGGCGCCTTCGGGTCCTGTTCCGATGCCGGGCCGGCGAGGGCTCCGAGGACCTCCTCGAGCCAGGCCCCCGCCGACGGCTCGTAATCGGGTTCGCAGTCCGTGCGCGGCGCGAGGCGCACCCCGCCCAGCTCGTGCAGACGCGCGTCCAGCCGGCGCCCGTGCCCGCAGAAGTCGTCGTACGACGAGTCCCCGAAGGCGAGCACGGCGTACCGCACGCCGTCGAGCCGCGGGGCCTCCTGACCGGAGAGGTCGTTCCAGAAGCCGGAGCCGTTGTCGGGGGCCTCCCCGTCGCCGAACGTGCTGGTGATCAGCAACAGATCGGCGCCGCGCGGGAGGTGACGCACATCCGTCTCGTCCATGCCCGCCAGGGTGACCCGGTGTCCGGTCGCGGTCAGCCGCCGCACGGTGGCGGCCGCGAACTCCTCCGCGTTCCCCGTCTGCGAGGCCCACAGCACGACGACCTCTCGCCCGGCCGGCTCCCGGGGCGTGCCATCCGTCCCGGACCTGGAGTACAGGCCCGCGAGGACCCCGTTGACCCACAGGGCGTGCTCGGGGCTGAAGGGCGCGTCCGTCGGCAGCACGGGCACGCCCGGCATGCCGGAGGGGAGACCCGCGAGGAAACCGGTCAGGTACTGGCGTTCGCGGCTGGTCAGGACCGGCGGTGGTGAGGGCACGAAACCGAAGGCGGCGCCGGCCGGTGCGGCGGGGGGCGGGGTGGTGTCCGCTGGGGTGGTGAGCGGGGCCGCGTCCGGTGCCGGGGCGAGGGCGGGAGCCTGGCCGCCGTGCTCGACGGCCGGCGGTTCCGCCACCTTCGTCAGCGCCACCGCGCACACCTTGAACTCCGGCTGGAACGACACCGGGTCCACCGCGTCGCTGGTCACCGCGTTGACACTCAGATACTCGCCGAACAGGTCGTTCCAGTGGAACGGCGCGAAACAGCACCCCCGCCGCACCCGGTCGGTCACCACCGCCGGCAGGACGGCCCGCCCGCGCCGCGAGGCCACCTCGAGCCGGTCGCCGTCGACGATCCCGAGCCGTTCGGCGTCCTCGGGGTGCACCTCCACGAAAGGCCCGGGGCTGAGCTTGTTGAGCTTGGCGACCTTCCCGGTCTTCGTCAGCGTGTGCCACTGGTGCTGCACCCGCCCGGTGTTGAGCAGGAACGGAAAGTCGTCGTCCGGGAGCTCCGCGGGCGGCAGATGCGGCCGCGCGTGGAACACGGCCCGCCCGCTCGGCGTCGGAAAGGACAGCCCGTCCTCGACGTACCGGATGGGGTTGCGCGCCGGGCCGTCCTCCCGCGCGGCCGGCCACTGCACGGGCCCGGACCGCAGCCGCCCGTAGGTCACCCCTCGCAGATCCCAGCCCGTTTTCGGGTTCCACGCCCGCCCGATCTCCTCGAAGACCTCCTCCGCGCTGTCGTACGAGAACCCGTCCGTGTACCCCATCTCGCGCGCGACGGCCGCGATCAGCCGCCAGTCGGCCGTCGCCTCGCCCGGCGGGTCCACCGCGGGCCGTGCAAGGGTCAGCCCCCGCTCGCTGTTGACGAGGACGCCCTCCGTCTCGGTCCACAGCGCGCCGGGCAGCACGACGTCGGCGTACGCGTTGGTCTCGGTCTCCGCGAACACGTCCTGCACGACGACGAACTCCGCGGCCTCCAGCCCCTCGATGACGGTCTTCCGGTTGGCCACCGACGCCACGGGGTTGGTGCACATGATCCAGCAGGCCTTGATCTCTCCCTCGGCCATCTTCCGGAACATCTCGACGGTCCCGCGGCCGACCCCGTCCTCGCGGAGGGTGCCGGACGGCACCCCCCACAACTCCTCGACGAACGCCCGCTCCTCGGCCACGAGGACGGACCGCTGGCCCGGCAGCCCGGGCCCCATGTAGCCCATCTCCCGGCCGCCCATGGCGTTGGGCTGGCCGGTGAGCGAGAAGGGGCCGCTGCCCGGGCGGCAGATCGCCCCGGTCGCCAGATGCAGATTGACCAGCGCGTTGGTGTTCCAGGTGCCGTGCGTGGACTGGTTGAGCCCCATGGTCCAGCAGCTCGTCCACTCCCCGGCCTCGCCGATGAGCCGAGCCGCCTCCCGGATGTCGTCCTCGGCAAGACCCGTGATCTCCGCGACGGCCGCGGGCGCGTAGTCGGCGAGGAAGCCGGGCATCGCCTCCCAGCCCTCGGTGTGCCGGGCGATGAAGTCTGCGTCCGTGCGACCGTTCTCATACAGCAGGTGCAGCAGCCCGTTGAGCAGGGCGAGATCGGTCCCGGGCCGGATCTTCAGGAACAGGTCCGCCTTCGCCGCGGTCGCGGTGCGCCGGGGGTCGACCACGATCAGCTTGGCGCCCGCCTTGACCCGGTCCATCAGCCGCAGGAAGAGGATCGGATGGCAGTCGGCCATGTTCGAACCGATGACCAGGAAGACATCCGCCTTGTCCAGATCGTCGTACGAGCCCGGCGGCCCGTCGGCACCCAGCGACAGTTTGTAGCCCGCGCCGGCGCTCGCCATGCACAGCCGTGAGTTGGACTCGATCCGGTTCGTCCGCACGAACCCCTTGGCGAGTTTGTTCGCCAGATACTGCGCCTCCAGGCTGAGCTGCCCCGAAACGTAGAACGCGACCGCGTCCGGGCCGTGCTCGTCCACGATCTCCCGCAGCCGGCGTGCGGTCGTGCGGACGGCCGCGTCGACGGACGCGGGCGCCGGCTCCGCACCGCGGTCGTCACGGACGAGCGCTGCGGTCAGCCGCCCGGGAGCGGCCAGCAGATCCGCGGTGGTCGCCCCCTTGGTGCACAGCCGGCCGCGGTTGGCGGGGTGCTCCTTGTCGCCGGACGCCTTGACGACGCGGCGGCGGCCGTCGGCGCCGGTCGCGACGTCGAGCACGATCCCGCAGCCGACGCCGCAGTACGAGCAGACGGTCCGTATCTGCTGCGTTCCGGGACTTGTCGTCATGACGACGACCGTAAGAACCGGCCGTTACGCCGATGTCACGCGCCTCGATCTTGAGGGGTTACGGGAGCTGCACAGGAGGCGCTCGGCCGGTGTGAGGCGGGCGCGAGGGCGGTACCGACGGGGTGCGATAGGGCCGAAGCGGCGAAGGAACCGAGGTGGCAGTGGTGGCCGAGGTGGCGAAGGTCACGGTGGAGGTGGCCGAGGTCACCGAGGTGGAGGGGGCCGAGGTCACCGAGGTGGAGGGGGCCGAGGGGCCGAAGTGGCCGAAGCTGCCCCCGCCGGTGTCGCAGCCCGTGTCGCTGTTGGGCCGAACGGGTGACCATGCGTAAGAATTGACCGATGCAGACGATGAGTGCGAGCCAGCGGGGAGGGCCGGTGAACAGCCACGATGTCACCGACGAACAGTGGGAAGGGCTCGCTCAGGTCGTTCCGCTGCGTGGCCGGGACGCCTGGCCGTCCGCGGTCGGCCACCGGTCCATACCCGAGGCGGAGACCGAGGCGCGCCGCCGTTTCGTCGTCCTGCGGGTCAATGTGTTCGCGGACGCCCGCGAGGTCGCCGAGACGCTGATGGCGGGGGTGCCCGTGCTGCTCGACCTCACGGGTGCGGAGACCGAGGTCGCCAAGCGGGTGCTGGACTTCAGCACGGGTGTCGTCTTCGGCCTGGCCAGCGGGATGCACCGCGTCGACCGCAATGTCTTCCTGCTGACCCCGCCGGGGACCGAGGTGCGGGGCCTGATGGAGGGGGCGGTGGTTCCCGGCGTCTGATCGCCGGGGTCCGCCCATACGGGTCGGTCGTGCGGGCCGGTGACCGAGGGCGTCGACGTGCCGCTTCCTCGGTCGCCCGATCGTAGGAAGGACGCGAGGGCGGAACGGTTCGCCCGGGGCAGGCGACCCTACCGTCCCGGACATGACCGCCACCCCCGCGCTGTACCTGCCGGACCGCCCCGGCACCCCCGACGCCCATCCGGACCGGCCGGACCGCCCCTGCGTCACCGAGCTGCGGCTGTCCGCGTTCGCCGGGCACCGGCAGGCCGTTTTCCCGCTGGGCCCGCTGACGCTCTTCACCGGGCCCAGCGGCTCGGGCAAATCCCGGGCGTTACAGGCGTACGAGGCGCTGGCGCGGCTCGGCGGCGGAGCCGAGCTGGGGGAGGCGTTCCCGGCCCCGGCGGCCTGCGTCCCCGAGCGGGCGCGGCCCGACGCCCAGCGGCGGCGCGGCTTCCGCATCGGCTGCACGGCCGACGGCCCTCAGGGGCCCGTCCGGCTCGACCTCGCCGTCCAGGCCGAGCCCGAGCTGCGCATCGTCGGCGAGCGGCTGACCTCCGGCGGGCTGGTACTGCTGGAGACGGCGCTGCGCGACCCGGGCCGGGCGGCGGTGCAGGCGGCCTGGCACACGGCGGGCTCCTCACCGGTCACCCGGGCTCCGCTTCCGGACGATCGCCTCGGCACCGCCCTGCTGCCACTGCGGGTCGCGGGCAAGACCGACGGCCAGCGCCGCGTGCTCGCCGCGGCCGAGCAGATGGTGGTCGCCCTGCGCTCGGTCTTCGCCTGTGACCCGCGCCCCCGCCGGATGCGCGCCCCCGTCCCGCCGGGCGCGGGCCGGCTGCTGCCGGGGTGTGAGAACCTCGCCGACGTGCTGTGGCGTACCCGCGCGGAGTGCGTCCGCCGGCATGCGCTGCTGACCTCGGCGGTCGGGGCCGGATGCGCGGGAGGGGTGGTGGATCTGCTGGCCGAGCCGCTCGGTGACGGACGGATCCGCGCTCTGCTGGACCGGGGCGACGGGCTGCGCACACCGCTGGAACTCCTGGGCGACGGCGAACTGCGCTATGTGGCCCTGGCGCTGGTGCTCCTGACCGGTCCGGGCGTCCTCGAAGTCGACCCGGTGGGGGAGGTGCCGGCGGCCCTGCAGACCCTCACGGTGCTGGCGGACGGATTCGACCGCTGCATGGACTCCAGGCAGACACGGGAACTGCTCCGGCTGGCGGCACGGATGTGCGAACGCGGCCATATCCGCCTGGTGGGCGCGGTGAGCGAGGCGCCCCGGGCGACAGAGGCGGACGACGGGGTGACGGTGGTAGACCTGAGCCGTGACACCAGAGCCTGAGCCCGTGCCTCCGGAACCCGGAGCACCCGAGGGCCTCGATGTGGCGCGGCTCCAGCGGCGCCTCGCGGACTTCGCCGCGGCGCGCAACTGGCAGCCCTACCACACGCCCAAGAACCTGGCGGCCGCGCTGAGCGTCGAGGCGTCCGAACTGGTCGAGATCTTCCAGTGGTTGACACCCGAGGAGTCCGGCCGGGTGATGGACGACCCCGCGACCGCCCATCGGGTGAGGGACGAGGTCGCGGACGTGCTCGCGTATCTGCTCCAGCTGTGCGACGTCCTCGGCATCGACGCGCTGGCGGCGCTCGACGCGAAGATCGACCGCAACGAGGAGCGGTTCCCGGCGCCGGGCACCGACTGAGACGGAACCCGCCCCCGCAACCGCTGGCGGTCACTCTCCGGAGTCATTGAGTTGTCCCCATCCCTCGGGTTGTCCACAGATTTCGGTCCAGCTCTGGCTTTTCGGCCCGCGAACCCTCACTCTGGGTAGTGGACAACGGAGTTCGGGCATGACGTGTGGGAGCCCGTCGGGACAGAGTGGGGGCAGCGCATGGACGCGGTGCGGCTCATCGTGGCGAGCAGGCGCGCCCTGGCGGGGAGCGAGGGCGGGCCGAGGATCATGAAGGAGGCGTGGCAGGCCTACGCTCTGGCGCAGGCGATCGGCAGTCGCCTGGCGGTCTCGGGACCACCCGAACTGCGCGGCGAGGCACTGGGTCTGACGGAACTGGCGGGCAGAGGCTGCGGTGTCCTGGACACTCCCCCCATCGACGTGGCCGACCTGCGGGCCGCCCAGCTCACGGATCTCGGTGATGCCGGCAAGGCCCTCGTCGACCTGGGCACCCTCCTGACGGAACTCGGCATGGCCCTCGTCGCGGTCGCGAGCGCGGCGGACGACGAGGGCACCTACTGGCAGTGCATGGAGGCCATAGACGCGGCCGACGAGTCGAGGGACCGGGTGAGAGAGATGCTGCGCAGACTGGCGGCCCGGGACGGCGAGATACGGGAGCGCTACAGAACGGCGGGCTGAGCACGCCCTCCGTGCCCAGGCCGGGAGCACCCGGCCGAGTCCCGCGGATTCCACCCGAGCGAGTCCGCCGAAGACCGGCGGCAGCGCCGAAGCCGCCCGGTGTTCGAGCGTGCACCATGGAGGTATGGATCTTCGCATCTTCACCGAGCCCCAGCAGGGGGCGACCTACGACACCCTCCTCTCCGTCGCCAAGGCCACGGAGGAGCTGGGCTTCGACGCCTTCTTCCGTTCGGACCACTATCTGAAGATGGGCGCCGGGGACGGCCTTCCCGGTCCCACCGACGCCTGGATCACCCTCGCCGGCCTGGCCCGCGAGACCAAGCGCATCCGCCTCGGTACGCTGATGACCGCCGCCACCTTCCGCCTGCCCGGTGCCCTCGCCATCCAGGTCGCCCAGGTCGACCAGATGTCCGCAGGCCGCGTCGAACTGGGCCTGGGGGCGGGCTGGTTCGAGGAGGAGCACAAGGCGTACGGCATTCCGTTCCCCAAGGAGAAGTTCGCCCGTCTCGAGGAGCAGCTGGCGATCGTCACCGGTCTGTGGGCGACCGAGCCCGGCAAGACCTTCACCTTCCACGGCCGGTATTACGACCTGACCGACTCGCCCGCCCTGCCCAAGCCCGCCCAGTCCAAGGTCCCGGTACTCATCGGCGGCCACGGCGCGACCCGCACCCCGCGGCTGGCCGCGCGGTTCGGCGATGAGTTCAACGTCCCTTTCGCCTCCGTCGAGGACAGTGAGCGCCAGTTCGGCCGGGTCCGTGCGGCGGCGGAGGAGGCCGGACGCGGCGCCGACGCCCTGACGTACTCGAACGTGCTGGTGGCCTGTGTCGGCAGGGACGACCAGGAGGTGGCCCGCCGCGCCGCCGCTATCGGCCGCGAAGTCGGCGAGCTGAAGGCCAACGGCCTGGCCGGGACCCCGGCCGAGGTCGTCGACAAGATCGGCCGCTATCAGGAGATCGGCTCCGGTCGTATCTACTTCCAGATCCTCGACCTCGACGACCTGGACCACCTGGAGCTGATCTCCTCCCAGGTCCGGTCCCAGCTGAGCTAGCCCGACCGAAGCCCGCGGAGGCCCTCCGCGCGTGGCGCCGCGCGCTGGGGGCGTGGGGCGTGAAGGCGCGGACTCGATTCTCCCGCACCCCGTGAATCAGGGCGCCTCCGCCGGGAAATCCAGTACCACCGAGGGCTCGTCGGCGCCGATACTCGGTCACGTGTTCCTGACGATCTCCACCACCGGCACCGAGCAGCACCCGGCCACCGACCTGGGTTTCCTGTTGCACAAACACCCGGACAGAGCCCAGGCGTTCTCCACCTCCTACGGCACCGCGCACGTCCTTTACCCCGAGGCGGACGCCGAGCGCTGCACGGCGGCGCTGCTGCTGGAGGTCGACGCGGTGGCACTGGTCCGGCGCGGTAAGGGCAAGGGCCGGGGCGGCGCGCCCGACGCGGTCCTCGGCCAGTATGTCAACGACCGCCCCTACGCGGCCTCCTCCCTGCTCGCCGTGGCGCTCAGCAGCGTGTTCTCCAGCGCCATGCGGGGTGTGTGCACGGCTCGGCCCGAGCGCGCCGGGCAGCCGCTGCCCCTGCGGATCGAGATACCGGCCCTGCCCGCCCGGGGCGGCCCCGACCTCGTACACCGTCTCTTCGCGCCGCTCGGCTGGACGGTCACCGCCGAACCGGTCGCTCTCGACGCCGAGTTCCCGGAGTGGGGGGACTCGCGGTATGTGCGCCTGGTGCTTCAGTCGCAGACGCTGACCCTGGCCGAGGCCCTGCGTCATCTGTACGTCCTGCTGCCGGTCCTCGACGACGCCAAGCACTACTGGGTCGCCGCAGACGAGGTCGACAAGCTGCTGCGGGCGGGCGAGGGCTGGCTGCCCGGCCACCCGGAGCAGAAGCTGATCACCAGCCGTTATCTGTCGCGCCGCTGGTCGCTGACCCGGCAGGCGATGGAGCGGCTGGAACTGGTGCGGCTCGCCGAGACCGACGACAGCGAGGTCGAGGAGATCGACAACGCGGTCGAGGCCGAGACCGAGACGGAGGAGAAGCCGGCCCCGCTCGCCGTGCGGCGCAGGGACGCGATCATCGACGCGCTCGAGGAGTCCGGCGCCGCCCGGGTCCTCGACCTGGGCTGCGGGCAGGGCCAGTTGGTGCAGGCGCTGCTGAAGGACGCGCGGTTCACGGAGATCGTGGGTGTGGACGTGTCGGCGCGGGCGCTCGCCATCGCCGCCCGGCGTCTGAAACTGGACCGCATGGGGGAGCGGCAGGCGTCCCGCGTGCAGCTCTTCCAGGGCTCGCTCGCGTACACCGACCGCCGTCTGAAGGGTTACGACGCCGCGGTGCTCAGCGAGGTCGTCGAGCATGTCGACCCGCCGCGGCTGCCCGCCGTGGAGTACGCGGTGTTCGGCGCGGCCCGGCCCCGGACGGTGCTCGTGACCACCCCGAACGTCGAGTACAACGTCCGCTGGGAGAGCCTGCCGGCCGGGCATGTCCGCCACGGCGACCACCGCTTCGAGTGGACGCGGGAGGAGTTCCGGGCATGGGCGGGCACGGTGGCCGAACGGCACGGCTACGGTGTGCGGTTCGTGGCCGTGGGACCCGATGACCCCGAGGTGGGGCCGCCCACCCAGATGGCCGTGTTCACGCTCACCACGAAGGAGGAGAAGGCCGCATGACCACCACCCGGACCCAGGGGCGCACCCTGCCCGTGACCGACCTCTCCCTCGTGGTCCTGGTCGGCGCTTCCGGCTCGGGCAAGTCCACCTTCGCCCGCAGGCACTTCAAGCCGACCGAGGTCATCTCGTCGGACTTCTGCCGCGGACTGGTGGCCGACGACGAGAATGACCAGAGCGCGAGCCGTGACGCCTTCGACGTACTGCACTACATCGCCGGCAAGCGCCTCGAGGCGGGGCGCCGCACGGTGGTCGACGCCACCAGCGTGCAGCAGGAGGGCCGCCGTCAGCTGATCGAGCTGGCCCGGCGGTACGACGTGCTGCCGATCGCGATCGTGCTCGATGTGCCGGAGGAGGTGTGCGCCGAGCGCAACGCGGCCCGCACCGACCGGGCGGACATGCCGCGCCGCGTCATCCAGCGCCACACGCGCGAACTGCGCCGCTCCCTGAGGCACCTGGAGCGGGAGGGCTTCCGCAAGGTGCATGTGCTGCGGGGCGTGGAGGAGATCGAGAACGCGACGGTCGTCACCGAGAAGCGTTTCAACGACCTGACCCACCTCACCGGCCCCTTCGACATCGTCGGCGACGTCCACGGCTGCGCGTCCGAGCTGGAGTCGCTGCTGGGCAGGCTCGGATACGTCGACGGTGTGCACCCGGAGGGCCGTACCGCCGTCTTCGTGGGCGACCTGGTCGACCGTGGCCCGGACAGTCCGGGCGTACTGCGACGTGTGATGTCGATGGTGGCGTCCGGCAACGCGCTGTGCGTGCCCGGCAACCACGAGAACAAGTTCGGGCGCCATCTGCGCGGCCGCAAGGTCCAGCACACGCACGGACTCGCCGAGACGATCGCGCAGATGGAGGGCGAGAGCGAGGAGTTCAGGCAGCAGGTCCGGGAGTTCATCGACGGGCTGGTCAGCCATTACGTCCTCGACGGAGGGCGGCTGGTGGTGTGCCACGCCGGTCTGCCGGAGAAGTACCACGGCCGCACCTCGGGCCGGGTCCGCTCGCACGCGCTGTACGGCGACACCACGGGGGAGACGGACGAGTTCGGCCTGCCGGTGCGCTACCCGTGGGCGGAGGACTACCGGGGCAGGGCGGCCGTCGTGTACGGCCACACCCCGGTTCCGGAGGCCACCTGGCTGAACAACACGATCTGCCTGGACACCGGTGCCGTCTTCGGCGGCAAGCTGACCGCGCTGCGCTGGCCGGAGCGGCAGCTGGTCGACGTACCGGCCGAGCGGGTCTGGTACGAGCCGGGCAGGCCGCTGCGCACCGAGGCGCCGGGCGGCCACGACGGCCGCCCGCTGGACCTCGCCGACGTCCAGGGCCGCAGGGTCGTGGAGACGCGGCACGGGGGCCGGGTCTCGGTCCGCGAGGAGAACGCCGCGGCGGCCCTGGAGGTCATGAGCCGCTTCGCGGTCGACCCGCGTCTGCTGCCGTATCTGCCCCCGACGATGGCACCGACCGCGACCAGCCATGTCGAGGGCTACCTGGAGCATCCGGCGGAGGCCTTCGCGCAGTACCAGGAGGACGGGGTCGCGCGGGTCGTGTGCGAGGAGAAGCACATGGGCTCGCGGGCCGTGGCCCTGGTGTGCCGGGACGCCGAGACGGCACGGAGGCGCTTCGGGGTCGGTGGCCCGTCCGGCCCGGGTGCGGCCGGAGGCGGGAAGGGCCCCACCGGGTCGCTGTACACCCGTACGGGCCGGCCGTTCTTCGACGACGCAGCGGTCACCGAGGAGATCCTCGGCCGGCTGCGTTCGGCGATCGGCGAGGCGGGCCTGTGGGAGGAGCTTCGGACGGACTGGCTGCTGCTCGACGCCGAGCTGATGCCCTGGTCGCTGAAGGCTTCCGGGTTGCTGCGCTCGCAGTACGCGGCGGTGGGTGCGGCGTCCGGTGCCGCGTTCCCGGGGGTGCTGGCCGCGCTGGAGGGCGCGGCGGCGCGGGGCGTGGAGGTGACGGAACTGCTTTCGCACCAGCGCGCACGGGCCGCGGACGCGGCGGCGTTCACGGCGGCGTACCGGCGCTACTGCTGGACCACCGACGGACTGGACGGCGTCCGGCTGGCCCCGTTCCAGCTCCTGGCCGTCCAGGGCCGCAGTCTCGCGGCGCTGCCGCACGACGGGCAGCTGGCACTGCTGGACCGGCTGGTCGAGCACGACGGAAGCGGGCTGCTCCAGACGACCCGCCGGCTGTACGTCGACACCGGCGACCCGGAGTCGGTGCGCGCCGGAGTCGACTGGTGGCTGGAGATGACCGGGCGCGGTGGCGAGGGCATGGTGGTCAAGCCGGTGGAGGCGGTGGTGCGCGGTGCGGCCGGCCGTCTGGTGCAGCCGGGCATCAAGTGCCGCGGTCGTGAGTACCTGAGGATCATCTACGGTCCCGAGTACACGCGCCCGGAGAACCTGACCCGGTTGCGCGGCCGGTTCCTGAACCACAAGCGCTCTCTCGCACTGCGCGAGTACGCCCTCGGCCTGGAGGCGCTGGACCGCCTCGCGGAGGGCGAACCGCTGTGGCGGGTCCACGAGGCGGTCTTCGGGGTGCTGGCCCTGGAGTCGGAACCGGTGGACCCCCGGCTGTGACGGAACCGCACTCCTCGGGCCCGGCGTCCTTCCGGACGATCGAGCCCGAGGAGTACGCAGCGTGCAGGTCTACATCAGCGCCGACATGGAGGGCATCACGGGACTCGTCGACCGCGACGACGTCCAGCCCGGCGGACGGGACTACGAGCGCGGCCGGCGGATGATGGCGGAGGACGTCAACGCGGCCGTGCGGGGCGCACTGGCGGCCGGTGCCGCCGGCGTCCTGGTGAACGACGCCCATGGCCCGATGCGCAATCTGCTGCCCGAGGCGCTGCATCCGGCGGTCCGGCTGGTCCGGGGCAGGCCCAAGCGGATGGGCATGCTCGAGGGTCTCATCCCCGGACACGACGCCATGGTCTGCGTCGGTTACCACTCCCGGGCGGGCGAACCCGGTGTGCTCAGCCACAGCTTCATGGGGCATGAGATCGAGGACATGTGGCTGGACGGGCGGCCGGTCGGCGAGATCGGGCTCGCCCAGGCAACGGCCGCGGCGCTGGGTGTCCCCGTCGTGGCGCTCACCGGGGACGACGCGGCATGCGGGGAGGCCGCCGCCTGGGACGGGTCGATCACCACGGTGGCGGTGAAGTACGCCCGGGACCGGTTCGCGGCCGAGCTGCGCCCGGAGGCGGAGGCGCGCAAGGCGATCGAGGAGGCGGTCACCGCCGCCCTCTGCGCACCACGCGCACCGCTTCCGGCGGTCCCGGGGCCGTCCACGCTCAGCGTCCGCTGGCAGTCGGCCTCGGTGCCCGCCACGCTGCTCGGCATCCCCGGCGTCACCGCCACCGACAGCCGCACCGTCCGGGCGGAGGGCGAACTGCCCGCGCTGTACCGGCTGTTCGGTGTGTGGATGCGGGTCGCGGCCTCTCTCACCGACCAGCCGCCGTACTGCTGACGGTGCCGTCTGCGGCCCACCCGCCACAACCGCACCGCGTATACCCCGGGCCGTTTATCGTCAGGTGGACGAAATCAAACGGCGCGGTTCGCAGGGAACGAAGGGTGAACACGCGCCCTAATGGTCAGGATGGAGGCATGGGATTCCATGTCGACTCCGAGGCCGGGCGGCTGCGCCGCGTCATCCTGCACCGGCCGGATCTCGAGCTCAAAAGGCTCACCCCCAGCAACAAGGACGCGCTTCTCTTCGACGATGTGCTGTGGGTGCGCCGGGCGCGCGCCGAGCACGACGGGTTCGCCGACGTGCTGCGCGACCGCGGGGTCGAGGTCCATCTTTTCGGCGATCTGCTCACCGAGGTCCTGGAGATCCCGACGGCCAGGGCCCTGGTCCTGGACCGCGTCTTCCACGAGAAGGAGTACGGGCCGCTCGCCACCGATCATCTGCGCGCGGCCTTCGGCGCGCTGCCCGCCGCGGAACTCGCCGAGGCCCTCATCGGCGGTATGACCAAGCGCGAGTTCCTCGAGGCCCACCCGGAGCCGACCTCCGTGCGGTTCCATGTCATGGACCTCGACGACTTCCTGCTGCGTCCCCTGCCCAACCATCTCTTCACCCGGGACACCTCCGCCTGGATCTACGACGGTGTCTCCATCAACGCCATGCGCTGGCCCGCCCGGCAGCGCGAGACCGTCCACTTCGAGGCGATCTACCGGCACCATCCGCTGTTCCGTGACGAGACCTTCCCTCTGTGGTCGGAGGGCCAGGCCGACTACCCCTCGACGATCGAGGGCGGTGACGTGCTGGTCATCGGCAGCGGTGCCGTGCTCATCGGCATGAGCGAACGGACCACTCCCCAGGCCGTCGAGATGCTCGCGACCAAGCTCTTCGCCGCGGGGTCGGCGCGGTCCATCGTGGCGCTCGACCTGCCCAAGCGGCGCGCCCTCATGCACCTCGACACCGTGATGAGCATGGTGAACGCGGACACCTTCATCCAGTACGCGGGGCTCGGCATGCTTCGCTCGTACACCATCGAGCCTGGGGCCGGCGACAAGGAGCTGAAGGTCACCGACCATCCGCCGGAGCATATGCACCGTGCGATCGCAGCGTCGCTGGAGCTGAGCGAGATCCGGGTGCTGACCCCGATGCAGGACGTGCACGCGGCCGAGCGGGAGCAGTGGGACGACGGGTGCAACGTCCTCGCCGTCGAACCGGGGGTCGTCATCGCCTATGAGCGGAACTCGACCACCAACACTCATCTGCGCAAACAGGGGATCGAGGTGATCGAGATCCCGGGGAGCGAGCTGGGCAGGGGCAGGGGCGGGCCCCGGTGCATGAGCTGCCCGGTGGAGAGGGACCCCGTCTGAGGGCGCCGCCGGGGTGCCTGGGGCACCGGGGCGGGCGGGGCGGGCGGGGTCCGTATAGAAATGTAACGCGTCGTATAGACTTCCATTCGTCCCCTTGTTCGTCCTGCCCCTCGCATCCCTGGAGCGCCCACATGGCGACAGTCCCGACCGCCCTCGCCGGACGTCACTTCCTCAAGGAGCTGGACTTCACCGCCGATGAGTTCCGTTCCCTGATCGAGCTGGCGGCCGATCTCAAGGCGGCCAAGAAGGCCGGGACCGAGACG
The DNA here is from genome assembly GCF_040644655.1 of Streptomyces sp. NPDC046931. Lineage (NCBI taxonomy): Bacteria > Bacillati > Actinomycetota > Actinomycetes > Kitasatosporales > Streptomycetaceae > Streptomyces > Streptomyces sp. NPDC046931. Next base: position 63,453 of record NZ_JBEYWX010000010.1, read on the forward strand.
CGTCACCTGACCGGCAGGAACATCGCCCTGATCTTCGAGAAGACCTCGACCCGCACTCGCTGCGCCTTCGAGGTCGCGGCCGCCGACCAGGGCGCCCACACGACCTATCTGGACCCGGCCGGCTCGCAGGTCGGGCACAAGGAGTCCGTCAAGGACACCGCCCGAGTGCTCGGCCGGATGTTCGACGCCATCGAGTACCGCGGGCGCGGACAGCGTGTGGTCGAGGAGCTGGCCGCACACGCCGGGGTCCCCGTCTACAACGGCCTCACCGACGAGTGGCACCCCACCCAGATGCTCGCCGACCTGCTCACCATGACCGAGCACTGCTCCAAGCCGCTGACCGGCATCGCCTTCGCCTACCTCGGCGACGCCCGCTCCAACATGGGCAACTCCTACCTGGTCACCGGTGCCCTGCTCGGCATGGACGTCCGTATCGCCGCTCCCCGGCCGCTGTGGCCCGAGGAGACGGTCGTCGAGGCGGCCCGGCGGCTCGCCGCCGCCTCCGGCGCCCGGATCACGCTCACCGAGGACGTGAAGGACGGCGTGCGCGGCGCCGACTTCGTCGCCACCGACGTATGGGTGTCGATGGGCGAGCCCAAGGAGATCTGGGACGAGCGCATAGCGCTGCTCGGCCCGTACGCCGTGACCATGGACGTGCTGCGCGCCACAGGCAACGACGAGGTGAGGTTCCTGCACTGCCTTCCGGCCTTCCACGACCTCGGCACCGAGGTGGGCCGCGAGATCCACCGGCGGCACGGGCTGACCGAACTGGAGGTCACCGACGAGGTGTTCGAGTCCGCGCACTCCCTCGTCTTCGACGAGGCGGAGAACCGGATGCACACGATCAAGGCCATCCTGGTCGCCACCCTCGCCTGACCGGGCGTGCCCGCTGCCACAGCGGAACCCCGCATCCTTCCCGTACGATCCTCGGCGAGCCCGGAGCCACCCCTTCCGCGGCTCGTCGCGCGACCTTCCCCCAGCGCCCGGCAAGCTCCCGTCTTCGCCCGGGCAGGGACACCCCCTGGTCGCCCCGCACCACTGAAAAGAGCGCCACCTTCATGCCCGGCAGACCCGCCAACCCCTTCCGCATCAAGTCACCAGAGCTGCTCGTCGCCGAGGCCGGCGCCGATCTCGCGGGTCATGGCCTCAAACGCCATATGGGCCTGTTCCAGCTCGTCTGCTTCGGCGTCGGAGCGGTCGTCGGCACCGGCATCTTCGTCGGCCTGTCCGACTCGGTCGCCCAGGCCGGGCCCGCGGTCGTGGTCTCCTTTGTGCTCGCCGCCCTCACCTGCGTCTTCACCGCCTTCGCGTTCGCCGAGCTGGGTGGCGCCATCCCGGTCTCCGGGTCCTCGTACTCCTTCGCCTACGCGGGCTTCGGCGAGGGCACGGCCTTCCTCGTCGGCTGGTGCCTGCTGCTGGAGTACGGCGTGTCCGTGTCGGCCGTCGCGGTCGGCTGGAGCCAGTACGTGAACGAGCTGCTGGCCGGCCTCACCGGGTGGCAGCTGCCCGCGGCGCTCTCCGCGGGGCCGGGCGACGGCGGGGTGATCAACCTGCCCGCCGTGATCGTGATCGCCCTGGCCTCGGTCCTCCTGGTGCGCGGTGTCCGCGAGAGCGCCCGCGCCACCGCCGCCATGGCGGTCCTCAAGCTCGCCATCCTCGTCGTCTTCTGCGCCATCGGGTTCACCGCCTTCAAACACGGCAACCTGACCCCGTTCACGCCCGCAGGACTCGGCGGCATCGGCGCCGGCACCACGGCCGCGTTCTTCTCGTACATCGGCTTCGACGCGATCACCACCGCCGGCGAGGAGGCCAAGAACCCCCGCCGGAACATCCCCGTCGCGATCCTCGTCTGCATCGGCCTGGTCACGCTGCTGTACTGCGCGGTCGCGCTCGCCGCGATCGGCGCCATCGGCGGGCCCGCGGTCGGCGGCCGGCCCGCGGCGCTGTCGTACGTCGTCAACCAGGTCACCGGCTCCACCGTCGGCGGCAGCGTGATCGCCTTCGGCGCCGTCGTCGCCATCGCCTCGGTCGTGCTCGCGGTGATGTACGGCCAGACCCGCATCCTGATGTCGATGGCCCGGGACGGACTCGTCCCGCGTGTCTTCGAGCGGGTCTCGCCGAGGACCTCGACCCCGGTCACCGGCACCCTGATCGTGGCGGTCGTCTTCGCCGTCCCGGCCGCCTTCTCCTCGCTGGACGCGGTGGTCAACCTGTGCACCATCGGCACCCTCGCCACGATGGCCGTGGTCAATGTCGCGGTCATCGCCCTGCGCCGCCGCGAGCCCGGTCTGGCCCGCTCCTTCCGGGTACCGCTGTACCCGGCGGTGCCGCTGCTCGGCGTGGGCTTCTGCCTGTACCTGATGTACGAGACGGGCTGGACCACCTGGGTGCAGTTCGCGGCGTTCCTGGCGGCCGGCTGCCTCGTCTACGCGCTCTACGGCCGCCGGCACTCCCGGCTCATGGCCGCTGCGCCCGTCACCGCGGACGCCGCTGCCGCGGAACCGCAGGCAGTCTGAACCACACCGCCTTGCCGGACGCGGTGGGGCGGTGCCCGCAGGACGAGCTGAGGCTGCGGATCAGCAGCAGACCACGCCCATGCTCCTGCCAGGGGTCGGCGTGGATCACGGCGGGGCGGGTCAGATCGCCGGGCGGCGCGGGGTCGGGATCGTGCACCTCGACCGTGCAGCCGGTCGGGAGCAGCTCGACGACCAGCTCGATCGGCCCGTCGCCCGCCGCGTGCTCCACCGCGTTCGCGACCAGTTCCGCGGTGAGCAGTTCCGCGGTGTCGCTGTCGGCCGTGTGCTCCAGCTCCGCCAGCGCCGTACGGACCAGTGCGCGCGCGACCGGCACGGCCGCGGCGGTCTGCGGCAGCGCGACGCGCCAGGAGGCGGGAGCGGGGGCTTCGTACAAGACGGGTCCGTTCATGGCGCAGGGCGGTCCTGCTTTCTACACGAGTCATGCATGGTACGACGCGCCCCGTGGAGGGCGATCGGCGGGTTTCGCCATGGTGTATCGCGCACTCGTGACGACAGTCATGGATCAGTGATAACTTCGTCACAGAGCAGCAGTGCAGACAGCCGCCCCCCGACCGAGGAGGCCGCCCGTCATGAGTCCCTTCACCGGCTCCGCCGCCCGCACCTCCGACTGGCGTCACCTCAGGTGCGCCCTGGCGGACGGGGTCGCCACGGTCGCCCTGGACCGCCCCGAGAAACTCAACGCGCTCACCTTCGGCGCCTACGCCGACCTGCGCGACCTGCTGGCCCAGCTGTCCCGGGAGAGGTCCGTCCGGGCCCTGGTGCTGGCCGGTGAGGGGCGCGGCTTCTGCTCGGGCGGCGACGTCGACGAGATCATCGGCGCCACCCTCTCCATGGACACCGCCCAGCTGCTCGACTTCAACCGTATGACCGGGCAGGTCGTCCGGGCCGTGCGGGAGTGCCCGTTCCCGGTGATCGCCGCCGTGCACGGGGTGGCCGCGGGCGCGGGCGCGGTGCTCGCGCTGGCCGCGGACTTCCGGGTGGCCGACCCCTCCGCGCGCTTCGCCTTCCTGTTCACCAGGGTCGGGCTGTCCGGCGGCGACATGGGTGCCGCCTATCTGCTCCCGAGGGTCGTCGGGCTCGGGCACGCCACCCGGCTGCTCATGCTCGGGGAGCCGGTGCGGGCACCGGAGGCGGAGCGGATCGGGCTGATCAGCGAGCTGACCGAGGAGGGCCGCGCCGACGAGGCGGCCCAGGCGCTGGCCCGCCGGCTCGCCGACGGCCCGGCCCTCGCCTACGCGCAGACCAAGGCGCTGCTGACGGCCGAGCTGGACATGCCGCTCGCCGCGTCCGTCGAGCTGGACGCGTCGACGCAGGCGCTGCTGATGAACGGCGAGGACTACGCCGAGTTCCACGCCGCCTTCACGGAGAAGAGGCCCCCGAAATGGCAGGGGAAGTAGCCATGGAGGCGGCCCGCCGGCCCCTGCGCGTCGCCGTCGTCGGCGGCGGCCCCGGCGGGCTGTACGCCGCCGCCCTGCTCAAGCGTCTCGACCCGGCCCGCGAGGTCACAGTCTGGGAGCGCAACGCCCCCGACGACACCTTCGGCTTCGGTGTCGTCCTCTCGGACGAGACGCTCGGCGGCATCGAGCACGCCGACCCCGTCGTGCACGCCGCGCTGAAGGACGAGTTCGTGCGCTGGGACGACATCGACATCGTGCACCGGGGAGTGCGCCAGACCTCCGGCGGCCACGGCTTCGCCGCTCTCGGCAGGCGGCGGCTGCTTCAGATCCTGCACGAGCGCTGCCGTTCGCTCGGCGTCGAGATCCGCTTCAGGTCCGAGGCCCCGCACCCGGCACGGCTGTCGAAGGCGTACGACCTGGTGATCGCCGCCGACGGGGTGCACAGCGCCACCCGTGCGGCCTACGCCGAGGTGTTCCGGCCCGTTGTCGAGGAGCACCGCTGCCGTTACATCTGGCTCGCCGCCGACTTCGCCTTCGACGCGTTCCGCTTCGAGATCGCCGAGACCGAGCACGGCGTGATGCAGCTGCACGGCTATCCGTATGCGGGGGACGCCTCGACCGTCATCGTCGAGATGCGCGAGGAGGTGTGGCGGGCCGCCGGGTTCGCCGAGTCGGAGACCGCCGAGACGATCGAGCGCTGCGCCAAGATCTTCGCGGACGCGCTCGGCGGACAGCCCCTGCGCTCCAACAACTCCACCTGGACCACCTTCCGCACGGTCACCAACGCCCGGTGGTCGCACGGCAACGTGGTCCTCCTCGGCGACGCCGCGCACACCGCCCACTTCTCGATCGGCTCCGGCACCAAGCTCGCGGTGGAGGACGCACTCGCGCTGGCCGCGTGCCTGGAGGAGCACACCTCGCTGCGGGACGCCCTCGCCGCCTACGAGGAGGAGCGGCGGCCCGTCGTCGCCTCCACCCAGCGCGCGGCCCGGGCCAGCCTGGAGTGGTTCGAGAACCTCCGGCTCTATCTCGACCAGCCCGCCCGGCAGTTCGCGTTCAACCTGCTCACCCGCAGCCGCCGGGTCACCCACGACAATCTGCGGCTGCGCGACGCACGCTTCACCGAGGCGGTGGAAAGGGAGTTCGGCTGCGCGCCCGGCACCCCTCCCATGTTCACCCCCTTCCGGCTGCGGGGCCTGACCCTGCGCAACCGGGTCGTGGTCTCGCCGATGGACATGTACTCCTCGGTGGACGGCGTTCCGGGCGACTTGCACCTCGTCCACCTGGGCGCGCGGGCGCTGGGCGGGGCAGGACTGGTGATGACCGAGATGGTGTGCGTGAGCGCCGAGGGGCGCATCACCCCGGGCTGCGCCGGGCTCTACACCGGGCGGCAGGCCGAGGCCTGGCGGCGGATCACCGACTTCGTGCACACCCAGGCCCCGGGCACCGCCATCGGTGTGCAGCTCGGGCACAGCGGCCGCAAGGGCTCGACCAAGCTGATGTGGGAGGGCATGGACGAGCCGCTGGAGGAGGGCAACTGGCCGCTGGTGGCCGCGTCCCCGATCCCGTACAAACCCGGCAGCCAGACACCCCGCGAGTTGTCCCGCGCCCAACTCACGGACCTCCGCGAGCAGTTCGCGTCCGCCGCCTGGCGGGCCGTCCGCAGCGGCTTCGACCTGCTCGAACTGCACTGCGCCCACGGCTATCTGCTCTCCGGCTTCCTCTCGCCGCTCACCAACCGGCGCACCGACGCCTACGGCGGCAGCCTCGCCAAGCGGCTCCGCTTCCCCCTGGAGGTCTTCGACGCCGTACGGGCGGTGTGGCCCGAGGAGCGGCCCATGACCGTACGGATCTCCGCGACGGACTGGGCCGAGGGCGGCACCACGGCCGAGCAGGCCGTCGAGATCGCCCGGGCCTTCGCCGCACACGGCGCCGACGCGATCGACGTGTCGACCGGGCAGGTGGTGGCCGACGAACGGCCGGCGTACGGGCGTTCGTACCAGACGCCGTACGCCGACCGGATCCGCCACGAGACGGGCATCCCGGTGATCGCGGTGGGCGCCATCTCGTCGTGGGACGACGTCAACTCGCTGATCCTCGCCGGGCGGACCGATCTGTGCGCCCTCGCCCGGCCGCATCTGTACGACCCGCACTGGACGCTGCACGCGGCGGCCGAACAGGGATACGGCGGGCCCGGCGCGGTGTGGCCCGCGCCCTACCGGGCCGGCAGCCGGCGCCCGCAGACCGGACGCACGGACGCCCCGAAACCCCGTCTGGCCTTCAGCGGCTGAGCCTTCTCGCCCGGCACCGGCTCAGGCCTCGGGGCGCACTCCCGCGAACACCGCTCCCGCGTCCCGAAGCCGCTCGTGCAGCGCCCGGAAGACCGAGGCGGAACGCGTACCCGGCCAGTCCCCGGGGAGCAGCTGGGCCGGCAACCCCGGGTCGACGTACGGCAGATGGCGCCAGGAGTCCAGAGCCAGCAGGTAGTCGCGGTACGCCGCCTCCGGCGGGGTGTCCTCGCGCGCCTCCCACTCGTGCAGTACGTGCGCGTGACAGTCGAGGAACGCCTCGTGCTGCTTGGCGATCGCGGCCAGGTCCCACCAGCGCGCCACCGCCTGCGCGGTCGGCGCGAAACCGAGGTGCTCACCGCGGAAGAGCTCCACATACGGGCCGAGACGCAGCCGCTGAAGGGTGTGCCGGGTTTCCTCGTACAGGCGTGCGGGGGCGATCCACACGCCGGGGGCCGCGGTGCCGAAACCGAGTCCGGCGAGCCGGGAGCGCAGCAGATGCCGCTTCTGCCGCTCGGACTCCGGCACCGAGAACACCGCGACCACCCAGCCCTCGTCCTCGGGAGGCGTCGTCGCGTACACGCGCCGGTCGCCGTCGTCGAGGAGTTGCAGCGCGTCCGGCGACAGCGCGTATCCGGCCGCGCCGGTGGCCGTGCGCGACGGGACCAGCAGCCCCCGCCGCTTCAGCCGGGACACCGACGAGCGTACGGAGGGCGCGTCCACGCCGACCGCGGCGAGCAGCCGGATCAGCTCGGCCACCGGAACCGGACCGGGTGTGAAGCGGCCGTAGGCGCCGTAGAACGTCACGATGAGGGAGCGGGGAGCGTGCTGATCGGACACGTTGATCACTTTAGATCGTCGGCGTCAGTCATGATCACCGGGTGGGGGCGCCGGGCGGACGTCCATGCGCAGCCGGAACCGCTGGAGCTTGCCCGTCGCCGTGCGGGGCAGTGCGTCCACGAAGACGAACTCGCGCGGACACTTGTACGGCGCCAGCTCGGAGGTCAGGAAGGCGCGCAGGGCCTCCGGGTCGCGCCGAGCGCCCGGCCTGAGCACCGTGTACGCCACCACCACCTGCCCGCGCGCCTCGTCCGGCCGGCCGACGACAGCCGTCTCGACCACATCCGGGTGACGCAGCAGGGCGTCCTCGACCTCCGGTCCGGCGATGTTGTACCCGGCCGAGATGATCATGTCGTCCGCGCGCGCCACATACCGGAAGTAGCCGTCGGGCTCGCGGACATAGGTGTCGCCCGTGATGTTCCAGCCACCCCGGACGTAGTCCCGCTGCCGGGGATCGGCGAGATAGCGGCAGCCGACCGGTCCGCGCACGGCGAGCAGCCCGGGCTCGCCGTCGGGCACGGGAGCGCCGTCGGCGTCCTGCACCCGGGCCTGCCACCCCGGCACCGGAACTCCCGTGGTCCCCGGGCGGATCGCGTCGTCCGCGGCGGAGATGAAGATGTGCAGCAGTTCGGTCGCGCCGATGCCGTTGATGACGCGCAGCCCCGTGCGCTGGTACCAGGCCCGCCAGGTCGCGGCGGGCAGGTTCTCCCCGGCCGACACACACCGCCGGAGCGACGAGATGTCGTGTCCCTCGTGCCTGTCGCCTCCTTCGCGTCCGTCGTCTCCTTCGCCTCCTTCGCGTCCGTCGTCTCCTTCGCCTCCTTCGTGTCCGCTCATCTCCTCGAGCATCGCGCGGTACGCGGTCGGCGCCGTGAACAGGACGGAGACCCGGTGCTCGGCGATGGCGGGCAACAGCTGCCGGGGGCCCGCCTGTTCGAGCAGCAGGGCGCTCGCGCCGGCCCGCAGCGGGAAGACGACCAGGCCGCCGAGCCCGAAGGTGAAGCCGAGCGGAGGACTGCCCGCGAAGACGTCGTCGGGGCGGGGCCGGAGCACATGCCGGGAGAAGGTGTCCGCGATGGCCAGCAGGTCGCGGTGGAAGTGCATACAGCCCTTCGGGCGGCCCGTGGTGCCCGAGGTGAAGGCGATCAGCGCCACGTCGTCGGCCGCCGTGTCCACCGGCGCGTACGGTTCCTCGGGCGCCGGCAGGCGCAGCAGATCCTCGGGGGAGTCGCCGCCGTAGGGGGTGATGCGCAGCCCGGGGACGTCGGCCTTCGCCAGGTCGTCCACGGCGCGGGCGTCGCACAGGGCGTGCCCGACCCGGGCGATCTCGCACACCGTGCGCAGCTCGTGCGGACGCTGCTGGGCGAGCACGGTGACGGCGACCGCGCCCGCCTTCAGCACCGCGAGCCAGCAGGCCGCGAGCCAAGGGGTGGTGGGGCCGCGCAGCAGCACCCGGTTGCCGGGGACCACGCCGAGGGTTCCGGTGAGCGTGTGCGCGATCCGGTCGACACGGGCCCTGAGCTGCCCGTACGTCCACACCTCCCCGGTCGCCGTACGGAAGGCCGGTCGGCCCGGGGCGGTACCGGCCAGCAACTCGACCGCGGCGTTGAGCCGTTCGGGGTAATGCAGCTCGGGCAGGTCGAAAAGGAGTTCGGGCCACTGCTCACGGGGTGGGAGCTGGTCCCGGGCGAAGGTGTCCAGGTGAGCGGTGGTGCCTTTGCTGGTGCTGCTGGTGCCGACGGCGCCGGCCGTCTCCATGGCGCTGGTGGTGGCGTCCCTGGGATCCATGGCGTCTCGCCCCCTTGTCGTGGTGGGCTCGCGCATCGAGCGTATCGTGTTGGTGACGACAGTCAACGGTCCGCGATACGCTCGGGTGGGCTGCCCACCGGCCCGGTGCACCGTCAGGGAGAGGGACCGGCAATGACCGCATTCTCGCTCGATCCGGCACAGATCGCCTGGTGTGCGGAACTGCGCGACCTGGCGGAGCGGCGGCTGCGCCCGCTCGCGGACAAGGGCGAGCCGGGCCGGGTCAACCGGGAACTCGTCGAGGAACTCGGTCGACTCGGGCTGTTGGACAGGCTGTTCACCGCGGGCGCGCTGGAGCTGTGCCTGATGCGGGAGTCGCTGGCCCAAGCCTGCACGGAGGCGGAGACGGCCCTCGCCCTCCAAGGTCTCGGCGCGCACCCGGTGCACACGTACGGTACGCGGGCACAGCGCGACCGCTGGCTCCCCGGTGTCCGCGCCGGCACTGTGGTGGCGGCCTTCGCCCTGACCGAGCCGGACGCGGGCTCGGACGCCGCGGCGCTGGCCCTGAGAGCGGACCCGGAGGGCACATCCCCCCTCCCCGAGCGGGACGGCGGGCGGGGCTGGCGGCTCACCGGGGAGAAATGCTGGATCTCCAACGCCCCCGAGGCCGACTTCTACACCGTCTTCGCGCGCACCGCCCCCGGCACGGGAGCGCGCGGCGTGACCGCGTTCCTCGTCCCCGCCGACCGCCCCGGCCTGACCGGCTCCGCGCTCGACATGCTCTCGCCGCACCCCATCGGCGCCCTCGCCTTCGACGCCGTGCCCGTGACCGCCGACGATGTCCTCGGGGAGCCCGGCCGGGGCTTCCGGGTCGCCATGGGCACGCTCAATCTCTTCCGGCCCAGCGTCGGGGCCTTCGCGGTCGGCATGGCGCAGTCGGCCCTCGACGCGACCCTCGCCCACACGGCGGAACGGGACGCGTTCGGCGGCAAGCTGAAGGACCTCCAGGCCGTCGCCCACCAGGTGGCCGAGATGGCCCTGCGCACCGAGGCGGCCCGCCTCATGGTCTACGCGGCGGCGACGGCGTACGACGCCGGAGCCCCGGACGTCCCGAAACGGGTCGCGATGGCGAAGCTGCTGGCCACCGAGACCGCGCAGTACGTCGTCGACGCGGCCGTCCAGCTGCACGGCGCCCGCGCCCTGCGCCGCGGCCACCTTCTCGAGCACCTCTACCGCGAGGTGCGCGCTCCCCGGATCTACGAGGGCGCGAGCGAGGTCCAACGCGGCATCGTCGCCAAGGAGTTGTACACCACCGTGGAGGCCCCGTGACCGCCGAGCGCACCGATCCGCCCGCCTTCTCGCGTATCAACCCGCCGGATCTCTCCCCTCCGACAGGTTTCTCGCATGCGGTGGTCGCGACCGGCTCCCGGGTGGTGTTCCTGGCGGGCCAGACAGCTCTCGACACCGACGGCAAAGTCGTGGGGGCCACCCTCCCCGAGCAGTTCGAGCGGGCGCTCACCAACCTGCTCACCGCCCTGCGCGCCGCCGGCGGCACCCCCGCAGAGCTCGCCCGCGTCACCGTCTACGCCACCGACGTCGCCGCCTACCGCACCCACGCCCCCGAACTCGGCCGCATCTGGCGGCGGCTGGCGGGCCGCGACTATCCCGCGATGGCCGTCGTGGGAACCGTACGCCTGTGGGACGAGGAGGCCTTGGTGGAACTCGACGGTTTCGCGGTGCTTCCGTAGGCGGCCCGCAGCGTGATCGAGCCGAACCGCTAGTCCTGAACGGGAAGATCCGGATGGAGGGCCAGAAAGATCAGGTACGCGATTGCCGCCGCTGCCCCCACAAGGGACAACACCCCTCCCACCACCGCCCGCGACCTGCTCGTCCGCTCAGGTCCCGGCGCTCGATACTCGATGTACGCCCGCACCATCCCGGCGAGGGCCAGCGGCAGCGAGACGAACCAGACAAGCATCCAGAACGGGCAGCAGAACCAGCACGCCACGGACAACCCGCCGAACCAGACCGCAAGTCCTGCCACGCCGCGCGTCGGGTCCGGTACATCAGGGGAAGTCATGGGCTGATCCAAGCAGAGCAGGTGTGAGAGCTCGGCAGCGGGACCTCAGGGTCGCTGTTCCCTGGCCTCTAGTCGGCCATCAGGTCGTTCTCGACGGCGGGAGCAAGGCGGGCGAGCCAGTGTTGGGTCTCGGCCGGTTCCAGAATCAGATACCACTCATCGTGAGGGCGTATCCCCGGCGTGCGCGAGGGTCGATGACGACCAGCGGTTCGTCGTCAAGAACGGCAGCCAGTGCGCCGACCCAAGCAGCTTGTTGGGACCGGTGGGCGAGCGCGGCGGCGTGTTCGCACAGCTCGGCTTTGACGTCGCCGGGGACGGCCGCGCGGAAACCTGCGTCCGCCATGACCGTGATCAGGGCTTTGAGCCAGTCCTCCATGTCGAACCAGGACATGGCGATACGAGTCATCGTGTTCTTGTCGACGCCCCGGCGCCACCGGGGCAGTCCGGTCAGCGTCCGCACCAGTTGGTGGGCGCCGGCGCTCACCGGTTCGGGCAGCGGCCGGCCGCGTGCTGCTTTGTCCCAGAACCGCGGCACCACCTCGTTGAACTTCATGGCTTTTGAGGCGCGCCGCGGCAGCACTTCGACGAGAGCGATGGGGGACGCGCCCCACTCGACGCACGCGCCCGCCAGAACCGCGGTCTTGGCGAAGTCCGCGCTCAGCCCCGGCAGCAAGGGCGCGGGGGCCTCCGCGGTGGCGGTCAGACTCCCGGGGCCTCCCGCCCGAGCGGTATCCGCAAGCCGCTTCATCGCGGTTCGGTAGGCGGGAGCGGAGCCGGACTCCATCCGTGCGACGAGTTCGTCGACCAGGCGCTGTATCTCCGTGGGCACGAGAGGACGCTAGCCGGGGTCAAAAACCAGTGGAGCAGCGCCGCTGTGCGCCATTACCGTGCTGCCGAACCAAGTCGTCTGGTCAAGGACGTGCCGTTGTACACCCTGTGAGACCTCCCGAGCGCTGATTCGTCGCGCGTCGCGCATATGCGCCGCGCTGCTTTTTGCTGCGGACTTCTCACTGAAACCGGTGTACTTCTGTGCTCAATGACTGGGTGGTCGCGCCCACCTGCCTGCCGCTCGTTCTCCGCCGTTGCCACGCGTGCGCCTCTAAGCGCTTCCGGGCAGGCGGTAAATTTCGCGTCAACGCAAACCACAAGCTCATCGACGCCTGGCTCCTCGTCCTCTGTACCGCTTGCGGGGAAACCGCAAAGCTCACGGTCCTGGAGCGGATGAGTGTGCGCTCCGTACGACCTGAACTGCTGGACCGGCTGCATGACAACGACCCCGGCCTGACAGCCGAGCTGCTTCAGGATGCGGTCGTGCAGCGCCGTAATCGCATCGCCCTCGACTGGGACAACGCCTGGCGCCTCGACAGCGGCGGATCGGATCACCTGGACCGCGAGGTGATCGACGTCTCGGTCCGCTTTGCGGCGCGGATCCCTGTCCGGCCGGTGCGACTGATCGCCGAAGGCTGCGGTCTTTCGCGGGCCGAGGTCGAGAGACTGATCACGGAGGGGAGGCTTGTTTCGGCGGTCCGGCTGAGCGGCAAACTCTCCGGCGACTTCAGCTTCACGCTCAAGCGCTGAGCCCTCCTCGGGACGACGGGCCTGTCCGGCATGATCCGCCGGACAGGCCCTCGCCGCGGCCACCCGCGACCGGCTTGCCCATACGCCTGACCGAGCGGCACGTCCGGCCGATCGACCAGGGGGGCGGCCGTTCCGTGTCTCAGATGTTCCGGAACGTCTCGATCTGCGCGCCGACCGAGTTGAGCCGCTCGGCCAGGTCCTCGTAGCCGCGGTTGATGACGTACACGTTCCGCAGCACGGAGGTGCCCTCGGCCGCCATCATCGCCAGCAGGACCACCACCGCGGGCCGCAGGGCCGGCGGGCACATCATCTCGGCGGCGCGCCAGCGGGTCGGGCCCTCCACCAGGACACGGTGCGGGTCGAGGAGTTGCAGTCGTCCGCCGAGCCGGTTGAGGTCGGTCAGGTAGATGGCCCGGTTGTCGTACACCCAGTCGTGGATGAGCGTCTTGCCCTGCGCGGAGGCCGCGATGGCCGCGAAGAACGGGACGTTGTCGATGTTCAGGCCCGGGAACGGCATCGGGTGGATCTTGTCGAGCGGCGCCTCCAGCTTGGAGGGCCGTACCGTGAGGTCGACCAGCCGGGTGCGGCCGTTGTCGGCCACGTACTCCGGGCTGCGGTCGTGGTCGAGCCCCATCTCCTCCAGCACCGCGAGCTCGATCTCGAGGAACTCGATCGGCACCCGGCGCACCGTCAGCTCCGACTCGGTGACGACCGCGGCGGCCAGCAGGCTCATCGCCTCGACCGGGTCCTCCGAGGGGGAGTAGTCGACGTCGACGTCGATGTCCGGCACACCGTGGACAGTGAGCGTGGTGGTGCCGATGCCCTCGACCACGACACCGAGCGCCTCCAGGAAGAAGCACAGGTCCTGGACCATGTAGTTGGAGGACGCGTTGCGGATGACCGTGACCCCGTCGTGGCGGGCGGCGGCGAGCAGCGCGTTCTCGGTCACGGTGTCACCGCGCTCGGTCAGCACGATCGGCCTGCCGGGGGAGACGGACCGGTCCACGACGGCGTGGTAGTGCCCCTCGGTGGCGGTGACGTCCAGCCCGAACCGGCGCAGCGCGATCATGTGCGGCTCGACGGTCCGGGTGCCGAGGTCGCAGCCGCCCGCGTACGGCAGCTTGAACCATTCCGTACGGTGCATCAGCGGCCCGAGGAACATGATGATGGACCGCGTGCGGCGGGCGGCCTCGGCGTCGATGGCGCCCAGGTCGAGGTCGGCGGGCGGCACGATCTCCAGATCGCCCCCGTCGTTGATCCACCGGGTGCGCACTCCGATCGACGCCAGCACCTCCAGAAGGCGGAACACCTCCTCGATACGGGCGACCCGGCGCAGCACCGTGCGTCCCTTGTTGAGCAGCGAGGCGCACAGCAGGGCCACACAGGCGTTCTTGCTCGTCTTGACATCGATGGCGCCGGAGAGCCGGCGGCCGCCGACCACCCGCAGATGCATGGGACCCGCGTAGCCCAGGGACACGATCTCGCTGTCGAGGGCCTCGCCGATCCTGGCGATCATCTCAAGACTGAGGTTCTGGTTGCCGCGCTCGATCCGGTTCACGGCACTCTGACTGGTGCCGAGTGCCTCGGCGAGCTGCGTCTGAGTCCAGCCACGGTGCTGCCTGGCGTCACGGATGAGCTTGCCGATGCGTACGAGGTAGTCGTCTGACATGAGACTGAGGTTATCTCAGATATGAGATGGCGCCTTCTAGGGGGTCCATTCGGGTGAGTGACTTTCAGTGACCCCTGGTGGAGCGGGTGCGGTGCCATCCGAAAGGACCGGGCAAATCCATCGATGTCGTGCGACGTCCTGAACTGCTGCGGGTGTGGCGCGGTCCGTTCTTCCCGCCTGTGGTGAGGGACCAGGAGCGCTTGTTGATGTTCAGGCGGACTCCGGGCAGGATCCGGAAGCTCTTGCGGAATGTCAGCGGCATGCGTGCGTGCCTCCTTCTCGAACGTTCTGATTCACGTCGGATACCCCGGTTCGCCGGGCTGATGACACGGGGGTGCGTTCGCCCGTCGGGGTTGGGGCGCGGAGCCGCTGCCCCGTGGTGTCGCGGACCGAGGCCGGGCGGGGCCGGGCATGACCATCTGGCACCCATGTACTAGAGTTATCTCGACATCGAGATATCTGCCGAGGCGCCCCGCAGCCATCGCTCTGGTAAGGGTTACCTAACTTAGCCTTACCTTAGCGGATCGGCCAAGCCGTCATGGCGGCAGGATTGCGGTGGTACGCGCACATCAATGAAGGAGACTGTCGTGTCGGCGAACAGCTTCGACGCCCGCAGCACGCTGCAGGTGGGCGACGAGTCGTACGAGATCTTCCGGCTGGACAAGGTGGAGGGCTCGGCCCGCCTGCCGTACAGCCTCAAGGTCCTGCTGGAGAACCTGCTCCGCACCGAGGACGGCGCGAACATCACCGCCGACCACATCCGTGCCCTCGGTAACTGGGACTCCCAGGCCCAGCCGTCGCAGGAGATCCAGTTCACGCCGGCCCGCGTGATCATGCAGGACTTCACCGGCGTTCCCTGTGTCGTGGACCTCGCCACCATGCGCGAGGCCGTGAAGGAGCTGGGCGGCGACCCGGCGAAGATCAACCCGCTGGCCCCGGCCGAGCTGGTCATCGACCACTCCGTCATCGCCGACAAGTTCGGCACGAACGACGCCTTCAAGGTGAACGTCGACCTGGAGTACGGCCGCAACAAGGAGCGCTACCAGTTCCTGCGCTGGGGCCAGACCGCCTTCGACGAGTTCAAGGTCGTCCCGCCGGGTACCGGCATCGTGCACCAGGTGAACATCGAGCACCTGGCCCGTGTCGTGATGGTCCGCGACGGCAAGGCCTACCCGGACACCCTGGTCGGCACCGACTCGCACACCACCATGGTCAACGGCCTCGGCGTCCTCGGCTGGGGCGTCGGCGGCATCGAGGCCGAGGCCGCGATGCTCGGCCAGCCGGTCTCCATGCTCATTCCGCGCGTCGTCGGCTTCAAGCTCACCGGCGAGCTCCAGCCCGGCACCACCGCCACCGACCTCGTGCTCACCATCACCGAGATGCTCCGCAAGCACGGTGTGGTCGGCAAGTTCGTCGAGTTCTACGGCGAGGGCGTCGCCGCGACCTCCCTGGCCAACCGCGCCACCATCGGCAACATGTCGCCGGAGTTCGGCTCCACCGCCGCGATCTTCCCGATCGACGACGAGACCCTGAACTACCTGCGCCTGACCGGCCGCTCCGACCAGCAGGTCGCGCTCGTCGAGGCCTACGCCAAGCAGCAGGGCCTCTGGCTGGACCCGAACGCCGAGCCGGACTTCTCCGAGAAGCTCGAGCTGGACCTGTCCACGGTCGTTCCGTCCATCGCCGGCCCCAAGCGCCCGCAGGACCGTATCGTCCTCGCCAACGCCGCCGAGCAGTTCAAGCAGGACGTCCGCAACTACGTCGACGTCGTCGACGAGGCGGGTGTGGAGTCCTTCCCGGCCTCCGACGCCCCGGCCATCCACCCCAACGGCGCCCCGTCCAACCCGGTCCAGGTCACCGCCCCCGACGGCACGACCTACACCCTCGACCACGGTGCCGTGACGGTCGCCGCCATCACCTCCTGCACCAACACCTCGAACCCCTACGTCATGGTCGCCGCCGCCCTGGTGGCCAAGAAGGCGGTCGAGAAGGGCCTGACCCGCAAGCCGTGGGTCAAGACCACCCTGGCCCCGGGCTCGAAGGTCGTCACCGACTACTTCGACAAGGCCAACCTGACCCCGTACCTGGACAAGGTCGGCTTCAACCTGGTCGGCTACGGCTGCACCACCTGCATCGGCAACTCCGGCCCGCTGCCGGAGGAGGTCTCCAAGGCCGTCAACGACCACGACCTCGCGGTCACCTCGGTCCTCTCCGGCAACCGGAACTTCGAGGGCCGAATCAACCCCGACGTCAAGATGAACTACCTGGCGTCCCCGCCGCTGGTCGTCGCGTACGCCCTCGCGGGCTCCATGACGGTGGACGTCACCCGTGACGCCCTCGGCACCGACCAGGACGGCAACCCGGTCTACCTGAAGGACATCTGGCCGACCGAGGCCGAGGTCAACGACGTCGTCGCCAACGCCATCGGCGAGGACATGTTCAGCAAGTCCTACCAGGACGTCTTCGCGGGCGACGCCCAGTGGCAGTCCCTGCCCATCCCGACCGGCAACACCTTCGAGTGGGACGCGGAGTCCACCTACGTCCGCAAGCCCCCGTACTTCGAGGGCATGCAGATGGAGCCGGCCCCGGTCGAGGAGATCGCCGGCGCCCGGGTCCTCGCCAAGCTGGGCGACTCGGTCACCACCGACCACATCTCCCCGGCCGGTGCGATCAAGGCCGACACCCCGGCCGGCCAGTACCTCACCGAGCACGGTGTGGAGCGTCGTGACTTCAACAGCTACGGCTCGCGCCGGGGCAACCACGAGGTCATGATCCGCGGCACGTTCGCCAACATCCGCCTGCGCAACCAGATCGCGCCGGGCACCGAGGGCGGCTACACCCGCGACTTCACGCAGGAGGGCGGCCCGGTCTCCTTCATCTACGACGCCTCGCGCAACTACATCGAGCAGGGCATCCCGCTGGTCGTCCTGGCCGGCAAGGAGTACGGCTCCGGCTCGTCCCGCGACTGGGCCGCGAAGGGCACCGCGCTGCTCGGCGTCAAGGCCGTCATCGCCGAGTCCTACGAGCGCATCCACCGCTCGAACCTGATCGGCATGGGCGTCCTGCCGCTCCAGTTCCCCGAGGGCCAGTCCGCCGAGTCCCTCGGCCTGAGCGGCGAGGAGACCTTCTCCATCTCCGGCGTCACGGAGCTGAACGAGGGCACCACGCCGCGCACGGTCAAGGTCACCACCGACACCGGTGTCGAGTTCGACGCGGTCGTCCGCATCGACACCCCCGGTGAGGCCGACTACTACCGCAACGGCGGCATCATGCAGTACGTGCTGCGCAGCCTGATCCGCAAGTAAGCGTTCCGGCACGGCAGTCCAGGGCCGCACCCCCGCCCGGCGGGGGTGCGGCCCTCGCCGTGTGCCCGCCCGGACCCGCCCCCGGCGTGATCCAAACGAAAGACCCTAGATCCACCCCGCTGCCTGAGCGATCGCGAACGGCGCGGGGACCAGGGGCGTCATACCGAGCCACCTATGCAGGGGCCGGCCCTCCTGCCAGGGCATGAGGACGTCCACCACCAGCACCATCCCGACGACGAATCCGCCGCCCAGCAGCGCGCCGAGCGTCATGCCGAGCGTGTTGTCCGGTGACTTGCCGGGACAGCCGAACCCGTCGACGCAGTGGATCAGTGCGTACCGGGTCAGCAGCCACCGCACGCACAGGCCCGGGAGTATCGCCACCAGTCCGATCAGGAGATTCGCCACCGTGGGCGCCCACCAGGAACCGGCGGTGCCCTTCTCGTGGCCACCGTCCGCACCGGAACCGTGCACAGCCCGCCCTCTCCCAGATGTTCGCGTTCCTACAGGTAGATGACCACAAGAGCACTGGGGTTGCCCCGTTCGCGCCCTGGTGCGGCCAACACCGCCCCCACGAGTGACCCTTACGGTGCCTCGGGTGCCGCGGGAGGGGGTGTACGCGGGAGGGGGTGTACGCGGGAGGGGGTGTACGCGGGGCGGACCGACCCGCGCGTGTGACGACGCGAGCCTGTGACGACGCGAGCCTGTGACGACGGGCGCCTGTGACGGGCGGGCGCGTATGACGACTGCCGCGTATGACGACTGCCGTGCGGTCGGCGCCGTTCGGGGAACTCCGGGCGGACCGGGTGGCCGGTGAGCGTGCCACCCGGTCCGCGAGCCGGCCCGGCCCGGGGGGAGGGGGCCGCGCCGGGTGGAACGTGGCTTGTGACGACCGGTGGAGGCGACAACGTTGTCGGAATGGTCTGTACATGACTGTACTCCCCCAACGGACAACGACGTCAAGGGCGTTCGCCCGTACGGCTGACAGGCGGTCTTCCCCGGGACGGGCGGCGCACGTTACTGTCCCCGCGGCTTGTGCGACCCGTGGTGCGCGACCCGTCCGAAGGAGGAGGGGCCGCGTCATGCGTTTCCGTCCGATGTCCCTGCTGCTGGCGGCCGCCCTGGCGGTCGGCGGTTCCCCCGCGCTCGCCGCGGGCACCGCACCACCCCTGGTCCGTGACCCGGCCGCCCATGTCGACCCGCTCATCGGCACCCGCAACGGCGGTAACGTCTTCCCGGGCGCCGTCGTCCCGTTCGGCATGCTCTCCTGGAGCCCCGAGAACACCCGGGGCGACGCGACGAGAACGGCCGCGCCCGGCGGCTACCAGTACGACGCCACCCGTATCCGCGGCTTCAGCCTCACCCATATGTCCGGCACCGGGTGTGCGGGCGGCAGCGGCGACATCCCGTTCTTCCCGTACGCCGGCGAGGTCACCTCCTCACCGGCGAGCGACACCGAGGACGCCGTGTACGCGGCCGACTTCACACACGCCGACGAGACGGCCGAAGCGGGCCACTACAAGGTGGGCCTGTCCTCGGGCGTCACGGCCGACCTCACGGCCACCGCGCGCACGGGGTCGGGCCGCTTCACCTTCCCGGCGGACAAACCGGCCTCGCTGCTGATCCGTACCGCCAACTCCGAGGTGGGCTCGACCGATTCCTCGGTCACCATCGACCCGGCGACCCGTACGGTCTCCGGCTCGGTCACCTCGGGCGACTTCTGCGGCTATCTCGACCCTGAGGGACGACACAGCTACTACACCCTCCACTTCACGGCCCGCTTCGACCACGACTTCACGGCGACCGGCACCTGGCAGGACGACAGGCTCACCCCGGGCTCCACGCACACGACCGGTGGCACGGGCGGCTTCTCCCACGGCGGCAGGCCCGTCGCGGGCAAGGGCGCAGGCGGGTACGTCCGGTTCGCGCCCGGCTCGGGCCCGGTGAACGTCAAGGTCGGCGTCTCCTACGTCAGCCAGGCGGGCGCCGAGGCCAACCTCCGGGCCGAGAACCCGGACGGGCGGTCCTTCGACTCCGTGCGGGACGCCGCCCGCCGCGCCTGGCGCGACCGGCTGGGCGCGATTCGGGTCGGCGGCGGCACGGACGAGGACCGCACCACCTTCTACACCGCGCTCTACCACGCGCTCCTGCACCCGAACGTGATCAGCGACGCCGACGGCCGGTACCGCGGCAGCGACAGCGCGGTGCACCGGGTGGGCCGGGGCCACACCGCCCAGTACGGCACCTTCTCCGGCTGGGACGTCTACCGCGACCAGGTGCAGCTGCTGACCCTGCTGGACCCCGGCGCGGGTTCCGACATCGCCCAGTCCCTGTACGAACTCGCCCGGCAGAACGGGGGAGTCTGGGACCGCTGGCTGCACGGAGCGAGCGGGACGCACGTCATGAACGGCGATCCGTCACCGACCGCCCTCGCGGGCATCCGCGCCTTCGGCGGCACCCGTTTCGACCTGCGCGGCGCGCTGAAGTCCCTGGTCAAGGCGGCGACGGCGCCCACCCCTCAGGACCTGTCCGCAGCGGGCAGGCCGGTCCTGTCGGTGGGCCAGCGCCCCTCCCTGGACAAGTACCTGGAACACCACTACATGCCGTCGGTCTCCAACGCCTGGGGCGGCGCCGCCGAGACGCTGGAGATGTCGACGGCCGACTTCTCACTCTCCCAACTCGCCCTCGCGGCAGGGCAGAAGGACACCGCGGCGGCCTTCGCGGGGCGCTCCCAGTGGTGGCAGAACAACTTCAACCTCGCGGCCGACCCCGGTGGCGGCTACATCGCCAACCGCAAGGCGGACGGCAGCTGGGTCACCGGCTTCACGCCCGCCACCGGGAACGGTTTCGTGGAGGGGACGGCGGCCCAGTACACCTGGATGGTGCAGCACAACCCGGCCGGTCTGTTCGCCGCGATGGGCGGCCGGGACAAGGCGCTGGCCCGGCTCGACGCCTTCTTCCACAACGCCGACGGCAGTTGGGCGTTCACCGGCAGCGGCGGTGACAAGTCGGAGCTGGACAACGAGCCGTCGATCAACGTCCCGTACCTGTACGACTACGCCGGGGCGCCCTCCCGCACCCAGGAGACCGTACGGGCCGCCATGAGCCGGCTCTGGTCGACCAGGCCCGAGGGCATCCCCGGCAACGACGACCTCGGCGCCATGTCGTCCTGGTACGTCTTCTCGGCGCTCGGGATGTACCCGCAGGTGCCGTCACGGGCCGAACTCGTGCTGGCGTCCCCGCTGTTCCCGCGCGCGCTGATCCACCGCCCCCACGGCCGCGACATCGAGATCCGGGCCGAGGGCGCGGGCGAGGACGCCCCGTATGTGCGGTCGCTGTCGGTCGACGGCCGCAGCAGCGATCGGCCTTGGCTGCCCGCCTCCTTCGTCCGCGACGGCGGCCGCCTGGACTACACCCTCTCCGGCACCCCCGACCGCACCTGGGGCACGGACCCGGCCGACGCGCCGCCGTCCTTCCGGTCGGGCGAGCAGCCGTACCAGATCGGTGTCGGCCCGAACACCGCGACCCTCGCCCCCGGCGGCAGCGCCCGCATCGGCATCCGGGCGCTCGCCCTGAGCGGCGGCACCGGCCCCGAGGTGCACTTCACGGTCGACACCCCGCAGGGGGTGACGGCGACCCCCGCGCAGGGCACGGTCGACGACGGCGCCCAGGAGATCGCCCTGACCGCCGACCCGGCGGCCCGGCAGGGCTTCCATGACGTCAAGGTCACCGTGACCTCGGGGGACACCGCGTACGCACAGCCGGTGGCGCTCACCGTCGCGGCCCCCGGCACCCTCCTGGCCGCGTACAACAACACCGGCGTCTCGGACGACGGGGGCGACCACGACGAGGCCGACTACGACGGAGGCGGCTGGAGCTACTCGCGCCAGGCCCTGGCCGACGCCGGGCTCACGGCGGGCTTCCAGGGCACGGTGGGCGGGCTCTCCTTCACCTGGCCGGACTCTCCGGCGGGCCGCCCCGACAACGTGTCGGCCACCGGCCAGACCATCGAACTGACCGGTCCCGCCACCCGGCTGAGCTTCGTCGGCAGCGCCGTCAACGGCAACCGGCGGACGAAGGCGACCGTGACGTACACCGACGGCACCACGGACACCGTCGACCTCTCCTTCACCGACTGGACCGTCGGCGGCGGCTCCGGCACGGTCCAGTACGGCAACGAGGTGGTCGCGAGGACGGCGTACCGCAATGTCGCCGGCGCCGATCGGGACCCGGTGGCGACCTACGTCTTCGCCACAAGGCCGTACGAGGCCCCGACCGGCAGGACCATCAGGAGCGTGACGCTGCCGGACGACGCGGATCTGCACGTGTTCACCCTCGCGGTGGGCTGAGCGACCTCCGGTACGACGACGGGGCGGGTGCGGAGGAACCTCCGCGCCCGCCCCGTCCCTCATGGGGATGTCAGGCCAGCAGTTCCACCTCCGCCAGGGTGGCGGGGGAGTTCAGGACCAGGCGGTAGTGCGCGTAGGAGCCGGGGCGCGGGATCGAGAACGCCCTGGTCTGCCGGTCCCAGGTGAAGGATTCTCCCGAGCGTGCGTCGAGGGTCGTCCACTGTGCGCCGTCCGCCGAGCCCTGGAGGGTCCAGCCCGTGGGGGCCCTGGTGTGGTCCGCCGGGGACGTCAGGGTGTACTGCACCGCCTTGACGGGGTCCGTGACCGGCAGGTCCACGCTCGTCACGGCCGTCTCCGTCACCGAGGTGTCGTCGAAGAGCGGCCCGTCACCCTTGAGCACGTCCGCGCGCGGCGACGGCACCTTGTCGTCCTGGGTGATCGACACCGGCGCCGCGTTCCTCCCGCTGCCCCAGGCCGACGGACGTGGACCCATGTCGAAGTCCAGCACCGCCCCCCGGGACAGCAGCGCGTGCGGCAGCGCCGTCGACGTCCACGGGCGGCCGTTGACCTTCAGCCCCTGGACATAGACGTTCCGCGTGCTGTTCCCCGGGGCGTTGACGACGAGGTCCCGGCCGTTCTCCAGATGCACGGTGGCCTTCTTGAACAGCGGCGATCCGATGGCGTACTCGCCGCTGCCCATGACCAGGGGGTAGAAACCCAGCGCCGAGAACAGGTACCAGGCCGACTGCTCGCCGTTGTCCTCGTCACCGTGGTAGCCCTGGCCGATCTCGCTGCCCGTGTACAGGCGGGAGAGGACCTCACGGACGTTCGCCTGGGCCTTCCACGGCTCGCCCGCCGCGTCGTACATGTAGATCACATGGTGCGCGACCTGGTTGGAGTGCCCGTACATGCCCATCCGGACGTCTCGCGCCTCGGTCATCTCGTGGATGATTCCGCCGTACGAGCCGACGAACTCCGGCGAGGCCGTCTCCGGCGTCGAGAAGTACGCGTCCAGCTTGTCCGCCAGCTTGGCCCGGCCGCCGTACAGGTTGGCCAGGCCGCGGCTGTCCTGCGGGGTCGTGAAGGCGTAGCCCCAGCCGTTGGTCTCGGTGTAGTCGTAACCCCACACCCGTGGGTCGTACTTCGAGGAGTCCACCCGCCAGTTGCCCTGCGCGTCTCGGCCCTGGAAGAAGCCGGCCTTCGTGTCGAAGAGGTCGACATAGTCGCGGGCGCGGTTCAGGAAGTACGCCGACTCCTCCTTGTACCGATTCTTGTGGGTCTTCTCGTAGAGCGCCTGGCCCATCCTCGCGATGCCGTAGTCGTTGACGTAGCCCTCCATCGCCCAGGACAGGCCCTCGCCCGTGCTGGTGCTCGTATAGCCGAGGAAGGGGGAGGTCGTCATGCCCTTGCGGCCCACGCCGGAGGCGGGCGGCGCGACCGTCGCGTTCTTCACGGCGGCGTCGTAGGCGGCCTCCGCGTCGAACTTCACGCCCTTCACATAGGCGTCGGCGAACGCCACGTCCGAGGATGTGCCCGTCATCAGGTCCGCATAGCCGGGCGAGGACCACCGTGAGGTCCAGCCGCCGTCCTTGTACTGCTGCACAAAGCCGTCGACCAGTTCACCGGCCTGCTTCGGGGTGAAGAAGGAGTACGCCGGCCAGGTCGTCCGGTATGTGTCCCAGAAGCCGTTGTTGACGTACACCTTGCCGTCGACGATCTTCGCCCCCGTGTGCGTGGGGGTGTCCGGTCCCGTCATCGGGGAGAACGGGGACGCGTACTGGTACGCCGAACCGACCTTCTCGAAACCGGAGTTGGGATACAGGTACAGCCGGTACAGCGAGGAGTAGAGCGTCGTCAGCTGGTCGGTGGTCGCTCCCTCGACCTCGACCGTGCCCAGCAGCTTGTCCCAGGCGCGCTGCGCCCGTGCCTTCACCTCGTCGAAGGACGTCCCGTCCGGGACCTCCTGCCGCAGGTTGTCCTTCGCCTGGTCGATGCCGATGAGCGAGGTGGCGAGGCGCAGGGTCACGGTGTGGTCGGAGCCCGGCCTGAAGCGCAGGTATCCCTTCACTCCCGAGGTCGCCCCGTCCGTCACGGGCGCGTCGAAGACGCCGTAGACGAACAGTCGCGTCGCCCCTGTCGACAGCCCTGACTTCACGTCGGAGAACCCGGTGACGATCCCCTTGTCCTTGTCGAGGGTCAGCCCGGCCTGCTCGGTCACATTGTCGAAGATCACGCCGGCGTCGTCGCCGGGATAGGTGAACCGCAGCACCGCCGTGTGGTCCGTCGGCGTCATCTCGGCCTTGAGCCCGTTCTCGAAGGTCACGCCGTAGTAGTACGGGCGCGCGGTCTCGTGGTCGTGCCGGAACGCCAGCGCCCGCGCCTCGCGACCGGTGTCGGGGGTGCCGGCGGCGGCCGACGGCATCACCTGGAACGTCTGCCGGTCGCCCATCCAGGGGCTCGGCTCGTGGCTCGCGCTGAACGCCTCGATGGTGGGCAGGTTGTCCGCGTTGTTCGCCCGCGCGTAGTCGTACAGCCAGTTCAGCGAGCCGGAGTTGGTCACCGGCGTCCAGAAGTTGAAGCCGTGCGGCAGGGCGGTCGCCGGGAAGGTGTTTCCGCGCGAGAAGGAGCCGCTGGAGTTGGTGCCGCGGGTGGTCAGCGCATAGTCCGACAGATGGGCCTTGGGCCGGTCCGGCGGCGCGGCCTTCAGGGTGATGTCGTCCAGCCAGCCGCGAAACCTCGCCGGCCCCTTCGGCGAGTCGTACGCCACCAGGATCCGGTCCACCGTCTTCCCCGCCGCGACCGACCCGATCCGCGAGACCACGTCGTTCCACTGGTTGATGTACAGCACCCTGGCCGCCCCCTGCCCCTGCGGGGACAGCGGGAAGCCGTGCTGGTCCAGCGCTCCGAGGCCGCTCAGATAGGTGCCGTCGGTGAAGGCGAGGTCGACGGAGACGTTGGTGGCGTCGTAGTCCCGGTCCTTGTCGGCCATCGACGGGAAGACCCGGTAGGACAGCCGGGTGTCCGGCTCGACGCGCACGTTCACGTCGAAGACCTTGTTGTACGAGTACGCCCGTCCGTCCGCCGTGTGCGTGCCGGCGTACCGCAGGGCCCGCCGGCCCGTGAAGCCGGCGCCCGCCTTGGCGGTGGGGGAGCCGATCGGGCCGCGGTCCACCAGCGTGCGCATGTCCCTGGGCACGGGCTCGGTGCTGTGGCCGGTCGAGAACTGCACATCGGCGAGTTGCAGTATGTCCGCGCCGTGGTTTCCGGTGAAGTCCAGCCGGAAGTGCGCGTACTCGGCAGGATCCGCGAGGTCGTAGGACTTGGTCTGGAAGCGCTCGTCGAACGATTCGCCGGTACGGGTGTCGAGGGTCTTCCAGTCCTTGCCGTCCGTGGACCCTTGCAGCGTCCAGTCGGCGGGGTCCCGCTCCGCGTAGTCGTTGGCCGACGTCAGCGCGTAGGTGACCACCTTGACCGGCGCGTCGAGGTCGAACTCGACCCAGCCCGTGGGCGCGAAGGTGAGCCACTTGGTGCCGGGCTCGCCGTCGATCAGGTTCTCCTTGACCTCGCCGGCCCCGGCGTTCTCGGCGCCGGCCCGGACATCGGTGACCTCGTCGGTCACGTTGCCGGGGATTCCGGTGGTGTATCCGCCGTCCACGCCGGACGCCCGCTTCGCACCGTCCGCCCCCGTGTCGACGGTGTTCAGCCATGTAGGGGCCGGATCACCGGTCTCGAACGAGGAGGCGAACTCCCGGTCCGTGCCGTCCGGTTGGCCGGGCAGCGCCACCGCCGCGCCGTGCAGGCCCACCAGCAACGCGAAGGCGGCCGTCGCCACGACCGCCGCCTGAGTTCGTCCGTGCCGAGATCTGTGCTGCATACGCGAGCACCCTCCCTGCGCTGTGAAAATATGGACAACGTTGTCAACTCCATGCGCAAGGACCAGTAGGTGGCCAAGTGACCTGTGATGTCAAGGGTGTTGAGCGTGGCATTCGGGGTCAATGTGGCGGATATCCCGTCCGAGTGACCACACGGGCATCCTGTATTTCCGCGAGGTCTCAACTCGGATAAGCAACCCGTCAACCTTGCATTCGATCTTGCTCCGTTGGCGGGAAGTGGACTATACCTGTCGGCGTTCGGGCAGTCGCCAACCCTCGGGTACGGCAGCCCTGTACCGGCACGACCGGGGGAAAGCAGGAGGCGGCGGACCGTTCCTTGCACGACCGGCTGCCATGCCGTCCCACTGAATCCCTCATGCACGACCCCAGCTTCACCATCACCGCGGTGCCGGGGAGGATCCGGTTCACCGCCTGAGTCCTGGAGAAGGCGAGGACTTGAGCATGGGATCCACTTCCGGCGAGAACACCACACCCGGGGGCGTCGGCCGCCGTGATCTGATCAAACGGTCCGCCGCGCTCGGCCTGATCTCCGTCCCCGCGATGAGTTTCCTGTCCGCGTGTGCGAGCGGCGGGGGCGGCGGCTCCAGCGACGACAACGCCAAGGGAAAGACGTCGAAGACGAACCCCTTCGGGGCGGAGAAGAACAGCAAGCTCGACATCGTCATCTTCAAGGGCGGTTACGGCGACGACTACGCCAAGGCGTGGGAGGCCGACTACCAGAAGAAGCTCGGCATCACCTCGACCCACACCGGCACCCAGGAGATCACGGGCAAGCTCCAGCCCCGCTTCAACGCGGGCAACCCGCCGGACATCGTGGACGACTCCGGCGCCCAGCAGATCAAGGTCGACGTCCTCTACAAGAACGGCCAGCTGCTCGACCTCGCCGAGGTCCTCGACGCGCCGTCGGTCGACGACCCGGGCAAGAAGGTCCGCGACACCCTCATCCCCGGCACCCTGGACCCGGGCGTCCAGGAGGGCAAGGTCGTCGCCCTCAACTACATCTACACCGTGTGGGGTCTTTGGTACTCCGGCAAGCTCTTCAAGGAGAAGGGCTGGACGGCGCCCAAGACCTGGGACGACTTCCTCGCCATCTGCCAGGACGCCAAGAAGCAGGGCATCGGCGGCCTCGCCCACCAGGGCAAGTACCCCTACTACATCAACGTCGCCATCATGGACCTGATCGCCAAGAAGGGCGGCATCGACGCCGTCAAGGCGATCGACAACCTCGACCCGAAGGCGTTCGTCGGTTCCGACGCCGCGCAGGCGGGCATCGAGGCGATCTACGAGGTCGTCGAGAAGGGCCTGTTGATGCCCGGCACGAACGGCCTGACCCACACCGAGTCGCAGACCCGCTGGAACCAGTACAAGGCCGCCTTCATCACCTGCGGCTCCTGGCTGGAGAACGAGCAGCTCAAGCAGACGCCCTCCGACTTCGACATGAAGTTCCTGCCGATGCCGCTGCTGTCCGGCAGCACGATGCCCTTCGAGGCGATCCGGGCCGGCTCCGGTGAGCCCTTCGTCATCCCCGCGAAGGCCAAGAACCTGCCGGGGGCCAAGGAGTTCATGCGGCACATGCTCTCCAAGGAGTGGTCCACGCTCTTCGCCAAACAGGCCAACTCGCTCACCATCCTCAAGGACGGCGTCGACTCCGGCGTGACCCTGCGCCCGGGTACCCAGTCCACGGTCGAGGCCTCCAAGGCGGCGGGCTCCAACACCTTCCGCTACCTCTACCCGGACTGGTACAGCGAGATGGACACCGCCATCCAGAACGCGTCCAACGAGCTCATGGCCAAGCGCATCCAGCCCAAGGAGTGGCTGAAGCGCTGTCAGGCCGCGGTCGACAAGCAGGCCAAGGACCCGGCCTCCAAGAAGAACCACCACGACTGAGGCTCGCCGCCGGCCGGGCCCCGATGGACCGGGGCCCGCTCGACCGACCGGATTCCGGGCCGGGAATCCACCTGATTCCCGGCCCGGGACGGGACACCAGGGGCAGGAACGCCATGCGCAAGGGGCAGTACCGGTTCGTCGCGGGATTTCTCTTCGTCCCCGTGGCGCTCTATCTGATCTTCGTCATCTGGCCGTACATCCAGACGTTCGGCTATTCGCTGACCGACTGGAAGGGCCAGTCGCAGACATTCAAGTTCGTCGGCCTGGACAACTACCGGGCGCTTTTCCAGGACGATGTCTTCCTGGAGGCCATCTGGCACAACATCCTGTTTCTGATCTTCATCCCGGTGATCACCATTCTGCTCGCCCTCTTCTTCGCCTTCATGGTGAACGCGGGCGGGCGCGGGCGGGCCGGCGGAGTCCAGGGCGTCGCCGGATCGAAGTTCTACAAAATCGTCTACTTCTTCCCCCAGGTGCTGTCGCTCGCCATTCTCGCCGTGCTGTTCAACGCGGTGTACCGCAGTGACGGCGGCGGTCTGCTGAACGGCTTCCTCATCAAACTCGGCCTGGTCGGCGCGGACAATCCCGTGGAGTGGCTCAACGAGCCCGACATGGTGCTGTGGGCGCTGATCCTGGTCGTGGTCTGGCACGGCGTCGGCTTCTACCTGGTGCTCTTCTCGGCAGCCATGCAGTCCGTCCCGAGGGACGTCTACGAGGCGGCGCTCATCGACGGGGCGAGCCGTTCCCAGTCCTTCTTCCGCATCACGCTGCCGCTGCTGTGGGACACCGTGCAGACCGCGTGGGTGTACCTGGGGATCGTGGCGATGGACATGTTCGTCCTGGTGTCCTCCATGACCCAGAACATGGGCGCCTACGGCGGCGGCCCCGACCATCACAGCGATGTCATGTCGACCGTGATGATGCGCAATTTCCTCTATTTCGGGAAGAGCGGCTACGCCTGTGCCATGGGTGTCGTCATGCTGCTGCTCACCCTGGTCCTGTCCGTGGTCACGCTGCGCGCCACCCGCCGCGAGCGCATCGAGTTCTGAGCG
The DNA here is from genome assembly GCF_040644655.1 of Streptomyces sp. NPDC046931. NCBI lineage: Bacteria > Bacillati > Actinomycetota > Actinomycetes > Kitasatosporales > Streptomycetaceae > Streptomyces > Streptomyces sp. NPDC046931. The sequence continues at coordinate 92,071 of NZ_JBEYWX010000010.1, forward strand.
GGAGAGACGACGATGAGCGCACCCATCAAGGAGACCCCGGCCGTTCCCGCCCAGCGGTCCGTGGCCAAGGTTCCCGTCCGCCCAGGCGACCGGCGCAGCGAGGGCGTGGTCCTGAACGTCTTCTCGCACGGCTTCCTCGCCCTGTGGGCCCTGCTGATCGTGCTGCCGCTGCTGTGGCTGGTGCTCAGCTCCTTCAAGACCGACGCCCAGATCGGCGGCTCGGCCTTCGGCTGGCCGCACGACTGGTCCTTCGACGTGTTCCGGCGCGCCTGGGACAAGGGCATCGGCGACTACTTCCTGAACACCGTGATCGTGCTGGTGTTCTCCGTGCCGCTGACGATGCTGTTCGGCTCGATGGCCGCGTACGTACTGGCCCGCTACCGGTTCCCGGGCAACCGGTTCCTGTACTACTTCTTCGTCGCCGGCGCGATGTTCCCCGTGTTCCTGGCCCTGGTGCCGCTGTTCTTCATGGTCAAACGGCTGGACATGCTGAACAGCTACCAGGGCCTGATCCTCGTCTACATCGCCTACTCGATGCCGTTCACGGTGTTCTTCATGCACGCCTTCTTCCGGACCCTGCCGACGGCGGTGTTCGAGGCGGCCGTCCTGGACGGTGCCTCGCACACCCGGACCTTCTTCCAAGTCATGCTGCCGATGGCGAAGCCGGGACTGATCAGCGTCGGGATCTTCAACACGCTGGGTCAGTGGAACCAGTTCATCCTGCCGACGGTTCTGATGCAGCCGCAGAGCGGGTCGGATCCCGAGCGCTATGTGCTCACCCAGGGCCTCATCCAGCTCCAGCAGCAGCAGGGATACGCCTCCGACCTGCCCGTTCTGTTCGCTGGTGTGACCATCGCCATAATCCCGATGCTGGTGGTCTACCTGTCCTTCCAGCGCCAGGTGCAGGCGGGTCTGACGTCGGCGACACTCAAGTAGCCCCCGGGGAGTGTCACACTGTGTGACGTCACCTGTGCGCGCCGCTCCGGGCCCCGGGACGGCGCGCCCGAGTGTGGCCAAGGACCCGGATGGGGTTCAACCTCTTGACGGAAGGCAACCCGAACGGCTCAGCTTAGAGTTCACTAGTTGGACATAGGCGGGGCCTCACCGGAGCGGCCCCGTGCTCAGGAGGTCGTTGTGGAGACTCCAGGGTCGCAGTCGTCGCTGCACCGAGCCAACCTGGAGCGGGTTGTACGCGCCGTGCGGCTGGCCGGATCCCTCACGCAGGCGGAGATCGCGAGGACCACGGGCCTGTCCGCGGCGACGGTCTCCAACATCGTGCGGGAGCTGAAGGACGGCGGAACCGTCGAGGTCACGCCCACGTCGTCGGGTGGCCGCAGGGCCCGGAGCGTCTCTCTGAGCGGTGATGCCGGCATTGTCATCGGCATCGATTTCGGGCACACCCATTTGCGGGTCGCGGTCGGAAATCTCGCTCATCAGGTGCTGGCCGAGGAGGCGGAGCCGCTGGATGTGGACGCCTCCGCCGCGCAGGGCTTCGACCGGGCGGAAGAGCTGGTCGGCAGGCTGATCGCGGCGACCGGCGTGGACCGCTCCAAGATCGCGGGTGTGGGCCTCGGTGTGCCCGGCCCCATCGACGTCGAGTCGGGCACGCTGGGCTCCACCGCCATCCTGCCGGGGTGGACCGGCACCAAGCCCGCCGAGGAGCTGCGGGGGCGGCTCGGCGTGCCGGTGCACGTGGACAACGACGCCAACCTCGGCGCCCTCGGCGAACTGGTCTGGGGCAGTGGCCGGGGGGTCAAGGACCTGGCCTACATCAAGGTCGCCAGCGGTGTCGGAGCCGGGCTGGTGATCGCCGGGTCGATCTACCGCGGCCCCGGTGGCACAGCCGGAGAAATCGGGCATATTACTCTCGATGAATCCGGTCCCGTCTGCCGCTGCGGAAACCGGGGCTGCCTGGAGACGTTCACGGCGGCGCGCTACGTACTGCCGCTGCTCCAGCCCAGCCACGGCACCGATCTGACCATGGAGGGCGTGGTCAGGCTGGCGCGGGACGGTGATCCGGGCTGCCGCCGGGTGATCGCCGACGTCGGTCGCCACATCGGCAGTGGAGTCGCCAATCTCTGCAATCTGCTGAACCCGAGCCGCGTCGTCCTGGGTGGTGATCTCGCCGAGGCCGGAGAGCTGGTTCTGGGGCCCATCAGGGAGTCGGTCGGCCGGTACGCCATCCCCAGTGCCGCACGTCAGCTCTCGGTGTTGCCGGGGGCGCTCGGAGGCCGTGCCGAGGTGCTCGGGGCGCTCGCCCTCGCGCTCAGCGAAATGGGTGATTCAACCCTTTTGGACGGCACGCTGACGGCCATAGCTCCTGCCTTCACTTAGAGAACGGATGGCACCGTTGCCATCTCGTTAAGGATTTACTTCTTGACGTCGCACGTGTGGCCGAGTTGACTTCCAGCCACCTCGGCCGCAACGTCGCGGCCTCGTCAGGGAGGTTTCTGAAGTGAACACGCGTATGCGTCGTGCCGCCGTTGCCGTTGCCGTGGGTGCGATGGCCGTCTCGCTGGCCGCCTGTGGCAGTGCCAAGGAGTCGGGTGGCGGCTCTGCCTCGTCGTCGGGTGCCAAGAAGGGCGACGCCATCAAGGTGGGTCTGCTCCTTCCGGAGAACAAGACCGCGCGGTACGAGAAGTTCGACAAGCCCCTGATCGAGAAGAAGATCAAGGAGCTGACGGGCAACAAGGCCACGCTGGAGTACAACAACGCCCGGCAGGACGCGAACCTGCAGGCGCAGCAGGTGGACACCATGATCACGGACAAGGTCGACGTCCTGATCATCGACGCCGTCGACTCCAAGGCCATCGCCAACTCGGTCAAGAAGGCCAACGACGCCGGCATCCCGGTCGTCGCGTACGACCGCCTGGCCGAAGGCCCGATCAAGGCCTACACCTCGTTCGACAACACCCAGGTCGGCAAGACGCAGGGCGAGGCGCTTCTGAAGGCCCTTGGCGGCAACGCCAAGAAGGGCAAGATCGTCATGATGAACGGTGCGGTGACCGACCCCAACGCCGCCCAGTTCAAGGCCGGTGCCCACTCCGTCCTCAACGGCAAGGTCAACGTCGGCCGCGAGTACGACACCAAGGAATGGTCGCCGGACAACGCCAACGCCAACATGGAGGCGGCGATCACGGCGCTCGGCAAGAAGAACATCATCGGCGTCTACTCCGCCAACGACGGCATGGCCGGCGGTATCATCACCGCCCTCAAGGCCGCGGGCATCTCCAACATCCCGGTCACCGGCCAGGACGCCGAGCTCGCGGGTGTGCAGCGCATCGTCACCGGTGAGCAGTACATGAGCGTGTACAAGTCCTACCCGCAGGAGGCGGACGTCGCCGCGCAGATGGCCGTCGCCCTCGCCCAGGGCAAGTCGCTCGACGCGATCGCCAAGGACAAGGTCGACAGCCCGACCACCAAGCAGGTTCCGTCCGCCCTCGTCCCGGTCGTCGCGCTGACCAAGGACAACATCAAGGACACGGTCATCAAGGACGGCATCTACACCCCCGCCGAGATCTGCACCCCGCAGTTCAAGGCCGGCTGCGACAAGATCGGTCTGAAGTAAGCGACCCCGAGTCCTTTCCCCGCACGGGAATTCGTCCTTGAATTCCCGTAGGGGACTGGCGCACAAAGACTCCTCCGGCGCCTCGCGTTCACCAGCCCCGCAAGCTCGTTGCGGGGCGCCGGACGGAACATTCCCCCAAACTTCTGCACAACCTCCCGCCGGGTCAGGCGGCGAAGGAGATGGTTCACGTGTCCGCTACGCCCGTGCTGGCGTTGCGCGGGGTCTCCAAGCGGTTCGGTGCCGTTCAGGCGCTCACCGACGTAGAGCTTGAGGTCCACGCCGGTGAGGTGGTCGCCCTGGTCGGCGACAACGGCGCCGGAAAGTCCACGCTGGTCAAGACGATCGCCGGCGTGCACCCCATCGATGAGGGCGCCATCGAGTGGGAAGGCAAGTCCGTCCAGATCAGCAAGCCGAACGACGCCCAGAGCCTCGGCATCGCGACCGTCTACCAGGACCTCGCGCTCTGCGACAACATCGACGTCGTCGGCAACCTCTTCCTGGGCCGCGAGCTGAAGAAGCGCGGCATCCTCGACGAGGTCGAGATGGAGCGGCGTGCCCGCGAGCTGCTGACCACCCTGTCGATCCGGATCCCCAGCGTCCGTATCCCGATCGCCTCCCTCTCCGGCGGTCAGCGTCAGACCGTGGCCATCGCCCGTTCGATGCTCGGTGAGCCCAAGCTGGTCATCCTCGACGAGCCCACCGCGGCGCTCGGCGTCGAGCAGACCGCCCAGGTCCTCGACCTGGTCGAGCGGCTGCGCGAGCGTGGCCACGCGGTGATTCTCATCAGCCACAACATGGCCGACGTGAAGGCCGTGGCGGACAAGGTCGCGGTACTCCGCCTCGGCCGCAACAACGGCGTCTTCGAGGTGAAGACCACCTCGCAGGAGGAGATCATCTCCGCCATCACCGGCGCCACCGACAATGCCGTGACCCGCCGTGCGGCACGCACGAACGGGGAGGTTTCCAAGTGAGCATCGAAAAGACCTCCGAGACGCCGCAGGACGCGCCGGCCGTCGAGAACCCCGAGGCCGCCGCGGCCGCGGTGACCGCCGTCGACCCGCGCCTTCTCGTACGCGAGCAGGGCCTCACGGGCTACCTGGGCGAGTTCAAGCGCAAGATGCGCGCCGGCGAGCTGGGCTCCCTGCCCGTCATCGTCGGCCTGATCGCCATCTGCGCCATCTTCCAGAGCCTCAACTCGGCCTTCCTGTCCGCGCAGAACCTGAGCGACATCACCGTCACGATGGTCGGCACCGGCATGATCTCGGTCGGTATCGTCTTCGTCCTGCTGCTCGGTGAGATCGACCTGTCGGTCGGCTCGGTCAGCGGTGCGGCCAGCGCCCTCGCGGCCGTGTTCGCCGTCAACCAGGGCTGGCCCGAGTGGCTGGCGGTGCTCGTCGCCGTCGCCGCGGGCGCGGCCATCGGCGCGGCGCACGGCTTCTTCTTCGCGGTGCTCGGCGCTCCCGCCTTCGCCGTGACACTGGCCGGTCTGCTCTTCTGGCTGGGCTTCATGCTCCAGGTGCTGGGTGCCAACGGCACCATCAACCTGGACAGCGACGGCCTCATCGGCCAGCTGACCACGTACTTCTTCTCCGACGTGGCGGCCGCCTACGGTCTGGCCGCTGTCGTGGTCATCGTGTTCTTCGGCACCTCGTACCTGGGCAACCGCCGTCGCGAGGCCGCGGGCGTCCCGTCCCGCCCGCTCAGCGAGACGGCCCTGCGCACCGGCCTGCTCGCCGTGGTCGCCTTCGCCGCGGCCTACATGTACAACCAGTACAAGGGCCTGCCGCTGGCCACGGTGATCTTCCTGGCCTTCCTGGTGCTCACGGACTTCGTGCTGCGCCGCACCGCGTACGGCCGCAAGGTGTTCGCCCTCGGCGGCAGCGTCGAGGCCTCCCGCCGTGCCGGTATCAACGTCACGGCCGTCCGGATCTCGGTCTTCGCCATCTCCGGGTTCTTCGCGGCGGTCGGCGGTCTGTTCCTGGCCTCCAAGATCGCCTCCGCCAACCAGAGCGCCGGTGCCGGTGACCTGCTGATGAACGCGATCGCGGCGGCCGTCATCGGCGGCACCAGCCTCTTCGGCGGCCGGGGTCGCACCTGGAACGCCCTGCTCGGTGTGCTGGTGATCGTCTCGATCCAGTACGGCCTCCAGCTGGAGTCCATCGCGGAGCCGGTGAAGTACATGATCACCGCCGGCGTGCTGCTCACCACCGTGGTGATCGACTCGATCACCCGCAAGACCCAGAAGACGGCGGGCCGCGCGTAGGCCCGACCGGCGGGGCGCGTCAGTCCCCTTCGACCTGTGCCCGGCACCAATGGCGGTGCCGGGCACAGTCCTGTCCGGCCCCCGCGTCCCGTGCGGCAGGCCCGGCCCGGGGCGGCCGGAAACCTGTGCCCCGGAAGGTGAGGGCCGCCCGTGATCCGAACAGGCGGAACATTAGACTCGACAGGCCCGGCAAGCTCGACACAGCTCTACTGCAAGGAGGCACGGGTGCCGCTGCTGACCCGCATCAGGGGACCGCGCGATCTGGACCGGCTCAGCCTGGAGGAGCTGGACCAGCTGGCAGAGGAGATCCGGACCTTCCTCGTCGGCGCCGTCTCCAAGACCGGCGGCCACCTGGGCCCCAACCTCGGTGTGGTCGAGCTCACCATCGCCCTGCACCGTGTCTTCGACTCGCCCAGGGACAAGGTCCTCTTCGACACCGGCCACCAGGCCTATGTGCACAAGCTGCTCACCGGCCGTCAGGACTTCTCGAAGCTGCGCAGCAAGGGCGGCCTGTCCGGCTACCCCTCGCGCGCCGAGTCCGAGCACGACATCATCGAGAACTCGCACGCCTCCACGGTCCTCGGCTGGGCCGACGGCCTCGCCAAGGCCAACGAGCTGCTGGAGCGGGACAGCCATGTCGTCGCCGTCATCGGTGACGGAGCGCTGACCGGCGGCATGGCGTGGGAGGCGCTCAACAACATCGCGGACGCCAAGGACCGCCCCCTGGTCATCGTCGTCAACGACAACGAGCGCTCCTACGCCCCCACCATCGGCGGCCTCGCCAACCACCTGGCCACCCTGCGCACCACCGACGGCTACGAGAAGTTCCTCGCCCGCACCCGGGAGGTGCTGGAGCGCACCCCCGTCGTCGGCAAACCCCTCTACGAGACCCTGCACGGCGCCAAGAAGGGCCTGAAGGACTTCATCGCCCCGCAGGGCATGTTCGAGGACCTGGGCCTGAAGTACGTCGGCCCGATCGACGGCCACAACATCGAGGCACTGGAGTCCGCGCTGGCCCGCGCCAAGCGGTTCGGAGGCCCGGTCATCGTGCACTGCCTCACCGAGAAGGGCCGCGGCTACAGGCCCGCCGAGCAGGACGAGGCCGACCGCTTCCACGGCATCGGCCCGATCCACCCCGACACCGGTTTGCCCATCAAGGCGTCCGCCGCCAGCTGGACCTCCGTCTTCGGCGACGAGATGGTCAGGCTCGGCCGCGAGCGCAAGGACATCGTCGCCATCACCGCGGCCATGCTCCAGCCGGTGGGCCTGAAGAAGTTCGCGGACGCCTTCCCGGACCGGATCTACGACGTCGGTATCGCCGAGCAGCACGGCGCGGTCTCCGCGGCCGGCCTCGCCACCGGCGGACTGCACCCGGTCTTCGCGGTGTACGCCACCTTCCTCAACCGCGCCTTCGACCAGGTCCTCATGGACGTCGCCCTGCACAAGTGCGGGGTGACCTTCGTGCTCGACCGGGCCGGCGTCACCGGCGACGACGGCGCCTCGCACAACGGCATGTGGGACATGTCGATGCTCCAGGTCGTCCCCGGACTCAGGATCGCCGCCCCGCGCGACGCCGAACAGCTGCGCGCCCAGCTGCGCGAGGCCGTGGACGTCGACGACGCGCCGACCGTGCTGCGCTACTCCAAGGGCGTGGTCGGCCCGGCCGTCCCCGCGGTCGGCACGGTCGGCGGCATGGACGTCCTGCGCAAGGCCGACGCCCCCGTTCCGGACGTGCTGCTGGTCTCCGTCGGCGCGCTCGCGCCGATGTGCCTGGAGATCGCCGACCTCCTCGACAAGCAGGGCATCTCCACCACCGTCGTCGACCCGCGCTGGGTCAAGCCCGTCGACGAGGCGCTCGCCCCGCTGGCGGAGCGGCACCGCGTGGTCGTCACCGTCGAGGACAACTCGCGCGCCGGCGGTGTCGGTTCGGCGGTCGCGCAGGCCCTGCGCGACGCGGGCGTCGACCTCCCGCTGCGCGACTTCGGCATCCCGTCGCGCTTCCTCGACCATGCCTCCCGCAAGGAGGTCCTGGCGGAGATCGGCCTGACCGCCCCGGACATCGCCCGCCAGGTCACCGGGCTCGTCTCCAAGCTCGACGGCCTGCCCCACGCCCGGCCCCACTCGACCGGGGGGACCCCCGCCGACCGTACGGCCGCCCCGCGGGCCGTGGACTCGGTGGAGTCCGCACGGGACTGACACCACCCCACTGACATCCCGGGCCGGTCCTGCCCTCCTTTACGGTGGCGGGACCGGCCCATTTGCGTGAACCCACCCCTGCCGGGGCATACGCACTACGCCCCCTCTCGATCATGTCGGGGACGACAAGCGTGGGAGGTACGCCGTGAGCAGGACCCTCTTCCGGACGAAGAACGTCGAGCAGTCGATCCAGGACACCGAGGAGCCGGAGCACGCGCTCAAGAAGACCCTCTCCGCGCTGGACCTCACCGTGTTCGGCGTCGGTGTCATCATCGGCACCGGCATCTTCGTGCTGACCGGAAAGGTCGCCAAGCAGAACGCGGGACCGGCCGTCTCGCTGTCCTTCGTCCTGGCCGGCGTCGTCTGCGCGCTCGCCGCGCTCTGCTACGCGGAGTTCGCCTCGACGGTCCCGGTCGCGGGGTCCGCCTACACATTCTCGTACGCCACGCTCGGCGAGCTGCCGGCCTGGATCATCGGCTGGGACCTGGTCCTGGAGTTCGCGCTGGGCACGGCGGTGGTCGCCGTCGGCTGGTCCGGTTACATCCGCTCGCTGCTCGCCAACGCGGGCTGGCACCTGCCCGCGGTACTGAGCGGCCGTGAGGGGGTGAGCGGATTCGGCTTCGACATCCTCGCCGCCGCGCTCGTCCTGGCGCTGACCGCCATCCTCGTCCTCGGCATGAAGCTCTCGGCCCGGGTGACCCGGCTGGTCGTCGCCATCAAGGTCGTCGTCGTGCTCATCGTGATCATCGGGGGTGCCTTCTTCATCGACACCGCCAACTACAAGCCGTTCGTCCCGGAGCCGCAGGCCGTACCCGCGGGCAGTGACCTCAGGGCGCCGCTGATCCAGCTCATCGCCGGCTGGGCACCCTCCGACTTCGGCGTGCTGGGCATCTTCACCGCCGCCTCGGTCGTCTTCTTCGCCTTCATCGGCTTCGACATCGTGGCGACGACGGCCGAGGAGACCCGCAACCCGCAGCGCGACGTGCCGCGCGGCATCCTCGGATCCCTGCTGATCTGCACCGCGCTGTACGTGGCGGTGTCGATCGTCGTCACCGGGATGCAGCACTACTCCGACCTGTCCGTGGACGCGCCGCTCGCCGACGCCTTCAAGGCCATCGGACACCCCTGGTTCGCGGGAGTGATCAGCTTCGGTGCCGCCATCGGCCTGACGACGGTCTGCCTGATCCTGCTGCTCGGGCAGAGCCGGGTCTTCTTCGCGATGAGCCGGGACGGACTCTTGCCCCGCTTCTTCTCCCGGGTCCACCCCCGTTTCAAGACCCCGCACCGGCCGACCGTCCTGCTCGGCGTGGTCATCGCCGTCGTCGCGGGCTTCACCAGCCTCAGCGAACTCGCCGAACTCGTCAACATCGGTACGCTCTTCGCCTTCATCGTCGTGGCGATCGGCGTGCTCATCCTGCGCAGGACCCGCCCCGACCTGCACCGCGCCTTCCGCACCCCGTTCGTTCCGGTGGTGCCCGTCCTCTCGGTGTGCGCCTCGCTGTGGCTGATGCTGAACCTGCCCGCCGAGACCTGGCTGAGGTTCGCCGTCTGGCTGATCATCGGCTTCCTCGTGTACTTCCTCTACGGGCGCTCGCGCAGCCGTGTCGGCCAGGAGCAGCGCACCACCGTGCGAGCGACCGGGCAGCCGGACAACGGCCCTCTGTGACCGCTTCTCAGCCCCGGTCCGCCGGGGGTTCCTGATCACGCAGCGCCCGCGGTCCCAGCACCGCCGCCCCGTGTTCCCCCACCCGGCGGCGCAGCTCCCGGTCCGCCGTGACGACCAGGACGGGGCGGTCCCCGGCCTCCTCCACCAGCTCGACGATGCGGTCGTCACCGCTGCCGGGCGCCGAGTCCACCCGTACCCCGGGAACGGAGTCCACCCCGCGCGCGGCGCCTTCGACCACGAGCACCAGTTCCACCGGACCGGACCGGCCGGGCAGCCCCGTCTCGGCGTACCGCACGAGCCGGTCCCGCAGCCGCTCCGCCGCGCCGCGCCGGTCCCGCCACCAGCCGTCGGGCACGGATCCGACGACGTTCGCGGCGTCGACGATCACCAGGGGCGGGGCGCTCATGCCCTCAGCTTCGCACGAAGCCGTGCCGTCGGCTCGACGGACTCCCGATTACAGTGGGGGAGTGTCAACGGTCCCCACACTGAACGGCTCCTGGCTGCTGCGCGGCCGGGACGGCAGCCTGAGCACCTATACCCCGCGGGACGAAGCGGTGTGGTGCCGGGCCGAACGACACCCGGGCCTTCCCTGGGAGCCCCCGCGCAGGGTCGGCGGGGAGCAGCGCCTGCACGACCAACTGGCCCTCGGCCAGGGCGCCGACGGCTACGCCCACCTCGTCGCATGGCGTCCCACGGTCCCGGGTGAGTCGGGGCTCGTCCACTCCACCCACTTCCGTCCTCACCTGGCCGCGCTCGACTGGGTTCCCATCGGCCACCCGGACCGGAAGGGCGACCGGACCGGTCTGCCCGCGGTGGCCGTGGACGCCGAGGGCCGCGCCCATGTCTTCGCGCACAACAAGGGCGGCGGTGTCAGCATGCTCGGCCAGAAGGAGCGCGGCGGCTGGGGCCCCTGGCGCGACATCGGAGGCGCGGGCGCGCACGAGGAACTCTCCGCCGTGACCGGAGGGTCGGGGCGTGTGGAGCTGTACGCCACCACGCCGGACGGCATCCTGCGCTGGCGCCAGGAGGAGCCCGGCGCGACCCTCGTGCCCGACGAGGCGCTGGAGGTGAGCGTCCGGCCCGGGACGCTGACCGCCCTGCCCACCTCCAAGGAGCACACCACGCTGTTCTTCACGGACCTGGAGGGCATGCTGCACGCCTGGCGCCCGGGGAGCGACCCCGTCCCGCTGCTCCTCGCCGCCGGGCCGGGCCGGGTGGCGGCCCTTCGCTGCGCCATCGACGGCTACGACTGCACGCTCCTCGCCCAGCGTTCGGCCTCCGGCCATGCCGTCTTCGCGGCCTGCCCGACCGAACAGGAGTCGGCGGGCCTGTGGTGGAGCGAGTCGGGCCCGCAGCTGCCGGTCGGCACACGGGTCGCGCTGGCCGAGGACGCCGAGGGGCGGGTGGCTTCCGCGACCCTGGCGCCGGACGGCGAACTCCGCCTGGCCCGTCAGAAGGACGAGTCGGGGCCGGCGTTGGATGCCTGGCAGTCGGTGTGACGGCTGCCGGTTGCCGCCGTCAGGCGCCGCCGGCAGCCATGCGGACGGACAGGGACATGACTGCCTGACGACGCGTCAGGAGCCTCCGGTCGCCGGGGACTTCTTCGCCGACGCGGGGATGTCGGAGTCGGTGCGGAGCGCCTTCCACAGGGTGCTCGACTGCGGTTCGGCGGCGACGACCCGGTTGGGGTCGACCTTGTCGTACGCCACCGGAAGCATGATCGTCTCCATGGTGGACGGATCCACGCCGTTCACGCTGCGGCCGAACTCCGCCAGCTTGGTGAGGGAGGCGAGCCCCGAGTCGGTGGTGAGCGCCGCCGTCAGACTGTCGGCGATCTTGTAGGCCTTGGCCGGGCTGCCCAGCAGGTCCTGCTTCTTGATCTCGCTCAACAGCGCCAGCATGAACTGCTGCTGGAGCCCGATACGGCCCAGGTCGCTGCCGTCCCCGATGCCGTGCCGGGTCCGGACGAACTCCAGTGACTGTGTGCCGTCCAGCCGGTGCGTGCCGGCGGTCAGGTCCAGACCGCTGGACTTGTCGTGGATGTTCCGGTCGACGGTGACGGTGACCCCGCCGATCGCGTCCACCAGCCCCTTGAACCCGGCGAAGTCGATCTCGACGTAGTGGTCCATGCGTACTCCGGACATCTGCTCCACGGTCTTGACCACACAGGCCGGACCCACCTGGGAGTAGATGGAGTTGAACATCACCCGCTTCGCCGAGGCCACCTCGGTTCCGTCCGGCTTCGTGCACGTGGGGCGGGTGACCAGGGTGTCGCGGGGGATGCTGACGGCGACGGCCTTCGTACGGCCGTCGGGTATGTGCATCACCAGAGCGGTGTCGGAGCGCGCGCCGGAGACCTTGCCGGTGTGGAGCGAGGCATTGGCACCGGCACGTGAGTCGGATCCCAGAACGAGGATGTTCTGTCCCGAAGTGGGTAGTTTCTCGGGTCGGTTGTCACCGAGCGCCTTGTCGATGTCGACGCCCTTGATGTTGCCGTCGAGGTCGCTGTAGAGCCAGTAGCCGGTACCGCCCGCGGCGACGACGAGCAGCGCCAGCGAGAGCAGGATCCACCGGCCCCTGCGGCGGCGGGGCTTGGCGGCCTTCGGGGCGCGGCGTGTACCGCGCGGGCTCTCGACGGCTGGGGTCGTCATCGGGTCGCTGTCCTCGTCTTCATCTCTGCCGGGCAAGGAGTGCTCGGGTGATCGGACAGACCGGCGAGCCGCCCCGGGCGTTGTACGACGGTGATCTGAATCACATGAGTCGTGCTGATGGGCCGTCATGTCCCTTGGCGCCTGTCCGCGAGAAGCGGTGCGGTACCCCGGTGTCCTCCGGTCCTGGCCGGGGGAGTGTATGCCCTATGCATATGATGTGAGAATTCCACGTGAATTCCGGGTACCCGGGCCGAGGCCGGGCGCGTTCTGCAAGGAGTCCGTCATGGTCATGCGGGGCCGGTCCGCGCGCGCCGCGCAGCGGCGTCGTACGCCCGGGGCCGTCGCCGGCACGCCGTCGTCCGCCGTCACCGGCACCGCTGCCGGCTCATGGCTGGTGCGCGGCAAGGACGGCAGGCTCACCGCATACGCCCCGTGCGAGGGCGGACTGCTGCGCTGGACCGAGGCGCGGCCGGGCGGCCCCGGCTGGTCCGGGCCGGCCTTCTTCCCGGTCGCGGACCTCACGCACCTCACGGTCGTCCAGGGCGCGGACACCTATGTCCACTTCGTGGGCCGACGTGAACGGCGGCACCCGGACGGCCGGGTGGACGTGGACGTCGTGCACGCGATCCAGTACCAGACGGGACGTCCAGTCACGGAGTGGCGTTCCCTCGGCAATCCGCACCGCGAGCCGGACAGGGCCCGGCGCTTCGGCGTGCCGACGGCCGCCGTGGACACCGCGGGTACCGTCCACGTCTTCGTACGGAACGCGGGGGGCGGGCTCATGATGCGCCGTGAGGGCAACGGCGGCCGCTGGGAGCCCTGGGCCGATCTGCGGGGCGCCGATGTCCGGGACGGACTTGTCGCGACGGCCACGTCGAGCGGCCGGGTCGAGGTGTTCGCCCCGGCCGGAGGCGCGGCACTGCACTGGGTTCAGCCGGAATCCGGCGGTACGCCCCAGCGGTCCCATGACGTACGGCCGGGCCCGCTGCCCGGTTCCGTCGCCGTGCTGGAGACCGCCCCGGGCCGGCTGACCCGCTTCTGGACCGACCCGGCCGGATCCGGACTCCTCTGTCACCGGTCCGGCGGCTGGCCGGCGCCCCTGGGCGGCGCCCCCGGCGACGGGGCCAACGCGGTGCTGCGCACCCTCCTCGACGGGTACGACTGCACGGTGCTCGCCCACCGGGGCGCGGACGGCGGCATCCTGGTCGGAGTCTGCGGCACGGAGGCCGAGTCGTCGGGGCTGTGGTGGACGGACGCGGGCCGCTCATGCCTGGGCGCCCCCGCCCTGGCGCTGGACGCCTACGGCCGTGTCGTGCTGGCCGCCCTCGATCCGGACGGCACCCTCTGTGTGGCCCGGCAGGCATCCGGGTCCGGGCTCGCGTTCGAGGACTGGGTGCATGCCTGACCCGAAGTCTCCCCGGATGTGGGATTCATGACAGAGGCTCGGCCGGCAACCGATTCCTTCTGGACAGTTTGAGGAGGAGGTGTAAACATTCTTCGTAGTCAGTAAGGCTTCGGTAAGCAACAGGTGTCCCGCAGGCCAAGGGGAAGACGCCGTGGCCGTCCCGGTCACCGCACTAGGGGGTGCGGTCGCCGGCAGGGGAGGCGAGACGGAGTCACTGCCGGGGGGCGGTGGGCCGACGTACGCGTGACAAGGGTGGGGGGCGGCGGTGACGCCGACGGACAGCCGGGCGGTGTGCCCCGGTTTCGAAGTGGATGGTGCGGAAGTCAGGTGAGCCTCAACAATCCGGAGGCCAGCGCCCTGGTGTCGACATATCGGTCTTTGGTGCCGGTGGGGGCTCGGCGCAGGATCGTACGACGGGTGCCGGTTCCGCTGCGCACCTCGGTGAAGCGCTCCCTGGCCTCGGCCGACGCCGTGCGTTCCGCCGTCGTGGTCCGTGCGCTGAGCGGGAGCCGCAAGGGCGGCAAGCACACCTCCGCGGGCCGGATACGGATCGTGCGGGTGGCCGGGAAGCACATCCGTGCCATGGAGGTGCCCGGGGCGACCGCCTGGGCCGCCCGGGCACGCAACCTCCACATCGTGGTCTCCGTCCTGGACGAGGCCGGGATCGACTACTTCTGCGTGCGCGGTACCGCGTCGCCCACCCCCTGTGTGGCCGTTCCGGCCGGGCAGCGGGCCGAGGTGGAGGATGTGCTGCGGCTGCTGTGCGAGGAGAGCCCGGGATACGTCGGCACCGTTTCCCCGGGGCAGATGCGTCCCGGTGCCTCCGCCGCGAGCTGGCGCGCGCTGCGCGGACAGCGGGTGCTGCGCGTGGCGTGGAACGTCTGCGACCCCACCGGAAACCTGGTCTTCGGCCGTGAGTCCGGCTGTGACATCGAGTTCTGGGCGGAGCAGGACGGTCAGCTGGTTGCGCCGCGGCCCAATCGCGTGGTGACCGAGGTGCCAGTGGACGCGGGTCGCTGCTGGGCCGAGCAGAAACGATTCAGCCCTGTGCCCGCCGTATACACCACCGGCCACGCCCGCACCCTGCCCGAGTTCGTCGCCGCACTGCCCGACGACCACCTCTTCCCGATCGACGTGGTCTACACCTGGGTGGACGACTCCGACCCCGTGTGGCGGGCGAGCCGGGACGCGGCCCGCGGCCGGCTCACCGGCGCCCCGGGGAACGCCCTGCACGAGCAGGCCGCCAACGACTCCCGTTACACCAGCCGCGACGAACTGCGGTACTCGCTGCGCTCCCTGCACCAGTACGCCCCCTGGGTGCGCAACGTCTTCCTCGTCACCGCCGGTCAGGTGCCGGCCTGGCTGAACGCCGACTTCCCCGGGATCCGGGTGGTGGACCACCGGGAGATCTTCTCCGACCCGGACGCGCTGCCCACCTTCAACTCCCATGCGATCGAGAGCCAGCTGCACCACATCCCGGAACTCGCGGAGCACTTCCTCTACCTGAACGACGACGTGTTCTTCGGCCGGCCCGTGCAGCCCGGACGGTTCTTCCACCCCAATGGCCTGACCAAGTTCTTCCAGTCCAAGGCCCTGATCCCGTCCGGCCGTGCCAGCACCGAGGACCTGCCCGTGAACGCGGCCGGCAAGAACAGCCGCGGACTCATCGCCCAGCAGTTCGGCACCGTCATCTCCCAGAAGATGAAGCACACCCCGCACGCCCTGCGGCGCAGTGTGCTCGCGGAGATCGAGCAGGTCTACGCCAAGGCGCACCGGGTCACCCAGCACTCCCGCTTCCGGTCGCCGGGCGACGTTCCCATCGCCTCCTCGCTGCACCACTACTACGCCTACCAGTCGGCCCGGGCCACGGTCGGGGACATCCGCTACGTCTACGTCGACCTCGCCGACGAACTGGCGCCGCGCCGGCTCAACAGCCTCCTGGCCCGACGCAACTTCGACACCTTCTGCATGAACGACACGGTCACCGCCGCCGACGCCGAGGCTCAGAGCCGCATGGTGGAGAACTTCCTGGACGCCTACTTCCCGGTGCCGAGCCCCTACGAGACCGCCTCCGGCATCGTGGCGCCCCGTCGGCCGGCGCGCGTCGCCGAGCTGGGACGCGCCGGCTCATGACCCCCCGACCCAACGGCCCCGCCACGGCAGGTGGCGGGGCGGGCGGCCCGCGCCGCCGGCTGCGCGCCCGTGTCGCCGCCCTGCGTACCCGGCTCATGCTGCGCCTGTTCGTCCCCCTGCGCCGAAAGCGCGCCGCACTCCTGCACTACGCCGCCATCCTCGACGGCCAGACCGTGAACCTGCACGCCCAGTTGCCGCCCACCGCCGGCCTGCCGGACCGGGTGGAGATCGTCCTGCGCCGCGGCCGCCGCCGCCACCCCTGCGAGGCGCGGGTGTACGAGGGCCCGGCCGGCGAGGCCCTGGTCGACGCCGCGGTCCTGCTGGGCGCGGAACTCGGCGGCGCACCCGTCGGCACCGGACGGTGGCGGCTGCGGCTGCGGCTGTACTCGGGACGCAGATCACGCACGCTGTCCCTGCTCCTGCTGGAGCCTCCGGTTCCCTACGAGGGACCGACCAAGCCCATGGAGGCATCCCCGGTGACCGGGGAACGCCACCGTCTCGGACGCTCCGTCCGCGGCAGCGCCCGGGTGGTCAGTACGGCCGCCCGCGCCGCCGTGGAGGTGACCAAGGTGCATCTGACCCATGCGGGCGTCACCGTGGACGTGCGGGTGCTGGGGACGTCCGTGGACGGACCGCGGGCGGAGTTCGTCGCCGCCGGACGCAGGATCGACCAGGCCGTCGAGACCCTCGGACCGGACCGCTTCCGCGTCGCCGTCCCCCTGAGCCAGATGACCCCCCGCGGGGGCCGGCCCGAGCACTGGGACGTCGTGCTCCGCGACTCCACCGGCCGGTCCCTGCGCCTCGGGCGTCGGCTGCACGACGTACGCAACCCGCTGCGCGTCTTCGCCATGCGCAGCCTGGCCATCACCCCGCAGGGCCACCCGCCCATGATCGTCCAACCGCGCTACACCCCCGCAGGAAATCTCCGGGTCACCTGCACGCGCATGCCCGAGGCAGGCTGAACCGACCGATGAAGATCACTTTCTTGCTGACCACGGCCGACGCCGTGGGCGGAACCGAACGAGCGGTGTTCAACCAGGCGTCGGAACTCGCCGCCCGGCACGACGTGCGGGTGCTCAGCGTCTTCAAGAGCAAGCCGGCGCAGTTCTTCACCCCCGACGAACGGGTCCGTGTGGACTACCTCGTGGACCTCACCGGACGCGTCCCCCGCCCGCTGCGCCCGACCCGGGTCGACGACTCCGTGTGGACAGGGCTCGCCGCGCAGCCCAGCCAGATCGTCGACCGGTCCTGGGAGTCGGCCTTCAACCGGCTGTCCGACCTGGAACTCGAACTCGCCCTCCAGGACACGGACACCGACGTCCTCGTCACGACGACCCCCGCCCTGATGGCACTCGCCGTCCAGCTGGCGCCGGCCCGTGTGATCACCGTCCACCAGGAACACCGGGTCTCGGAACTGCGCGGCACCAGCGGCGAGCCGCTGCGCCGTTACGCCTCCCGGCTGGACGCGCTCGCCGTGCTCAGCGAACGCACCCGGGAATGGTTCGCGGAGACCCTCGGTGCCGCTGCCCCCCGCCTGGAAGTGGTGCCGAACGCGCTGCCCAGCGGTTTCCGTCCCCGCTCCACCCTGCGGACCCGGACCGTGGTGATCGCGGGCCGCCTCGTGGCGGAGAAGCAGATCGACCATGCGGTCACCGCCTGGGCGACCGTGGCCCGGCACCACCCCGACTGGCAGCTGCGGATCTTCGGCGACGGACCGCTCAGCGGCGCCCTGCGCCGGCAGATCGACATGCTCGGGCTGCACGACTGCGTCCAGCTCAACGGCAACTCCCGTCACCTCGCCGAGGAGTGGGCCAAGGCCAGCATCGCCACGCTGACCTCCCGCAACGAGGCCTTCGGCCTGGTGCTCGCCGAAGCCCATGCCGCCGGCGTCCCCGTGGTCTCCTACGACTCGCCGAACGGCCCGCGCGAAGTGGTCATCGACGGGCAGACCGGGATCCTCGTACCACCCGGCGACACCGACGCCCTGGCCTCCGCCCTGCTCCTGCTGATCGAGGACACCGAGTTGCGGCAGCGGATGGGCACCGCGGCCCTGGCATCCGTCAACCGCTTCTCGCCCACCGTCGTCTCCGCCCACTGGGAGCGCATCTTCCACGAACTCGCCGCCGAGCGGGACAGCGGCCGCCGTGCCGTGGCCAAGGCCGAGCGGCAGGCCGTTCACGCGTTCTACAGCGGCCCCGACGGCAGCGTGCCCGCCGCGTCACCCGCCCCCTCCACCGCCGTGCGCACCTCCGACCAGCGCGCGCTGGAGGAGCGGCTGCTCAAGCGGAACCGCCGACTGGTGAACGACGGCGGCCAGCTGTGCCGGCTCCTGGAGTGGGAGTCGCCGTGGGAGGTCGTCCAGCAGAACCTGGCCCTGGCCGCCAACGCGCTCGAAGGCGCGGACATCCCCTACCTCGTCGTGCGGGACCACCTCGTGCGGCACACGGTCGCCGTCCACGCGGTGCACAAGGAGGCGGTCTTCAAGGCCCTCGCCGACCGGTACGCCGAGGAGGCCGTCTACGCCGCGGTGCTCAACGAGGGGCAGAGTACAGTGGCGACCGTGCTCGCCGGACTGGCGGCACCGTACGCCGACACCCCGTCCTCAGGGGTCCGGCTGTACGAGAACGTGGTCTCGCGGTCGCGACTGCTGCGCCTCGGTGCCGTGTACGGCTGCACCATCACCTTCTGGGACACCGACCCGGAGGACGAGAGCGAGCTCAAGGCCCCCGCGCGCACGCTGATCGGCGACCGGGTGCCGGCCGGCGCCATGTACCGCAGCACCCTCACCCTGGGCGGTCGCCCCTACCCGACGATCGACGCCTTCGGGCGGGCGCTGCACGGGGACATCACCTTCCCCGTCGACGCCGTCTACACCTGGGTCAACGGCGCCGACCTGGCGTGGCTGGAACGCAAGAACGCGGTCCTGGCGGCCATGGGCCTGGACACCGAGGACGCCGCCACCAGCGCGGCCCGCTTCCGGGACCGCGACGAACTGCGCTACTCCCTGCGGTCCATCGACATGTACGCCCCGTGGATCCGCCACATCTACATCGTCACCGACCGGCAGGTCCCGCACTGGCTCGACCTCGGCCATCCGCGCGTGCGGGTCGTGGACCACACCGAGATCTTCGGCGACCAAGGCGCGCTGCCCACCTACAACTCGCACGCCATCGAGAGCCGGCTGCACCGGATCGAGGGCCTGGCCGAGCACTTCCTCTACTTCAACGACGACGTGTTCCTCGGCCGGACCGTGCGACCCGACATGTTCTTCCTCGCCAACGGCCAGGCCAAGCACTTCATGTCGCCGACGGCCGTGCCGATGGCGCCGGTGTCGACCGAGGACGAGTTCAACATCAGTGCCGCGAAGAACAACCGCGCCCTGATCGAGCGGGACTTCGGGCAGACGCTGGTGCACTCCTTCCTGCACGCGCCGCACCCGCTGCGGCGCAGCGTCCTCGCGGACATCGAACACCGCTACCAGCACGCGGTCACGGCCACCGCGGCCAGCAGGCTGCGCAGCCACAGCGACATCTCCATCGCCTCGTCGCTGCACCACTACTTCGGCTTCCACACCCTGCGCAGCGTGCCCGGCAGCATCTCGTGCGGATTCGTCAACGTCGGCCTGAGCGAGCACGCCGCCCGGCTGAACCGGATCCTCACCGTGCGCCCGCATGACGTGTTCTGCCTCAACGACTACCACGACGGTGACGTCCCGGAGGACGAACAGGACGCGATCCTCGCCGCGTTCCTCCCGAGCTACTTCCCGGTGCCGAGTCAGTTCGAGACCGGGTCACCGCGCAACCAGCGCGCCCACGCGGGCTATCTGCCGGGATGGCCGCTGTGACCCCGCAGTCCCCGTCATCCCCGCCGTCCGCGCCGTCAGGAGGAGCAACCACGTGAACAGCCCCGCATCCGTACTGCAGATCGTGGCCCATCCGGACGACGACCTGTACTTCATGAACCCCGCGACCTTCCAGGGCCTCAAGGCCGGGACCCCCACCACCACGGTGTACCTCACCAGCGGTGACGCGAGCGGGCGCAACCCCCGGCCGTGGCAGCTGGAACCGGTGGCCGAGGACCGCGCGGCGTACGGCAAGGCACGGCAGAACGGCATCAAGGCCGCGTACGCCGCCATGGTCTCCGGCGACCGCACGGCCGCCTGGACACCGGCCACCCTGCCCACGACGGGCGGGGCCCTCGCCGAGGTGTACAGCCTCGCCGACGCGCCCTGGGTGACCCTGATCTTCCTCAACATCCGCCAGCACGGAACCCCGGAGGGCCCGCCGCGCAGCCTGCACGCACTCTGGCACGAGGAGACCGAACAGGTCCCGACGCTGGTGCTCCACGGCGGCCTCGTGCCCGAGACGTACGCGTACACACGGGCCGGTCTGGTGGACACGCTGGCCCAGATCCTGGGCATCGTCCGGCCGACGCTGGTGCGCACCATGGACCCGGACCCCGACCGGCTGGTCCACGACGAGAAGTTCCCGCAGCGGCACGACCACGGCGATCTGGCGGACCACTGCGACCACACCGCGGCCGCCCTGTTCTCCTGGCTCGCCCTCGACCGCTACCAGGGCCCGGCCGAGAACCGCACGTTCACCGTGGAGGCGTACCGCGGCTACTACAACGAGCGCTGGCCGCACAACCTGAGCCCGCAGGCCGTCTCACTGAAGGAGTACTTCCTCAACGTCTACGGCGCCGCGGACGGGTACGACTGCGGGGATCCCGCCGGCAGCGGCGACTACGCGGTCGGTCTGAACTCCCGGCGCACCGGCTGGGTGCAGAGCACCGCACCACGCCATCCGACCGGGGCGAACTGGCTCGTCACCGACCGGCGGGGCCGGCTGGCGGCCTTCGCCGTGGTCAACCAGCAGGCCGCGGTGTGGCTGGAGGTCCAGCCCGGCGCCGACCAGTGGCGCGGCCCCTTCTTCCTCGGGGGCGGCCCGCTCGCGCCGGGCCTCTCGGTGAGCCTCACCCCGGACGGCCGCTGGCAGGTCTTCGCCGCGCGCCTGTCCCATCTCGCCGCGGACGGCAGCCACGCCAGGGAGATCGTGCTGCTCGAACAGTCCGAACCGGACGGGGTGTTCCCCGGCTGGATCACCCTGGGCAACCCCTCCGCCGGCGACCCGCAGCGCGACCGCCACCTCGGCGCACCCGTCGTCACCAGGGACGGCAGGGGGCGGCTTCACCTCTTCGTGCGCAACGCGGGCCAGGGGCTGCACAGCCGGGTCCAGGAGGCGGACGGCTCCTGGGGCGAGTGGACCGATCTGCGCGGGCATGAACTCCAGGAGGGCTTTGCCGCGCTGACCGCGCCGAACGGACAGGTGGAGGTTTTCGCCGCCAGCCGGGACGGCGTCTTCCACTGGTCGCAGAGCTCCCTCGACGCCCCGCTCAGCAGGGCGCCCCGCTTCCGGCTCACCGTGCCGGCCGGTCCCGCCGCGGCCGTCGTCCAGCCGGGCGGACAGGTCATGACGGTCTACCGCCAGCCCGGATCGGGCCGCCTGCTGATGGCGCAGGAGGACGCCCCGGCGGGCCGGTGGGCCCAGCCGGCGGCGTCGATCGGGGGGCGCGGCGGCTTCGGCGCGATCGCCCTCGCCGCGGGACCGTCGCCCGAGACGGGCACGCTCGTCGTCGCGCGCGGAGACCTGGGCGGGGTCGCCTACCGTTTCCTGCCGGGTGACGAGTCCTGGCGGGAGCTGCCCACGACCGCGCTGGGCGGCACGATCGCGCACGCCCCCGCGGCCGCCTTCGACGCGCTGGGCCGCGCCACGATCGCGGTCCTCGGAGCGGACGGCCGCCTGGCCGTCTCCCGCCAGGCCGCCCCGGGTTCACCGGAGTTCGGCCCCTGGCAGGTGACCGGCTGACGGGTCCCGGGCCGAGCGGGTGCCGGGCCGCCTGGTCCATGGGCCCGCGGCCGTACGACGAAGGGCCTCCGCGGAGTGCGGAGGCCCTTGTCATGTACGCGGTTGCCGTCGGGTTCGGCTGTGGCGGTTACGCCGGAACCGACGCCACGCCCGGCTCCAGGAACTTCTTGCCGGTCACACGCTCGGAGACACCCTCGCGGTCCAGATACGCCGTGATGCCGCCCAGGTGGAAGGGCCAGCCCGCGCCCGTGATCAGGCAGAGGTCGATGTCCTGGGCCTCGGCCACGACGCCTTCCTCGAGCATCAGGCCGATCTCCTGCGCGACCGCGTCGAGCACGCGGGCACGGACCTGCTCCTCGGTCAGCACCGTGTCGCCCTGCTTCAGCAGCGCGGCGACCTCCGGGTCCAGCTCCGGCTTGCCGCTGTCGTAGACGTAGAAGCCGCGCTTGCCCGCCTCGACGACCGCCTTGAGGTTCGGGGAGACCGTGAAGCGCTCCGGGAACGCCCTGTTGAGGGTCTCCGAGACATGCAGGCCGATCGCCGGGCCGACGAGCTCCAGCAGCACCAGCGGGGACATCGGGAGACCGAGCGGCTCGACCGCCTTCTCCGCGACCTCGACCGGGGTGCCCTCGTCGATGACGTTCTGGATCTCGCCCATGAAGCGGGTGAGGATGCGGTTGACGACGAACGCCGGGGCGTCCTTGACCAGGACCGCGGTCTTCTTCAGCTTCTTGGCGACGGCGAACGCCGTGGCGAGCGACGCGTCGTCGGTCTTCTCGCCGCGGACGATCTCCAGCAGCGGCAGCACCGCGACCGGGTTGAAGAAGTGGAAGCCGACGACCCGCTCCGGGTGCTTCAGCTTCGACGCCATCTCCGTCACGGACAGCGAGGAGGTGTTGGTCGCGAGGACCGCGTGCGCGGGCGCGACCGCCTCGACCTCCGCGAACACCTTCTGCTTGACCGACATCTCCTCGAACACGGCCTCGATGACGAAGTCCGCGTCCGCGAAGCCCGCCGCCTTGTCCAGGACACCGGACACCAGCCCCTTGAGGCGGTTGGCCTTGTCCTGGTTGACGCGGCCCTTGGCGAGCAGCTTGTCGATCTCGGCGTGGACATAGCCCACACCCTTGTCGACGCGCTCCTGGTCGATGTCCGTGAGGACGACCGGGACCTCGAGGCGGCGCAGGAAGAGCAGGGCGAGCTGCGAGGCCATCAGGCCCGCGCCGACCACGCCCACCTTGGTGACAGGGCGCGCCAGGTTCTTGTCGGGCGCACCCGCGGGACGCTTGCCGCGCTTCTGCACCAGGTTGAACGCGTAGATGCCGGCGCGCAGTTCGCCGCCCATGATCAGGTCCGCGAGGGCCTGGTCCTCGGCGTCGTAACCCTGCTGAAGGTCACCGTTCTTGGCGGCGGCGATGATGTCGAGCGCGCGGTAGGCGGCCGGGGCCGCGCCGTGCACCTTGCCGTCGGCGATGAAGCGGCCCTTGGCGACGGCCTGGTCCCAGGCCTCACCGCGGTCGATCACGGGACGCTCGACGACGATGTCGCCCTTGAGGACGGACGCCGTCCAGATGAGCGACTGCTCCAGGAAGTCGGCGCCCTCGAAGAGGGCGTCGGCGATGCCCAGCTCGTAGACCTGCTTGCCCTTGAGCTGCTTGTTCTGGTTGAGCGAGTTCTCGATGATGACCGAGACTGCCTTGTCGGCGCCGATCAGGTTCGGCAGCAAGGTGCAGCCGCCCCAGCCCGGGACCAGGCCGAGGAACACCTCGGGGAGGGAGAACGCCGGGAGGGCCGCGGACACCGTGCGGTAGGTGCAGTGCAGGCCGACCTCGACGCCGCCGCCCATCGCCGCGCCGTTGTAGTAGGCGAACGTCGGTACGGCCAGCTTCGACAGGCGCTTGAAGACCTCGTGGCCGCCCTTGCCGATGGCCAGCGCGTCCTCGTGCCGCTTCAGCAGCTCGACGCCCTTGAGGTCGGCGCCGACCGCGAAGATGAACGGCTTGCCGGTGATGCCGACGCCGACGATGTCGCCGTCCGCGGCCTCCTTCTCGACCTGGTCGATCGCGGTGTTGAGGTTCGCGAGCGACTGCGGGCCGAAGGTGGTCGGCTTGGTGTGGTCCAGGCCGTTGTCGAGGGTGATCAGGGCGAAGCGCCCGGCGTTCAGCGGCAGGTCGAAGTGGCGTACGTGCGCCTGCGTGACGACCTCGCCCGGGAACAGCTCGGCCGCACCCTTCAGCAGCTCAGCGGTGGTGCTCACTTGTCCCCCTCGAAGTGCGGGTTCTCCCAGATGACGGTCGCGCCCATGCCGAAGCCGACGCACATGGTGGTCAGGCCGTAGCGGACCTGCGGCTGCTCCTCGAACTGGCGGGCCAGCTGCGTCATCAGACGGACGCCGGAGGAGGCGAGCGGGTGACCGAAGGCGATGGCGCCGCCGTACTGGTTGACGCGCTCGTCGTCGTCCGCGATGCCGTAGTGGTCCAGCAGGGCCAGGACCTGCACCGCGAAGGCCTCGTTGATCTCGAACAGGCCGATGTCGGAGATGGACAGGCCCGCCTTGGCGAGGGCCTTCTCCGTCGCCGGGATCGGGCCGTAGCCCATGACCTCCGGCTCGACGCCCGCGAAGGCGTACGAGACCAGGCGCATCTTGACGGGCAGGCCGTTCTCGCGCGCGAAGTCCTCGGAGGCGATGATCGAGGCGGTGGCGCCGTCGTTGAGACCGGCCGCGTTGCCCGCGGTGACCCGGCCGTGGACGCGGAACGGCGTCTTGAGGTTCGCCAGGTTCTCCAGGGTGGTGCCCGGGCGCATCGGCTCGTCGGCGGTGACCAGGCCCCAGCCCGTCTCGCCGGCCTCGGGGCTGGTGCGGCGGACCGAGATCGGCACCAGGTCCTGCTGGATCTTGCCGTTGGCGTACGCCTTGGCGGCCTTCTCCTGCGAGCGCACCGCGTACTCGTCGGCACGCAGCTTGGTGATGTGCGGGTAGCGGTCGTGCAGGTTCTCCGCAGTCATGCCCATGAACAGGGCGGACTCGTCGACCAGCTTCTCGCTCACGAACCGCGGGTTCGGGTCGACGCCCTCGCCCATCGGGTGGCGGCCCATGTGCTCGACACCACCGGCGATGACGGCGTCGTAGGCGCCGAACGCGATGGAGCCCGCCGTGGTCGTCACGGCCGTCAGCGCGCCCGCGCACATACGGTCGATGGAGTAGCCGGGCACCGAGGTCGGCAGGCCCGCGAGGATGCCCGCGGTACGGCCGATGGTCAGGCCCTGGTCGCCGATCTGTGTGGTCGCGGCGATGGCGACCTCGTCGATCTTCTTCGGGTCGAGACCCGGGTTGCGGCGCAGCAGCTCCCGGATCGCCTTCACGACGAGGTCGTCGGCGCGGGTCTCGTGGTAGATGCCCTTCGGGCCCGCCTTGCCGAACGGGGTACGGACGCCGTCGACGAAGACGACGTCCCTGACGGTACGAGGCACGATGGCTCTCCTCCAGGTGCGGGATGGCACTGCTGCGACGCACTGAGCGCGCGCTCAGCCCCATGCTACTTGTGGGTAACCAAGCTGCCCACCCCCGCCGGGCCAAGCGGTGAAGGTCACACCGTCGGCAGGGGTCGTGTGCGGGCCGGTTGGCGCAATTTCGATGGGACTGTTCCGCTTCGAGCGGGGGTGCGAGGCGCGGATGGGCCGCCGGGGCCGAGGGGTGCTGCGCGCTGGATGTCGGTTGACCTTTGCGTGGGCTGGGCGCCGTCGGTTGACCTTTGCGTGGTCCCGGCCCCCGCCGGAGCAGACTTCGGCGCAGCCCGGCGCGCCCGTGGCCGTCAGGCAGAGGGCGTCGCTGTGGCGGTCCGGTGAGGGCTGTGATCCGGCCTGTCCGGTGTGGCGCCTGTGCCCGTACGGCAGCGGGACACGCATCCGGCCGTCCGTCACATACGGCCGGTGCCTGTGGCCGTCCCGCGGGGCGATCCGTGCCGTTCGGACGGGGTCGTGCAGTGGCGGGGCGGCTCGTGGCCGCGCCCGCGCGTCGGATGTCAGCCGCTGGTGGACAGGGCTCCCACCAGTACCGGTGTGACCTGCTCGACCTGCCAGGGCCGGGCGCCGTATCCGGAGAGCGCGGCCGCGACCGATGCGGCGTCGGGCGACTTCGGCGGCTCCCAGCACAGGCGCCGCACGATGTCCGGGGAGATCAGATTCTCCTGCGGCATCGTGAGCCGTTCCGCGAGCCCGGAGACCGCGGCACGCGCGGCGGACAGCCGGGCCGCGGCCGCCGGGTCCTTGTCGGCCCACGCGCGCGGCGGCGGGGGACCGGCCACCGGCTGGCCGGGCTGCGGCAGCTCGGCCTCGGACAGGGCCCTGGCCCGGTCGATCGCGGCCTGCCACTGCTCCAGCTGGCGTCGGCCCATGCGGTGACCGAAGCCGTTCAGTGATGCCAGGGCGTGCACGTTCGGCGGCAGGGTCAGCGCGGCCTCGACGATCGCGGCATCCCCGAGCACCTTGCCCGGCGAGACGTCCCGGCGCTGCGCGATCCGGTCGCGGGTCTGCCACAGCTCACGGACGGCGGCCATCTGCCGGCGGCGGCGCACCTTGTGCATCCCGGACGTACGGCGCCAGGGGTCCTTGCGCGGCTCGGCAGGCGGCGCGGAGGCGATCGCCTCGAACTCCTGCCGGGCCCAGTCGAGCTTGCCCTGCCGGTCCAGGTCCTTCTCCAGGGCGTCCCGCAGGTCGACGAGCAGCTCGACGTCGAGGGCGGCGTAGCGCAGCCACGGTTCGGGCAGCGGCCGGGTCGACCAGTCGACGGCCGAGTGCCCCTTCTCCAGTACGAAGCCCAGGACGCTCTCCACCATCGCGCCGAGGCCCACCCGGGGGTATCCGGCGAGGCGCCCCGCCAGCTCGGTGTCGAACAGGAGCGTGGGCAGCATGCCTATCGCCCGCAGACAGGGCAGGTCCTGGGTGGCGGCGTGCAGCACCCACTCCACTCCGGAGAGCGCCTCGCCGAGGCCCGACAGGTCGGGGCAGGCCACAGGGTCGATCAGCGCGGTGCCCGCGCCCTCGCGGCGCAGCTGGACCAGATAGGCGCGCTGGCCGTATCGATAGCCGGACGCACGTTCGGCGTCGACGGCGACGGGGCCGCTGCCGGCGGCGAAAGCGGCGATCACCTCGGCGAGCGAGGCATCGTCGGCGATCACGGGCGGAATGCCGTCGCGCGGCTCCAGCAAGGGGATCGGCGCCGCTTCGACATCGTCCGGAGGGGCGCCTCCGGTGGTTCGCAGTGAGCTGTCTGCTGCGGTCTCTTGGGCGTCGGTCACCTGTCAAGGGTATCTGTGCGTGGACGGCGCCCGTCGACGGAACGTTCCGTCGACGGGCGCGAGAGGGGCGTAAACCAGTCACGTGCGTCACATGGCGGAGCGGGCTTCCCGTGCTCGCGGGCTGCGCGGGGCGGGCGCGTCCAGGGGGTGATGGGTGACCCGGATTCGGGTCGGCGGCGGCTCGGTGTGGACGCGGACCGGGGTGAGGGGCTGGGTGGGGGATGCGGATGTCCGGACGGGGGATGGGGGGACGGGAGCAGGGCTGGGTGTCGGACGCGGTTGGGGGATGCGGGGGTTGGGGTGCGGGCTGCGGGGCGGGTCAGTGGATGATGCCGGTCCTGAGGGCCACCGCCACCATTCCGGCGCGGTCCCCGGTGCCCAGCTTGCGGGCGATACGGGCCAGGTGGCTCTTGACGGTCAGCGCGGACAGGCCCATGGAGACGCCGATCGCCTTGTTCGACTGACCCTCGGCGACGAGGCGCAGCACCTCCACCTCGCGTCCGGACAGTTCGCGGTAGCCGCCCGGGTGACTCGGGGCACCCGGGGGGCGGCGGTGCAGGCGTGCGGCGGCGGCGCCGATCGGGGCGGCGCCGGGTCGGGTGGGGAGTCCGACGTTGGTGCGCGTACCGGTGACGACGTAACCCTTCACTCCGCCCGCGAGGGCGTTGCGGACCGCGCCGATGTCGTCGGCGGCGGACAGGGCCAGACCGTTGGGCCAGCCCGCGGCGCGGGTCTCCGACAGCAGGGTGAGGCCGGAGCCGTCGGGGAGGTGGACGTCGGCGACGCAGATGTCACGCGGGTTGCCGATACGGGGCCGGGCCTCCGCGATCGACGACGCCTCGATGACGTCGCGCACTCCTAGCGCCCAGAGATGGCGGGTGACGGTGGAACGGACCCGGGGATCGGCCACGACCACCATGGCGGTCGGCTTGTTCGGGCGGTAGGCGACCAGGCTTGCGGGCTGCTCGAGGAGAACGGACACCAGGCCTCCTGGGGGTGCGGGACGGGGCCGGCTCTGGGGATGAAGCCGGGACGAACCGTGCTTTCAAGGTCACAGTCGTCTTCGGCACCAAACCCGTGCTCCTTTAGAGAATGATCACGATTTGGTGAGTAACAATCCGGGCAATTCGGACGCGCGAGCGATCAAGTGAAGATCGGGTCGGTTCGGTCATTTACGGAGAAGGGTCCGAAAGTGGTCGTATCGACAAAGAGATGGCAAGGAACGTCAAGTCAGGATTGACAAGACATGGCGTACGTGCGTGTGTGTGCCGCGTATGCGTCAGTGCGGCTGCGGGCCCCGCCGCTGCGGCAGCGTCACCACGGATCCGTCTCCCGGGCTCGCCGGGGGCAGGCCCGCCACCTGGGCCAGCAGATCGCACCAGGAGGCCAGATGGGCTGCGGTGTCCGGGGTGTCGCCGAGGCCCTCACGCGGTGTCCAGGAGGCGCGGATCTCGATCTGGGAGGCGGCAGGGCGCGCGGCGAGTCCGCCGAAGTAGTGGGAGCTCGCGCGCGTGACGGTGCCGCTCGGCTCGCCGTACGACAGTCCGCGGGCCTGGAGGGCGCCCGTCAGCCAGGACCAGCACACATCGGGCAACAGGGGATCCGCGGCCATCTCCGTTTCCAGTTCCGCGCGCACCAGGGTGACCAGGCGGAAGGTTCCCTGCCAGGCTTCGTGCCCGGCCGGGTCGTGGAGCAGGACGAGCCGCCCGTCTGCCAGTGCCTCCCCCTCCGCGACGACCGAGGCCTCCAGGGCGTACGCGAACGGGGCCAGCCGCTGCGGCGGGCGTGTGGGCTCGATCTCGATCTCGGACCGCAGGCGCGCGGTCCTCAGCGCGTCGACAGCGGCGCGGAACGGCAGCGGAGCCGTATCCCTCGCATCCTGGTCTTCCTCCCCCGCGTCGTCCGTTCCGCCAGCGCCGTCCGTCAGTCGTCCCTGAGCCGCAGCCATGCGGGGAAGAGTAAGGGGAAGAAAGCGCGTTCGCAGGGAGAGACACCCGATGCCTCCGGCGGTTTGGCGGGGAACGGCGCGGTGGGGTCGCGACCGTCGCCGCCCGGGTGCTGCCGTGCGCGGGTGCGCCCCCGGGAAGCGCTTCGAGCCGTGCCCGGCCGCGGAGCCGTACAGGGCGTCACGGCCCCCGCCCGGGGAGCCGGTGCGATGCCTCACAGCCCCGCCCGCGAAGGCGGGTTCCGGCCGGGCGCCCCCCGGTCCGGGTGCCGCCCACCCCGGACGGGGCTGTCGGTGCGGCGTGCGAGACTTTTGGCGTGAGTGCCAATGACCGCCCCGCGACGGGCCAGCCGATAGCGACGTACGACTCCGCCTTCCTGAAGGCGTGCAGGCGCGAGCCCGTGCCGCACACACCGGTGTGGTTCATGCGGCAGGCCGGTCGCTCCCTGCCCGAGTACCGCAAGGTGCGCCAGGGCATCCCCATGCTCGAGTCCTGCATGCGGCCCGAGCTGGTCACGGAGATCACGCTC
The DNA here is from genome assembly GCF_040644655.1 of Streptomyces sp. NPDC046931. Taxonomy (NCBI): domain Bacteria; kingdom Bacillati; phylum Actinomycetota; class Actinomycetes; order Kitasatosporales; family Streptomycetaceae; genus Streptomyces; species Streptomyces sp. NPDC046931. Next base: position 121,592 of record NZ_JBEYWX010000010.1, read on the forward strand.
CAGCCGGTCCGCCGGCACGGCGTGGACGCGGCGATCTACTTCAGCGACATCGTCGTCCCCCTCAAGGCGATCGGTGTCGACCTCGACATCAAGCCCGGCGTCGGCCCCGTCGTCGCGCATCCGGTCCGCACCCGCGCCGACCTGGCGCAGCTTCGCGACCTGACCCCCGAGGACGTCTCGTACGTCACGGAGGCCATCCGGCTGCTCACCGCCGAGCTGGGCGCGACCCCGCTGATCGGCTTCGCGGGCGCCCCCTTCACCCTCGCGAGCTACCTCATCGAGGGCGGCCCCTCCCGGACGTACGAGCACACCAAGGCGCTCATGCACGGCGACCCGCAGCTGTGGGCCGACCTGGTGGACCGGCTCGCGGACATCACGGCCGCGTTCCTGAAGGTGCAGATCGAAGCGGGCGCCTCCGCGGTTCAGCTCTTCGACTCGTGGGCCGGCGCCCTCGCCCCCGCCGACTACCGCCGCTCGGTGCTGCCGGCCTCGGCCAAGGTCTTCCGGGCCGTCGAGGGGTACGGCGTGCCCCGTATCCACTTCGGCGTCGGCACCGGCGAGCTGCTCGGTCTGATGGGCGAGGCCGGCGCGGACGTCGTCGGTGTCGACTGGCGTGTCCCGCTCGACGACGCGGCCCGCCGTGTCGGTCCCGGCAAGGCTCTTCAGGGCAACCTCGATCCGGCGGTCCTCTTCGCCCCGAGGGAGGCCGTCGAGGCCAAGACCCGCGAGGTGCTCGACGCCGCCGCCGGTCTCGAGGGCCATGTCTTCAACCTCGGCCACGGCGTCATGCCGGATACCGACGCGGACGCGCTCACCCGGCTCGTGGAGTACGTCCACACGCAGACGGCACGCTGACCGTCCCCCGGCAGAAGGACCCCGTCCGCCGCCTCACCAACCGGGCCGCGCCTGCCTGCCCCACTGCACACGGCGCGGCTCGGGCGGCGGCGGGGTGCCCCGGCGCAGCGGCCAGGCCAGGACCATGCCCACGAGGAAGCCGACCACATGGGCCGCGTACGCCACCGTCCCGGCCTTGGAGACCCCTGCCCCGGACGAGTAGAGCGCCTGGAGCACGAACCAGAAGCCCAGCACCGCCCACGCGGGCAGTCGCAGCGGCAGGAAGAGCAGGAACGGCATCAGGATCCAGACCCTGACCCTTGGGTAGAGGACCAGATACGCGCCGAGCACCCCCGCGATCGCGCCGGACGCCCCGATCAGCGGATCGCCCGAGGTGTCGTTGAGATACGCGAAGCCGTACGCGGCGGCGTAGCCGCACGCCACATAGAAGAGCGCGAACCGGATGTGGCCCAGGCGGTCCTCGATGTTGTTGCCGAAGATCAGCAGGAACAGCATGTTGCCCAGCAGGTGCAGCCAGCTGCCGTGCAGGAACATGGCGGTGAAGACGGACGCCGGCGGCGACTTGTGGTACTCCGGCGGGCCCACCACGCAACCCGGGCCGTGCGGTCCGACGCCCACCGCACCCGAGGGCACCAGCCGCGGAAGCTGATCGTGGATCAACTCCCGGGGCACCGCAGCGTAATGCTCCAGGAACGCCTGGAGGTGACACAGCTGGGGCAGGTCGCTCTGCCCCGCCACCGAGCCCGCGATGCCGGGGGTGAACAGGAAGACCACGAAGTTGGCCGCGATCAGGGCATACGTCACATAGGGCGTGCGCCGTGCCGGGTTCACGTCATGAACGGGGATGACCACAAGGAAGTAGTGCCCTGGATGCGACCGGCAAATCGGTGAACGTGGCGCTCCGTCCGTGCGTATGTCTCCTCAACCGGCAGCGGTGCGGGGAAAGCCGTGTCGCGGGGACGACGTGAGGAACAGGCGATGAACGACCGAGTTACTCCTCCGATACACGCTCTGCCCGACGGCGAGGCCGAGCTGGCGCTCGTGGTCCGCCTGCCCTGGGAGGACGTTGCCCGGCTCGGCCAGGAGGCCGGGCGGCTGGCTTCCCAGATGCAGCGTCCCGTGACCCTCGACGAGGCCGTCAGCCACCGTCTGCGCTCCACCCGGCCCGCCGCGCACGCCAAGCCGGCCGCGCAGCCCCAGCCGGCCGCCGTGACCTCCAGCGCGTCCGTGTCCTCGCTGCCGTCGCGGCCGCCGGCCGAGCAGGCCCGGCAGGCGATCGAGAGGATCAACGGAGTCGGCCAGCACGAGACGGCCTGACCTGCCGCGCCCCGCGACCCCGTGGGAACCGCGGGCGGGCGCGTCGCCTACCGGGGCGCTTTCCCCACCGCCGTGGCCGCCTTGCGCGCGGCCACCAGAACCGGGTCCCACACCGGGGAGAACGGCGGGGCGTACCCCAGGTCGAGGGCCGTCATCTCCTCCACCGTCATTCGTGCCGTCAGCGCCACCGCCGCGATGTCGACGCGTTTGGCCGCGCCCTCCCGGCCGACGATCTGCACGCCGAGCAGCCGCCCCGTGCGGCGTTCGGCGAGCATCTTGACGGTCATGGGCGCGGCGTCCGGGTAGTAGCCCGCGCGGCTGGTCGACTCGACGACGACCACCTCGTACTGGAGCCCGGCCCGCCGTGCGTCCTTCTCGCGCAGTCCGGTGCGTGCGATCTCCAGGTTGCAGACCTTGCTCACGGCCGTGCCCACCACGCCCGGGAAGGTGGCGTAGCCCCCGCCGGCGTTGGTGCCGATGACCTGCCCGTGCTTGTTGGCGTGGGTGCCCAGGGCGATGTGCCGTTCGCGCCCCGAGACCAGGTCGAGCACCTCGACGCAGTCGCCGCCGGCCCAGATGTTCTCGTGGCCGCGCACCCGCATCGCCAGGTCGGTGAGCAGCCCGCCGTGCCCGCCGAGCGGCAGACCGGCCGCCTTCGCGAGGGCGGTCTCCGGTTCGACGCCGATCCCGAGGATCACCACGTCGGCCGGGTACTCGGCCGCGTCCGTGGCGACCGCCCGGACCGGGGACGGGCTCCCGTCCTTCGTCAGGATCCCGGTGACCGCGGCGTCGTTCACCATGGTGATCCCAAGGCCCTCCATGGCGTCGTGCACCAGTCGGCCCATGTCCGGGTCGAGGGTCGCCATGGGCTCGCTGCCGCGGTTGACGGCCGTGACCTCGTAACCGCGGTTGATCAGCGCCTCGGCCATCTCCACGCCGATGTAGCCCGCGCCGACGACCACCGCGCGGCGCCCCTCGGTGGTTGTCAGCGTGTCCAGCAGGGCCTGGCCGTCGTCGAGGGTCTGCACCCCGTGCACCCCGGGCGCGTGGATACCGGGCAGTTCGGGGCGGACGGGGCGGGCACCGGTCGCGATCACGAGCTTGTCGTAGGACGTCCACGCCTCGGCCCCGGAATCGGCGTCACGCGCGCGTACCCGGCCGCGCGCGACATCGATCTCCGTGACCTCCGTGCGCATCCGCAGATCGATGCCGCGCGCCCGGTGCTCTTGCGGTGTGCGGGCGATCAGCCGGTCCCGGCCGGTGACGTCGCCGCCCACCCAGTACGGGATGCCGCACGCCGAGTACGAGGAGAAGCGGCCGCGTTCGAACGCCACGATCTCCAGTTCGTCAGGGCTCTTGAGGCGGCGTGCCTGCGATGCGGCGGACATGCCCGCCGCATCGCCCCCGATGACGACCATGCGCTCTCTCGTACGGCTCATGCTCATGCCCACACGCTACGGGGGAGCGGCTCCTCAGTCCCGCTCGCCCCGTTCCTCGTGCCCGGGCACCGCACCGGCCGCCGGGAGCGGGCCCGGCGCCGCAGCCCCACGCGCGGACAGCCGGGGGCGCACGGCCCGCAGCCACAGCAGTGCCAGCAGCGCGGCGAGCACCGCGAAGGGAAGCACCGCCCCGATCGCCAGTGCGATCCACCGCAGTAGCGTGACGAAGGCGTGCCAGCCGCCGGCCAGCGCGTCCAGGAAGCCCGGCCCGTTCTCCTTCGCCGCCTTCTTCACCGGTGTCGCGGACAGCGACAGGGTGATGGTGGCCAGGCTCGTGCGGTCCTTCAGGGACGCCTGCCGGGCCAGCAACGCCTCCAGATCGGCCTGGCGCGTGTTCAACTCGCCCTCCAGAGCCACCACATCACGGATTCCGGTGGCCCTGTCCATCAGCTCGCGCACCCGCGCCACGGCGGCCCGCTGGGACTTGACGCGGCTGTCGACGTCGACGACCTGGTCGGTGACGTCCTCGGCCTTGGTGGTGCGGTCGACGAGAGTGCCCGTGCCTTCGAGCGCGGCGAGCACCTCGTCGTACTTCCCGGCGGGGACCCGCAGGACGAGCCGGGTGCGCTCGTGTCCCTGGGCGTCCCGGCCGGTGTTCTCGCTGCCGACGAACCCGCCCGCGTTCTCGGTGGTCGCCCGCGCCTCCTCGAGCGCCTTGGGAACGTCCTTCACGCGCACGGTGAGGGACGCCGTCCGGATGATGGTGTTCTGGGTGAGACGGGGCACCGCGGCGCGGCTCCGGGAGCCCCCGCCCCCGCCGCCCCCGGCGGCTCCCGGCCGCCCTGCGTCGGGCGCGGCGGCCTCCGCCCCGCTCGCGCTCGCGGCGCTCTTGTCGTCGGCGCCCGATCCGCAGCCCGCGAGCGCGAGCGCCGCGACGAGCAGCGTGGCGGCCAGCGCCCGGACCGGCCGAGCCGAACGTGGAGAGTGCATACGGTCCTACCCCCGAGGGTTGTCGTGACGGACGCTCCTTCGACGCCGCACCCTGCCGGAACGTTTGGCCGGATCCGGTTCCGGTGCGGTCACGGTCGGGACTCGGCGGGGACACAGGGCCCCCGCGGCACTGTCCGTGGGGTCTGAGAGGCTGGAGGACATGAGCGCACTGCACGCCCGCGCGGACGCCGGGCACGTCGTCGTCATCGGAGGCGGGATCGCAGGACTGGCCGCCGCCCACCGGCTGCTGGACCGGGGCGCGCGTGTGACGGTCCTGGAGGCGTCGGACCGGGTCGGCGGCAAGCTGCTGCCCGGTGAGATCGCGGGCGTGCGGGTCGACCTCGGGGCCGAGTCGATGCTGGCACGGCGGCCCGAGGCGATGGCGCTGGCCCGTGCGGTGGGCCTCGGGGAGCACCTCCAGCCGCCGGCCACGGCGACCGCCTCGATCTGGACCCGCGGCGCCCTGCGGCCGATGCCCAAGGGCCACGTCATGGGCGTCCCCGGCACCGCGTCCGCCCTCCTCGGACTCCTCTCGGGGGAGGGACTGCGCCGCATCGAGCGCGACACGCTGCTGCCGCGTACGGAGATCGGCGACGACGTCGCGGTCGGGGAGTACGTGGCGGAGCGTCTCGGCCACGAGGTCGTCGACCGCCTGGTGGAGCCCCTGCTCGGCGGGGTGTACGCGGGCGACGCGTACCGCATCTCGATGCGCTCGGCGGTGCCGCAGCTCTTTCAGGCCGCGAAGGCCCATGACTCGCTGACGGAAGCGGTCCGCGAGATCCAGGCGAAGGCGGCCGCGGCCGCGCAGACGGGCCCGGTGTTCATGGGCGTCGAGGGCGGCGTCGGTCAACTCCCGCTCGCCGTCGCCGAGTCGGTTCGGGCCAAGGGCGGAGAGATCCTCCTGAAGACCGTCGCGGACCGGCTGCGGCGCACTTCCGAAGGATGGGAGGTCCTGGCCGGGGACCACCTGATCGAGGCGGAGGCGGTGATCGTCGCCACTCCCGCCCCGGGGGCCGCCCGCCTGGTGGGCACCGCGTCCCCCGAGGCCGCCGCCGAACTGCGCACGGTCGAGTACGCCTCCATGGCCCTGGTCACCCTCGCGTACCGCCGCGCCGACGCCGCCCTCCCGGAGGGCAGCGGCTTCCTGGTACCGCCGGTCGACGGGCGCACGATCAAGGCATCGACCTTCGCCTCCCGGAAGTGGGGCTGGATCGCGGACGAGGACCCGGACGTGCTCGTCCTGAGGACGTCCGTCGGCCGGTACGGGGAGACAGAGATCCTCGAACACGAGGACGCCGACCTCGTGGCCGTCTCGCGCCACGACCTGCGGGAGGCGACCGGCCTGGACGCCGCTCCGGTGGAGACCCGCGTCACCCGCTGGACCGACGGCCTGCCCCAGTACCCCGTCGGTCACCACGCGCGCGTGGCCCGCATTCGCGAGCATGTCGCACGGCTCCCGGGTCTCGCCGTGTGCGGTGCGGCCTACGACGGCGTCGGCATCCCGGCCTGCATCGCGAGCGCGCACGCGGCCGTGGACCAGCTGGGCGGTGACCTGCGCGCGGTGCAGCAGCTCACCGCCGACCCGGTGCAGAGCCTCCACGGCGGAGCGGGAGAATAGGCACATGAGTGACGACGCCCCCACCACCGAGTCCGGCAGGATCCCGAACAAGGGCAAGCTGGCCAAGGACCTCAACGAGGTCATCCGCTACACGCTGTGGTCCGTCTTCAAGCTGAGGGACGTGCTGCCCGAGGACCGTGCCGGTTACGCCGACGAGGTGCAGGAGCTGTTCGACCAGCTCGCCGCGAAGGACGTGACCATCCGCGGTACGTACGACTTGTCGGGCCTGCGTGCCGACGCCGACCTCATGATCTGGTGGCACGCGGAGACCAGCGACCAGCTTCAGGAGGCGTACAACCTCTTCCGCCGTACCAAGCTGGGCCGCGCTCTCACTCCGGTCTGGTCGAACATGGCGCTGCACCGCCCGGCCGAGTTCAACCGCTCGCACATCCCGGCGTTCCTCGCCGACGAGACGCCGCGCAACTACGTCAGCGTCTACCCGTTCGTTCGCTCGTACGACTGGTATCTGCTGCCGGATGAGGACCGCCGCCGCATGCTCGCGGACCACGGCAAGATGGCCCGCGGCTACCCGGACGTGCGCGCCAACACGGTCGCCTCGTTCTCCCTCGGCGACTACGAGTGGGTTCTCGCCTTCGAGGCCGACGAGCTGCACCGCATCGTCGACCTCATGCGCCACCTGCGCGGCTCGGAGGCCCGGATGCACGTCCGCGAGGAGGTGCCCTTCTTCACCGGCCGCCGGAAGTCGGTGGCCGAGCTGGTCGCCGGTCTCGCCTGACCGCGTCGCATGCGCCGGGCGCCACCAGGGACGCCCGGCGCGTCAGCCTGTCACGGGGGGAGGGCTGGAAGCGGCGGGCGGCAGCGGATATGCCGCCGACGGTCTCGCCGGAACCGGTGTGCCCGGTTGCTCCGTGGGGCCCGGTGGAGCGGGGGAAGTGGTGAGCGGCGGTGGGGCGGCGGTGGCCGCGTCCCGGGCCAGCGCGTCGAAGTCGACGTAGCCGGTGGCCTCCAGGACCTTGATGTGGTCGAGCACGGTGGCGTTCGCGTCGTCGGCGAGGGCCCGCACCAGCGAGTTGCGGGTGGTGGCGCGGACCTGGGCGACGACGGTGAAGACCTTGCCGTGGGCCTGGCGCAGAAGGTTGGCGAAGTCGCGGTCGTACTCCTCGCCCTGGGCCTTGTCCAGGGTCGCCAGCCACTCGCGCTGCTGTGCGTTGGGCTGGTTGGGCAGGGCGAGGCCGAGCCGCCCGGCGACGTCGCGGACGCGCGCGTCCAGGAACGTGTGGCCCTCGACGAGGTGCTGTCCCGCGGTGCGGACGGCCTCGGTGGTGCCCTTCTGCTCGGCCTGCTGTCCCGCCGGCAGCTCCCACAGCCCGGCCAGCCGGACCCGGGTGACGAAGTCCCGGTCCAGCGCGGACAGCGGGCCGTAGCTCGTGGAGAAGGTTTGGGCGTTCAGGGTGTCCAGGCCGGTGCCGGAGCGGTCCGCGTAGGACCAGACCGGGAAGACCAGGGCGGCGAGGGTTCCCGCGAGCAAGGTGATGAGGATCCCGGTGCCACTGAGGATTCCTCGGCCTTTCACGGGTCTGGATCGCATGGTTCCTCCTGCTTGCGGCACCGCACGTTGCTGCGTTTCGGGTGCGGTTCGGCATATTACTGCGCAGTCCGAGCCAACTGCCGTACAAGAAGAAACAGTTGGAAAGCGGGCATGACGCGTCCAATGCCCTGTGCCTGAAGAGGGGCATTCCTCAGCCAAGGAGAGCAAAACGACCGCCGTGGTCCGCCGTAGGCCACGGTGTTAGCCGCGGCACATTTCCGCGAAGACGGCCTCCCGCACCCGCCCGCGGGTGGTAGGGGCCCGGGGGCTCAGTGCCGTAGCAGTACCCGGCGGGTGGCGCGGGCCAGGCGGGCCGCTGGGTGCCGGGACGGCGGGGTGGGGTCCGAGCGCTCCGGCCGCCGGTGACGCAGCCGCCGGACTCCTTCGCCGCGCCGGTGGCGCAGGCGCCGGCTGCCGGCGGTCCAGGAGCGCCCGCGCGGTGTGCCGACCCTGGTGGCGGAGTGCGCGTTCGCGGACATGGCGCACGACCACGACAGCGGCGACGCGCGCGGGGGGATCGACATCATCACCGCGATCGGGGCGCAGGAGGCGGCGAGCGCGCCGGCTGCGGAGCCGTGCCGCTGCGTGGTTCTCGAACTCGGCATGCCGGACGGGGCCCGGGGGCTCAGTGCCGTAGCAGTACCCGGCGCGTGGCGCGGGCCAGGCGGGCCGCTGGGTGCCGGGACGGCGGGGTGGGGCCCGAGCGCTCCAGCCACCAGTCACGCAGCCGCCGGCGCGCCCCGGCGTCCTCGGGGAGCCCCACGAGCAGCAGGTGCTCGGCGAAGCCGAGGGCGTCGCGCCGGTAGCCGCCGGTCATCGGGCGGCCCTGGGCGTAGTCGAGAAAGGCCGGCCGGTACGCCTCCCCGAGGATCACCGGCAGCTCGGGCGCGACCTTGGCGACGACACCGGCCCGTTTGGCGGCGAGGGCGCGCGCCTGCACCCCGATCCGTACCCGGTCGAACCCCTCGGGCACGGGCGTACCGGCGACGAGGCAGGACAGCAGCGCGGCCTGCGCAAGCCCGAGCCGCTGCCGTACGAGCGGCGCGAGCCCGGCCCCGGCACCACCGCCGCCGGAGCCGGGGCCCGCTCCGTCCGCCGGCCCGTCCGGCCCCGCTTCCCGCACCCGCCCTGGAGGCACGGTGCCGACGGCGGCGTGCGTCCTCGGTGGCGTCCTGTCGACCGTCCGCCGGATGGCGGACAACTCCCGCTCCAGTTCGCCCGGTTCGGGAAAGTTCTCGTCGCGTTCCAGCAGCACCCCGGGCGGGGTGGCGCGCGACGCCAGGTCGGCCAGGACGTCGAGGACCGCTTGCGGCACCGGGTGCGCGTGGCTGTCGTGCCAGACGCCGTCGCGTTCGAAGCCGCCCGCTACATGGACGTACGCGATGGCCTCGACGGGCAGCTCGTCGAGCGCCCGGGCGGGGTCATCGCCCCGGTTGACGTGGTTCGTGTGCAGGTTGGCGACGTCGATCAGAAGACGTACGCCGGTGCGGTCGACCAGGTCGTACAGGAACTGTCCCTCGGTCATCTCCTCGCCCGGCCAGGAGATCAGAGCCGCGATGTTCTCCACGGCGAGCGGCACGGGCAGCGCGTCCTGGGCGATGCGGATGTTCTCGCACAGGACGTCCAGCGCGTCGCGGGTGCGCGGGACCGGGAGCAGGTGGCCCGCCTCCAGCGCCGGCGAGGCGGTCAGCGGTCCGCCCGCCCGTACGAATGCGATGTGCTCGGTGACCAGCGGCGACCCGAGGGCCTGGACGCGCTCGGCGAGCGCGGACAGCCGTGTCTCGTCGGGACGGTCCGCGCCGCCGAGGCCGAGGGAGACACCGTGCGGGACAACGGTGACACCGCGCTCGCGCAGGCGTACCAGCGACTCGTGCAGGTGACCGGGGCAGACGTTCTCGGCGACGGCCTCGACCCAGTCGATGTCCGGCATCCGCTCCACCGCGTCGGCGATCTCCGGCCGCCACCCGATGCCCGTACCCAGTTGCTCCATCGTCCCCTCCTCCGCCACGGATCCACAGATCCACCGGCGCGCCCCCTGCGAACCACGGCCGTACCGACGGCACCGGCCGTCCCCGTCCCCGTCCCGTCCTCGCCCAGCCCGTCCTCGCCGCGCCCGTCCCCGTCGACGAACCGCCGCTGCCGGTGTGACGGAGTCATGGCCCCGGCCGGACCGGGCCGAACCCTCCCCGGCGACCTTCAGAGGAACATTTGAGGTTCCGCCCGCCGCCCGCCGCTGGCCGCATCGGTCGGGGCGGTCGGGGCGGTCGGGGCGCAGTTTCACCTCAATGGGGGCCCTGGCGCCCGCGATCTCCAGGAACAGCTGTTGCTGACCATGCGGCACCGCGCGGCGGCCCTCAAGCCCGCGCCTGCCGCCACGCCGCTCGCAGCCCGGGCTCACCAGGAAGATCCGTGATCACAATGCGCTGTCGCCCCCTCGCGCACCGCCTGCGCGGTGTCGTCGCCCTCGCCCCCGCCGCGCTCGTGGCGGCCCTCCTCATGCCATCGCAGGCGCAGGGCGCAACGCCGTCCCAGGACGCCTGCCACACCCTCGACACCGTCATGCCGCACGGTGACTGCGGGCCCTTCCACCAGGTCTTCGCCGACAACTTCAACGGGCAGCGCATCCCCCTGGGGGCCTTCTCCTACTGCGCCGGGGACGGCGACTTCAAATGCGCCGGTCTGCGGAAGTACGGCACCGGGCCGGGGTCGGTGTACTGGTCGTTCGGCGCCTACCCGCGCGGCTGGTACGACACCGCGAACCCCAAGAACCACTCCAACGGCAACACCCGCACCTTCGGCGGCGAGTACCGCGCCGACGACACCACCTGGATCGGCCCGTCCCCCGCCGGCGACGGCCAGCTGCATGTGCGCATGTACCGGCCGCCGACCGGCGACAACCATGTGGCCGCACTGGTGCCGCTGGGATGCATGGACATCCGCTACGGCAAGTTCAGCGAGCGCTGGCGCGTCCACGGCACGCTGGACGGCTACAAGATGGCCCATCTGCGCTATGCCGAAAGTGAGATCGACTTCCCGGAGGCAGGCGAGAACTTCGCCTACGACCCGATCAGCGCCTTCGTCCACGGCTTCAGCGAGTACAACGCGGACGCCCCCGGCCGGTGGACCGACTGGCACACCAGCACCTACGAGATCACCCCGTCCGGCGTCACCTTCTACCTGGACGGCCGCCGGATCGGCCAGGTAGCGGGCGACAACCCCGACGCCACGGCCTGGGTGCTCCAGAACGAGTCGAGCCTCGGCGGCAACTACGCGGCCCCGGGCTCCTCGGTCCAGATCGATACGACCTGGGTGACCTGCTACACGTACGACGGGACGGGCCGATGAGCCGTACCGCGTCGTGGTGCGGTCCGAGGAGGCGGATCAGGCGCTGCTCAGCGTCGTGGCCCGACAGGTGTCGTTCTCCTTCGTCCCCTCCAAGGCGCGGTGGGCCTGCTCGATGGCCTGCCCCCAGTAGGTCCCGGCCACCATCAGCACCGCGCCGAGGGCGGCGAGAGCGGTCAGGTGCTCGCCGCCGATGCCGACGCCGATGGCGGCGGCCCACACGGGTTCGGTGCCCAGCAGGAGACTGGCCCTGCTCGCGGAGGTGCGCTGGATGGCCCATGTCTGGGCGAGGAAGGCGAACACGCTGCAGAACAGGGCGAGATAGACCAACTGCACCCATGTGCCGGCGGTGACATGAGCCGGCGTCGGCAGACCTGCCGCGGCGGCCGGTGCGAGGCACAGCACCGCCCCGACGACGGTCTGGAGGGATGTCAGCTGAAGCGGCCGCAGTGAACGGCCCACGGTGAGCCGCCCGACCAGGGCCACATGGACGGCTCGGACCACAGCCGCGGCCAGCATCAGGACGTCGCCCACCCCGGGAGCATGCAACCCGTGTACCGAAGTGAGCAGGCCGACCGCCACGACGCACACGCCGGCGGCGAGGAAGAAGCGCGGCGGCACCCTGCCGCGGCCGCCCGAGCGATCGAGCAGCGGCGTGATCACCAGGGTCAGGCTGATGAGCAGCCCCGCGTTCGCGGCGCTCGTGTGCGCCACCCCGTACATCTCCAGTACCAGGACCGCCGTCTGGGTCAGGCCCAGAACGAACCCGATGCGGATCTCCTCCCGCGTCCAGGGGACCCGCCGTCGCCGCGCGGCGGCCAGCACCAGGGGAAGGCTCAGCACCGCGGAGAGCAGGTAGCGCAGGAACAGCACCGCCAGGACCGGGGCGGCGCCGACGGCCGTCTTCGCCGCCAGATAGCTGGAGCCCCAGACCATCGCGACCAGCAGGAGCACCAGATCGGTTCGACGTGTGTCAGGCATGCCCCTCACGGTGCCCGACCAGCACAATGAAGCCAAGTACCAACTTCTGAAGTGAACTTTTAGCAGAGCTACAATATCCCGGTGGACGAGAGACAGCTACGGGTCCTGCGCGAGCTGGGAGAACTGGGCAGCGTCACGGCGGCGGCGGAGGCGCTGAGGGTCACCCCTTCGGCGATCTCCCAGCAGCTGCGGCTGTTGCAGCGCTCGGTCGGCGTTCCGCTCACCGAGCGCGAGGGCCGGCGCCTGGTGCTCACCCCGGCCGGACGCGCTCTGGCCGACGCCGCGATCGACGTCGAGACCGCCCTGGCCCGAGCCCGCCACAGCGTGGAGGACTTCCTCGGCCGGGCCGACGGCTCGGTGTCGGTGGCGGCCTTCCACAGCGCCGCCGCGGCCTTCTGGCCTCATCTGGTGCGCACTCTGGCCGCCCCCGGCTCCCCGCGGCTCGCGTTCGCCGACGAGGACGTCGCCCAGGACGACTTCCCGCCCCTGACCCGTGAGTACGACATCGTCCTCGCCCACCGCCTCGACCATGCCGCGCCCTGGCCTCAGACCGTGTCCGTCACCGCCCTGCTGCACGAACCGCTCGACGTCGCCCTGCCCACCGGCCACCCCCTGACCGCCAAGCCGCGGCTGAGCCCGCGCGATGTGGCCGACGAGCCCTGGATCACCGTCCACGACGGCTTCCCGCTGATGGCGACCATCGAGGCCATCGCCGCCGCGGCGGGCCGCCGCCTCCACCTAGCCCACCGCATCAACGAGTTCGCCGTGGTGGCCCAGGTCGTGGCGGCCGGCGCCGGAATCGCCCTGATGCCGCGCTGGACCGCCCGCCCGCACGTCGGAGTGGCCCTCAGACCTCTGGTCGGCGTCAGCGCACGACGTCATATCGACGCACTCCATCGCCCCGAACACGCGGCGCGCACGGCCGTGCGGACGGTCCTCACCGAGCTGCGGCGCGCGGCAGCCGTCATCAGCGGCCAGGCCCCCGGCGACAAAGAGCCGCACTGCTGAGGCGGACACCCATTCGTCACACAGCGTGAATATCCGGCCGGACCTCCACGATGATGTCCGCGTCCGCCTCGTCGCCCTCCTCGTCGCGCCAGAGGAAGACCCGCACATGCCGTGCCCGGGGGAGGCCGCGCACCTTCCACTCGGTCATCAGGTCGGCGACGACGAGGGCGACGGCATACTGGGCGCCCTGGCTCGAACCGGCGGCGGAGATCGTCCCCGCCCATCGTTCCGGGTCGCTGCCGTAGGGGCGCCATCCCTCCGAGCCGTGCGGCTCGAACACTCGGTACACCCAGTCCGTCTCGGTGCCCATAAGGCCGATCCTGTCACCAAGGAGGCCCATGTGCCGCCTCGGAGCCGCCCCGGCCGAGCGGACCTCAGCCTCGGCGCAGGGCCGGGTGGTCCGCCACCACCGTGCAGCTGCCCGGGGCGATCTCCGTGAAACCCGCGTCGCGTACCAACGGCAGGCCGGACGCGGTCAGTTCACGCCAGCGGGACGGCGGTGCCGTGCGGACCTGGAGCGTGAAGCCGGTCTCGCGCCAGGCGGCGCGCTCGTCATCCGGCAGGGCCCACCAGGCGAGGTGAGCGCCATGACCGGCCTGGGCCATCGCCTTGCCCGCGGACATCTCCAGCTCCGGGTTCAACCACAGCACCGGTGCCGACGGGTCGGGCGCGAGGGGCGGCTCCGGGTCCTCCAGGTCCGTGCCCGAGACCTGGAGCCGGGCCAGGTCCTTGGGCCAGCCGTCCAGCGGGACGGGCGGGAAGACCCGTACCTCCGCCGACTTGCCGGTGACCGTGATGCCGGGCAGCGCCTCGGCCCGGCGCCACTCCGCGCCACGCGCCCGGCGCACCACCTTGCGGATCCGCGCGTCCTGCCAGTCCCGCATCGCCCGGGCCCACTCTCCCTCGCCCCGTGAGCGCTCGTCGCCGAGGATCACCAGCACGGTACGCGCCGCGGTCTCCAGCGCGTCCGTACGCGCCGGGGGAGCGGCCCGCTCGATGCGCACCACCAGCGGCAGGACGAACTGCGGCGCCGCGTCGCGTGGGGTGCGCTCGGAGCGGAAGGGGCTGTCCTGGCCGCCGTGCGGGGAGTCCGCCGACGCTGCGGGGGTCTGGTCACTGCTCACGACGCCCAGTGTGCCAGCCGGAAGATCGGGTCATCGGCGCGGTCGCCTGGGCGTCAGCCGGAGCAGGCCGCGCGTTGTGCCTCCTGCCATGTGCGGACCGGGCAGAACGTGATCCCCTTGTACGACTCCGGGTACTCGGTCGGCTCCCGGCACAGCACGCACTCGGCGAACGGCGGGCCGTCCGCCGTGGGCGCCGGGGTCACTGCCGGCGTTGCCCCCGTATCGCAGTGGTCGCTCATGCCCCGGCGTAGGCGCAGCCGGCCAGGGTCTAGCCGCCTCCGCCCGGCGCCCCCATCAGCTCGGAGACCTTGACGAACCGGTAACCCTGCTTGCGCAGCTCGGGCACCAGCGCCCGCACCGCCGGCTCGGTCACCGGAGCCGCGCTCCGTGTGCAGTGCATGACGACCACGGAACCGGGCCGCACCCCTCGCAGCACCTGCCGCGCCACCGCGTCCGCGTTCGTCGCGAACGCGTCCCCGCTGACCACGTCCCACTGGACCGAGGTGACACCGAGCGGGCTGAGCGCGCGCAGGGCCCGGTTGTCGTAGCAGCCCCCGGGGAAGCGGAAGTACGGCATCGGGTGGGCGACGCCCGCCTTGCGGATCGAGGTGAAGGCACGCTCCACATCCGAGCGCATCCGCGACTCGGGCAGGACCGGCAGTCCGTAGCAGCCGTCGGTGAAGGAGTAGTGGCTGTAGGAGTGGTTGGCGACCTCGAAGAGCGGGTCCTGGCCGATGTCCCGCGCTTCCTCGGGGTACTGGTCGGCCCACCGGCCCGTCATGAACACGGTGGCCGGCACCTTCAACTCGCGCAGCGCGTCGATCAGCCCGGGATTGTCGAAGCGCTCACCGTCGGCCGCCCGCGGCCCCTCGTCCGCGGTCATGTCCGCGTCGAAGGTGAGGGCGACGGCCTTCTCCTGCGTCCGGGCGCTCTTGAAGACGGGCATCAGGCCGCCGGACCCGGGCGCGAGCGTCGCCGTCCCGGAGGTGGCCGCCGAGGACGACACCGGGGCCGGCGCCGAGGAGCGCGCCGAGGGCCGCTCGGGGCCCTGTGGAGCGTTCGGGGCTTCGCAGGCGGCCAGGACGGCGCCGACCACGCCTACGGCGGCGATGCGTCGTACAAGAGAGATCACCGCACCAACGTATGGGCGGACCTGCGGTGCCACGGCCATCGCGCCGGTGTGCCGGGCCGGCGTACCGGTGAAGTCACCCGCCCGGCCTTCAGCCCCCGTGCACCAGGCCGCGTCGGGCTCCCCGACGGCCCGCCGATGCGACAAGCGGTGCGTGCCGGCCCAGACCACCGCGCGCCCTGGCCGATGAGGAGGTCTTCGGGCGCCGGGCGCCGGTGGGAAGCTCCTGCAGATCGTCAAGCGGTCTGTGGGAGCGGTTCAGTCGTCGTGGGTGGGTGAGGCGGGGGTACTGTGCCGGGGCGGCGGCGGCACATCCTCCGGCGGGGGCTCCGCCCACAGCTCCGGGGGCGCCTCGCCCGAAGGAGCGTGGGCGCCTTCGCCGACCGGGGCCTGGGCGAGCCCGTGCACAGCCGCCTCGGCGGTCTCTCCGGAAAGGTCCGGCGTCGCCTCCTCTCCTGCCTGCGGTGCCGACATGCCCGCGGCCAACCGCTCCGGGGCGTCGGAGGCCGCCGGGACCGCGACCGAGGTTTCCGGTGCCGATCGCGTCCCGCCTCGCCCCGCCACGCCCTCGGGCTGCCCCGACCGCTCCAGGAACCGCAGCAACTCGACCGGGAAGGGCAGGACCAGCGTGGAGTTCTTCTCCGCCGCGACCGCCACGACGGTCTGGAGCAGCCGCAGCTGGAGCGCGGCGGGCTGCTGGGACATCACCCCGGCGGCCTCCGCCAGCTTCTTGGACGCCTGGAGCTCCGCGTCCGCGTTGATGACGCGAGCCCGGCGCTCGCGGTCCGCCTCCGCCTGGCGGGCCATCGACCGCTTCATCGTGTCCGGCAGCGACACGTCCTTGATCTCGACCCGGTCGATCTGCACGCCCCAGCCCACGGCGGGACTGTCGATCATCAGCTCCAGGCCCTGGTTCAGCTTCTCCCGGTTGGACAGCAGGTCGTCCAGATCGCTCTTGCCGATGATCGAGCGCAGCGAGGTCTGTGCCATCTGCGAGACCGCGAACCGGTAGTCCTCGACCTGGATGAGCGCGTTGGCCGCGTCGATCACCTTGAAGTAGACGACCGCGTCCACGCGCACCGTCACGTTGTCCCGTGTGATGCCCTCCTGCCCCGGGACCGGCAGGGTCACGATCTGCATGTTGACCTTTTGCAGCCGGTCGACGAAGGGAACGATCACGGTGAAACCCGGCGGCCTCGGCGAGCCGAGGAGCCGTCCGAAGCGGAACACGACCCCACGCTCGTACTGCTTCACCACCCGGGCCGCCGCGGACACATACACAAGCCCCACGGCGCCGAGCCCCAGCAGGGCGCCCACCACCTCAGAGAGCATGACGACCTCCTCACCGAGAGGTCAGGTGTATCCGGTACATCCGGTACATCTGCACTTGCCACGATAATTCCGCCGAGGCCGCATGAGCGAGGACCCGCCGGTACCGCACCGGCGGGCCCTTGTGCCGGGGCCGGGCGGCTCCGGAGCGTCAGCCGCCGGACGTCATCCGCACCGGTTCCGTCCCGGCCGCGCTGTGCCGCTCCGCCCAGTTCTCCAGGGCCGTACGGCAGGCGTGGTCCAGGTGGTGCAGGCCGGTCAGGTCCAGCTCCACCGGCCGGTCCTGGGGCAGTGCCTCCAGGCTCTCGAGAATCTTCGGCAGCCGCAGGAACGTCGCGTTGCCCGACAGATACGCCTGCACCGGTCCGGCTCCCTTGTCGATGACCTCGAGCCGGACGTGCGAGGCCTCCCACGCCGTCTTCACGATGGCCAGGGCGAGCCCGATGAGCACGCCCTCGAACATGCTGATCGCCACGATGGACACCGCGGTGACCAGCAGTATCAACGCCTCGCCCCGGTGCTCGCGCCACAGGGCCACGAGCGCCCGGAGGGGGACGAGCTTGGCTCCGGAGTACACGAGGACGCCGGCGAGCGCGGGTATCGGTATGTATGCCAGCGCGGACGGCAGCAGCGCCGCGAACAGCAGCAGCCACACGCCGTGCAGCACCCGAGACGCCTTGGTGCGGGCGCCGGCCTGGACATTGGCCGCGCTGCGCACGATCACCGCGGTCATCGGCAGCGCGCCGAGCAGCCCGCACACGGTGTTGCCGGTGCCCTGCGCCATCAACTCCTTGTTGTACTCGGTGCGCGGACCGTCGTGGAGGCGGTCCACGGCCGCGGCGCTGAAGAGGGACTCGGCGGAGGCGATCAGCGTGAACGCGACGATCGTGCCGAGCAGGCCCACGTCCGCCAGTTCGCCGTAGGCGCTCGGGGAGGGCGGCTGTATCGAGCCCAGCAGCCCCTTCACCTCGACCGTGGCCACCGGCAGGCCGAGGATCACGGCGACGAGGGTGGCGACGCCGACCGCGGCGAGCGGACCGGGCAGCGTGCGCATCACGCGCGGCATGTGCTTCCACAGCACGAGGACGGCGATGGTGCCCGCGCCGAGTGCCAGGGAGGCCAGCGCACGGGTACTTAGGAGCGCGTCGAGGAGCGCCCCGGGCAGTCCGGCTATCTTGCCCAGGCCCGAGGCCGGGGCCTTCGCCCCGACCAGGGCGTAGAGCTGTCCGGCGATCAGCACCAGGCCGATGCCGGCGAGCATGCCCTCCACGACGGAGACCGAGATGGCGCGGAACCAGCGCCCCAACTTCAGCGCGCCCATGGCGAGCTGGAGCACACCGGTGGCGAGCACGATCACGCCGAGTACCGGCAGTCCGAACTCCCGCACCGCTTCGGAGACCAGCACGGTCAGCCCGGCCGCCGGTCCGGAGACCTGGAGGCTGCTGCCGCGCAGGGTCCCGGTGACGATGCCTCCCACGATGCCGGTGACCAGCCCGAGTTCGGCGGGCACACCGGAGGCGACGGCCACGCCCACGCACAGCGGGAGCGCGACCAGGAAGACGACGAGGGAGGCGGCGAAGTCCTGCTTGAGAAAAGGGAACCTGGTCATCGGGCCGCTCACAGGGCTTCGAAGGTGTCGGTGGCGGTGCGGTGTTCGCGCACGGCCCCGGTGTGCACCTCGTAGTACCAGCCGTGCAGGCGCAGCCGGCCCTGCGTCAGGCGCTCTTCGACGCACGGATAGGACCGCAGACGCAGCAACTGGGCCAGCACATGGTTCTGTACGGCGTCCGCGACCGCCGGGTCGTCCGCGTCGGCCGCCCGGGGCTCGGGCGCGGCGTGCGCGAGCCAGTCGCGCACGGCCGGGACGGCGGTCAGATCGTCGCCGCGCACCAGAGCGCCGACGGCACCGCAGTGCGAGTGGCCGCAGACGACGACGTCCCGGACGCCGAGCACCTCCACGGCGTACTCGATGGTGGCCGCCTCGCTGGTGGGGTGCTCGGAGGCGTACGGGGGGACGATGTTGCCCGCGGTGCGCAGTTCGAACAGTTCACCGGGCCGGGCTCCGGTGATCAGGGCGGGCACGACCCGGGAGTCGGAGCAGGTGATGAACAGGACCTGCGGGGACTGGCCCTCGGCCAGCCGGGCGAACTTCTCCGGGCGCTGTCCGTGCGCACGGGCGTGATCGATGAGGGGCTGCATTGTCAGTTCCTCCTGGCGCGCTTCGTTCGGCGCGTCGGTGTACGAGAACGTGGCATATGCGGGTACGGCGACATGGCCCCACGTCGACGCGCTCGGCCAACGTGGCGTGGTGAGGGGAGGGCGGTGTCAGTCCGTACCGGGCGGGTGGCTCAGCAGCGGAACACCTGGAGTGCCGCTTCGGTGTGAGTGGTCGAGGGTCTGGATATGCGCGGCGAGGCCGGCCGGGCGGCCGCCGGTCCGGCCGGGGCGTCGTACGCCGACGGCGTCGGCGCGGGGGCCCCCGGGAGGGGTGCCGCGGCCGTGCGGTGGCGGTCGCGGGTGCGCAGCGGGCCGGTGCGACCCGTCGGATGGCCGATCCCGCCGCGGGTGACGGCCTCGTCCGCGTCGTCCGCGCGCTTGTTCGTGGCCGGCTCCGTGGAGCCGGCGGCGGTCGCATGGGTCCGGGACGCGGAGGCGAAGGAGGTGGGCGCGCAGAGCGGCAGGGCCAGCAGGACGGCGGACAGGGCCGTCAGCACCCATCGGACCGTCGTGCCGTGCACCATGCGCCCCCCTCCCCGCCGCGTGCGTCCGTCATGGATGTCTTGACCAACACATTAACCCGGCCGGTTCATTTGCAGGGTCAACTTCACGTTTCAGGTAAAGGAGAGCCCAAAAACCGAGGTGAGGATGGCGGGAACGCGCCGGTGGCGCACAACCGTTTGGGACTGTTACGCCTTCACAAGACCCTTTGCGTCACGGGCGAGGGCGGTGAGACGGGAGATCGCCCGGAAGTACTTCTTGCGGTAGCCGCCCTTCAGCATGTCCTCGCTGAACAGCTGGTCGAACGGCAGTCCGGAGGCGAGCACGGGCACCTCCCGGTCGTAGAGCCGGTCGGCGAGCACGACCAGCCGCAGCGCCGTCGACTGGTCCGGCACCGGCCGGACATCGGTCAGGCATACGGCCTTCAGCCCGTCCGTCAGCGCGCCGTAGCGGCTCGGGTGGACCCGGGCGAGGTGCTCCAGGAGGTCCGGGAAGGCGTCGAGCGAGGCGCCCTCGGTGGCGTACGCCGTCTTGCCGACCTGCTCGTCGGTGAAGGGCGCCGGGGCCTCGGGCAGGCCGCGGTGCCGGTAGTCCTCGCCGTCGATGCGCAGCGCGCGGAAGTGCGCGGACAGGCCCTGGATCTCCCGCAGGAAGTCGGCGGCGGCGAACCGGCCCTCGCCGAGCTTGCCCGGCAGGGTGTTGGAGGTCGCGGCGAGCGCGACGCCCGCCTCGACGAGCTTGCCGAGCAGGGTGGAGACGAGGACGGTGTCGCCGGGGTCGTCGAGTTCGAACTCGTCGATGCACAGCAGACGGTGCCCGGAGAGGGTGCGGACGGTCTCCTGGAAGCCCAGCGCGCCGACCAGGTTGGTCAGCTCCACGAAGGTGCCGAAGGCCTTGAGCGCGGGCTCCGCCGGGGTCGCGTGCCACAGGGAGGCGAGCAGATGGGTCTTGCCGACGCCGTAGCCGCCGTCGAGGTAGACACCGCGGGGGCCGGCCGGGACCTTCGGCGCCTTCGCCTTGCCGAACCCGAAGCCGAGCAGCGAGCGCCTGACGGGCGCGGGCCGGGCGCCGTCGAGCCCCGTGGCGAAGCCTTCGAGGACGTGTACCGCCTCGCTCTGGCTGGGCTGGTTCGGGTCCGGGATGTACGTCGAGAAGCGGACCGAGTCGAAGCGCGGCGGCGGCACCATCTCGGCGACGAGCCGGTCGGCGGCAACGTGCGGCTCGCGGGCGCACAGGGACAGCGGGGCCGCTTCGACTATCGGTTCGATCCCGGAGGCGGCGGAGGATGAGGACACGGTTCCCCATGCTAAAGGCCGTGCCACACTGCACGTCATGCGACGCCTGTTCCCTGTGACCGACGAAACAGCGACCCGGCCGGCCGGCACGGCCTCCGGGGACGCGGAGGCCACGGGCGCCGCCCCGGTGGGCGGACGCCCCGCGGAAGATCGCGACGACCGGGAGTGGAGCCTTCAGGAGCTGGCCGCCGCGTACGCCTACCCCGAGCCCGGCCCCGGCGCCCGGGAGCCCTGGCTGCGCGCCAACATGGTCTCCTCCCTGGACGGCGCCGCACAGCACGAGGGGCGCTCCCAGCCCATCTCCGGCACCGCCGACATGCGGATCTTCGGCACGCTGCGAGGGCTCGCGGACGTCGTGCTCGTGGGTGCCGAGACGGTACGGCAGGAGGGCTACCGCCCGGCGCGCGCGCGTGCCGCCTTCGCGGACCTGCGCAAGGCGGCCGGACAGGCCCCCGCGCCCGCGATCGCCGTGGTCAGCGCGAGCCTCGACCTGGACTTCTCGTGGCCGCTGTTCACCTCGCCCCTGGCCCCCACGCTGGTGCTGACCGGCGCGGCCGCGGCGCCGGACCGGGTGGCCGCGGCGGAGAAGGCCGGCGCCCGCGTGGTGATCGCGGGGGACGGCATGGGCGTGGACCCCGACCGCGCCGTACGCGCCCTGGCGGACCTCGGCATGACCCGGCTGCTGACCGAGGGCGGCCCGCGCCTGCTGGGGCAGCTGATCACCGCGGGGGTTCTGGACGAGCTGTGCCTGACGGTCTCCCCGACACTCACGGCGGGTGACGCGCAGCGGATCGCCGGGGGCCCCTCGGTCGCGGTGCCCAGGCGCTTCGAGCTGGTGTCGCTGCTGGAGGAGGAGGGGTTCCTCTTCAGCCGCTACCGCCGGCCCTGACGCGGCGGCGGTCCCTGCGGTGCATGGAGCGGTCCCTTCCGCTCGATCTCCGGCAGGCACACCAGTTAGATCTTGCTCATCCCGTGCCGTCCCGGGGCAGGATGGTTTCCGCAGGGCCTTGACGGCCCGCGGACGACAGAGGTCCCCGGCGGGGCCCTCGGAGGAGGAAGGGGCGCCTGCCGTGTTCACGAGCGTACTGATGATCGAGAAGGCCCTCACGTCGGCCGACGTGGAGTTCGTGACGACCTTGCACGGTGAGGAGGCCGTCGCCTTCCATGTCCTGCTCCAGCCGCGCGGCGACCAGGCCGACCGCCTGCTGCGAGCCATCGACGACATCGCCCTCGGCGAGCTGGACGAGGCCGCGCACGAACGGGAGACCCCGGAGGGCAAGGACGCCGCGGCCCTCGGGCAGCAGGCCCTGGAGGTGTCCCTGACCGCCCTGCGGACGGCCGGCAGCCAGGCGGAGGGCCGCCTCATCGAGGAGCATCCGCTCGATGCGCTGAAGACGCTGGTCGACGAGGTCGACGCGGACGAGGTGATCGTGCTGACCGATCCCCACTACGTGGAGGAGTTCTTCCACCGCGACTGGGCGTCCAGGGCCCGGCACAAGGTCGGCGTGCCGGTGCTGAAGCTGTTCTCGCACAGCAAGGCGTGAGCGGCACGGACGGGCTGTCGCGCGCGCGATACGGCTAGGGTGGTGTGCCGCTCGACGTTCGCCGCACCACTCCAGGGAGACGCACATGGCCCCCGGCCTTCCTACCGCCATGGACCGACCGCACTTCATCGGCATCGGCGGCGCCGGAATGTCGGGCATCGCCAAGATCCTCGCACAGCGCGGAGCCAAGGTGGCGGGGAGTGACGCGAAGGACTCGGCGACCGCCGAGGCCCTGCGGGCGCTGGGCGCGACCGTGCACATCGGACACGCCGCCGAGCACCTCGCCGACGACGCCACCTGCGTCGTGGTGTCCTCCGCGATCCGGGCGGACAACCCGGAGCTGACGCGCGCGGCGGAGCTGGGCATCCCCGTGGTGCACCGCTCCGACGCGCTCGCCCGCCTGATGGACGGCCTGCGCCCGATCGCGGTCGCCGGCACCCACGGCAAGACGACCACCACGTCGATGCTGGCGGTGTCCCTGACCGAGCTGGGCCTCGCTCCCTCGTACGCCATCGGCGGCGACCTGGACGGCCCCGGCTCCAACGCCCTGCACGGCGAGGGCGACATCTTCGTCGCCGAGGCCGACGAAAGCGACCGCAGCTTCCACAAGTACGCGCCCGAGGTCGCCATCGTCCTCAACGTCGAGCTGGACCACCACGCGAACTACGCGTCCCTGGAGGAGATCTACGAGTCCTTCCAGACCTTCGCGGGCCGGATCGTCCCCGGCGGCACGCTGGTGGTCACGGCCGACCACGAAGGCGCGCGTGAGCTGACGCGGCGGCTGGACGGCTCGGTGCGGACGGTGACGTACGGCGAGTCGGAGGACGCCGACGTCCGTATCCTCTCGGTCGTCCCGCAGGGCCTGAAGAGCCGGGTGACGGTGGACCTGGAGGGGACGGAGCTGACCTTCACGGTCTCCGTCCCGGGCCGCCACTACGCGCACAACGCGGTCGCGGCCCTGGCGGCGGGCGTGGCGCTGGGGGTCCCGGCGTCCGAGCTGGCCCTCGCCCTGGCCGCGTACACGGGGGTCAAGCGGCGCCTCCAGCTGAAGGGTGAGGAGGCGGGCGTCCAGGTCATCGACTCGTACGCGCACCACCCCACGGAGATGACCGCGGACCTGGAGGCGATGCGGGGCGCCGCCGACAGCTCCCGCATCCTGGTCGTCTTCCAGCCCCACCTGTTCTCCCGCACCCAGGAGCTGGGCAAGGAGATGGGCGAGGCACTGGCCCTCGCGGACACCTCCGTGGTCCTGGACATCTACCCGGCCCGCGAGGACCCGATCCCGGGAGTGACGAGCGAGCTGATCGTCGCGGCGGCCCGGGCGGCGGGCGCGCAGGTGCGGTCCGTCCACGACAAGGCCGAGGTCCCCGAGACCGTGGCGGGAATGGTGAAGCCGGGGGATCTGGTTCTCACTATGGGCGCGGGCGACGTCACGGACCTCGGCCCGCGCATCCTGGACCGTCTGTCGAAGTAAGGGGCTGACACAGCATGGCGTACGACGTGGAGAAGCCGGACGAGCAGTGGCGCGCGGAGCTGACGCCGTCCGAGTACGCGGTCCTGCGCCAGGCCGCGACGGAGCCCGCCTTCACGGGCGAGTACACCGACACCAAGACCAAGGGTGTCTACTCCTGCCGCGCCTGCGGCGCCGAACTCTTCACCTCCGGCACGAAGTTCGAGTCGCACTGCGGCTGGCCGAGCTTCTACGACCCGAAGGACAGCGACGCCGTGGAACTGGTGCAGGACCGCTCGCACGGGATGGTCCGCACCGAGGTGCGCTGCGCCCGCTGCGGATCGCATCTCGGGCATGTCTTCGAGGGCGAGGGCTATCCGACCCCGACGGACCAGCGGTACTGCATCAATTCGATCTCGCTGCGGCTGCTCGCGGGCGAGGGCTGACACCGGGCGACCCTGTGGAGCCTGTCGGGTAGCCTGTGGAGCCTGGGGGGCCTTCCCGCATCTGCGAGGGAGAGGGCCGCCGGGTGCCGCAGGAGCCAGGGCGGCGTCAGGCTCGGGGGTGCACATGCGTTTGTGCGGGGTCGTCGCGCGGGCGCCGTTGCCCACGGAGGTGGTGGCCCGTGAGCCAGTCCCCGACGCGGCCGGCCGCCGGCACCGGACCGGCGGCGGAGCTCGCACTGAGCGGGGACCTCGCGCGTCCGGCCCGCCTGACCGTGCCGGACCTCGGCGCCTGGCCCCAGCACCGGGTGCGGGTCAGCTTCGAGTGCGCCACCAGCGGCGTACGACACCACCGGTTCACCGGCCCGCTGCTGTACGACGTGCTCTCGGCCGCGGGGCCCGGCTTCGACCCCGCCCGCCGTAGGGACCGGCTGCGCTTCCTGATCGCCGTGACCGGCGCGGACGGTCATCACGCCCTGTTGACCCGGGCCGAGACCGACCCGGACTTCGGCCGCGCGCCCGTGCTGCTCGCGGCCAGGATCGACGACACCCCGCTCGACCGGTCGGGGCCCCAACTGGTGCTGCCGCAGGACCGCTGCGGGGCACGGTACGTCAGCGGCGTCAACGCGAAACGGGTGGACGGCACGTTCGGTCCGAGGGCTCCGGGGGCTCCGAGGGCTCCGAGGGCTCCGAGGGCTCCGAGGGCTCCGGGGGCTCCGAGGGCCTGACGGCGACGGCGCCCGGGCGGGGACGCCGCTCTCGACACGTGAAGTCACCGGCTCAGTGCGGAAACGGCCGCCGTCTAGACTCTCCTCGCAACGGCCCGTGCGACATCGGCCGGGGATCGGGCCGCTCCTGCCACACCCGAAGGGTATTCGGCGCTTTGATACGGATAGATTCAGTCACCAAGCGGTACCCGGACGGCACGGTGGCGGTCGACCGGCTGTCTTTGGATTTACCCGACCGCTCGATCACCGTCCTCGTCGGCCCTTCCGGTTGCGGCAAGACCACGACCCTTCGCATGATCAACCGGATGGTCGAGCCGAGCGAGGGAACGATCACCATCGACGGCGTCGACATCAGCCGGCAGCCGGTGAACTCGCTGCGCCGCTCGATGGGTTACGTCATCCAGAACGCCGGCCTCTTCCAGCACCGCACCATCGTCGACAACATCGCGACCGTGCCCCGGCTGCTCGGCTGGAGCAAGGACCGGGCCCGGGCACGCGCCCGGGAGCTGATGGAACGGGTCGGACTCGACGACTCGCTCGCCAAGCGGTACCCGTACCAGCTCTCCGGCGGTCAGCAGCAGCGTGTCGGCGTGGCGCGGGCGCTCGCCGCGGACCCGCCGGTGCTGCTGATGGACGAGCCTTTCTCCGCCGTCGACCCGATCGTACGCAAGGGCCTCCAGGAGGAACTCCTGAGGATTCAGGACGAATTGGGCAAGACCATCGTCTTCGTCACCCATGACATCGATGAGGCGATCCGGCTCGGCACGATGGTCGCCGTACTGCGCACCGGCGGCCGGCTGGCGCAGTACGCCCCGCCCGCCGAACTGCTCTCCTCCCCGGCCGACTCCTTCGTGGAGGACTTCCTCGGCACGGACCGGGGCATCCGGCGCCTGTCCTTCTTCACCTCCGAGACGCTGGAGCTGAAGAAGACACCGATCGTCGCCGTCGACTCCACCGCCGAACAGATCGCCTCCCGCACCGACCCGGACACGCCCTACCTCCTCGTCACCGGCCTCGACGGCAGTCCGCTCGGCTGGGGCGAGCCGAAGGACCTGGTCGCCGGGCGGATCGAGACGGAGCGGCTGCTGCCGTGCGGACGGCCGTTCGTCCACGGCAGGGACTCGTTGCGCGCCGCGCTCGACGCCGCCGTGCTCTCGCCCACCGGCTGGGCCGTCGCCGTGGGCGATGACGGACGGGTGATCGGCGCCGTCTCGCAGCAGACCATCGGCGAGGCCATCCGCAGCGCCCACGCCGAGGGCCGCGACGACGCGAAGGTCGCCGGATGACCGGGTACTTCGACATCCCGAGCGACCTGCAGCACAGCTGGCTCGGCCTGATCGGACTGCATCTGCGGGAGGCCCTGCTGCCGGTGCTGGCCGGGCTGGTCGCCGCCCTGCCGGTCGCGCAGCTGTGCGCGCGGTTCCGCTGGCTGTACCCGCCGGTGCTCGGCGTGACGACCGTGCTGTACGCCGTCCCGTCGCTGGCGTTCTTCGTCGTCCTCATCGACTACACCGGCCAGACCGAACTCACCGTGATGATTCCGCTGGCCGTCTACAGCCTGGTCGTACTGGTCCCGGCGATCGTCGACGGTGTCCGCTCGGTGCCGCAGGAGACCCTCGCCGCGGCCACCGCCATGGGCTTCGGGCCGCTGCGCCGTTATGTCCAGGTGCAGTTGCCGATCGCCGTGCCCGCCATCCTCGCCGGGCTGCGGGTGGCGACCGTCTCCAGCATCAGCCTGGTCAGCGTGGGCGCCCTCATCGGCAACCAGGGCGCGCTCGGCAACCTGCTGGCCGACGCGATGTTCTACCACCGGCCCGCGCTGGCGGTGAACTCCGTGGTCACCACGGCCGTCCTGGCGATTCTCGTGGACGCCCTGCTGGTGCTCGTCCGCGTGCTGCTCACCCCCTGGATGCCACGCGGCACGCGCCCGATACGGAAGACAGCCGCGCGGCCCGAACCGGCCGCCGTCGCACGGGAGGAGGCGGCCCGGTGAACGTACTGAACTTCGTCAACGCCTTCTTCAGCGACAGTGCCCACTGGCACGGCTACGACGGCATCCCGCATCGCTTGCTCGAACACGTCCAGTACTCGCTCATCGCACTCTGCGTCGCCGCCGCCATCGGGCTGCCGGTGGGCCTGCTCACCGGCCACACCGGGCGCGGCGGCAATGTGCTGGCCCTCGTCGCGACCGCCGCGCGGGCACTGCCCAGCTTCGGACTGCTGGTGCTGATGTTCGTGCTGCTCGGGCTCGGACTGCTGCCCGTGATGATCCCGCTGGTCGTGCTCGCCGTACCGCCGATCCTCGTCACCACGTACGAGGCCGTGCGCTCCGTCGACCCGTCCCCGGTGGACGCCGCACGAGGCATGGGCATGACCGAGCCGAGGATCCTGTTGCAGGTGGAGGTCCCCGTCGCGCTCCCACTGATCCTGAGCGGGCTGCGGTCGGCGGCCATCCAGATCGTGTCCACGGCCACCATCGCCGCGTACGTCAGCCTGGGCGGTCTCGGGCGGTACATCGTGGACGGGCTCTACCAGCGGGACTACGAGAAGGTCGTGGGCGGCGCCACGCTGGTGGCGGTTCTGGCGCTGGTGACGCTCACGGTGTTCTGGGCGGCGACCCGCGTCGCCGTGTCCCCGGGGGTGCGCAGAAGTGCCTGACGGCGTGCGGGCCCGCCCCCCGGGCCCGCACTGTTCGTCAACCAGCCACGCACCGAGGCCAATCGGTGACCAGAATGGACTTGACTGACCCGGAACCGGCTGGATTGGATCAGTGAGTGCGGTGCCCGCACGCCCGCACACATGTGCCACGTCCTGCCCCAACCCCTCAGCCCGGAACGGGAATCGTGACTTCTACCGCGAACACCAGCACGTCCAGCAGGAGACTCCCCGGTGCGGCCGCCGTCGCCCTCGCCGCCACGGCGGCACTGCTCGCGGGGTGTTCCTCGTCTTCCGGCACCAAGTCCGACAACCCGCTCTCGGGCGACAAGGCGAGCGGTGACACCGTCGTCGTCGGCTCCAACAACTTCGCCGAGAGCATCCTGCTCGCCGACATCTACGGCGAGGCCCTCAGGGCCAAGGGCATCAAGGTCACCTACAAGCCCAACATCGGCAGCCGCGAGACCACCTACGGTCTGCTGAAGAACGGCTCCATCACGGTCCTTCCGGAGTACAACGGCGCCCTGCTGGCCTACCTCGACAAGAAAGCGGGCCCGAAGACGGTCGCCGCCACGACGGCCGCGATCAACGCCAAGCTCGACTCCAAGCTGACGCTGCTCGACCCCGCGCCAGCGCAGAACAAGGACTCGATCACCCTCAACGCGGCGACCGCGAACAAGTACCACCTCACCGAAAAGTCCAGCATCGCGGACCTCAAGGACGCCGCCAAGGACCTGGTCATCGGCGCTTCGCCGGAGTTCCAGGCCCGGAAGCAGGGCCTCGAGGGCCTGAAGTCCGTGTACAAACTGGAGTTCAAGTCCTTCAAGGCGCTCGATGCGGGTGGTCCGCTGACCCAGGCCGCGTTGCAGAAGAACACCGTGCAGGTCGCGGACATCTTCACCACGGACCCGACCATCGCCAGGGAGAAGTTCGTCGTCCTCCAGGACACGGAGAACCTCTTCGGGTTCGAGAACGTGCAGCCGCTCGTCTCCAAGTCGGGGCTGTCGCAGAAGGGGGTCGACGCGCTCAACGCTGTCTCGGCCAAGCTCGACAGCGCCGCCCTGCGCGACCTGGACGGCCAGGTGCAGCTCGACGAGAAGGACCCGCTCGACGTCGCCAAGGCCTGGCTGAAGTCGGCCGGCCTGGACTGACCCGTACGCCCGACCCGCGGTGCCCCGGCCCCCCGGGGACACGGCCGCCCGCGCCCCGCCCCCGGCGGGGCGCGGGATCATGCGCGGGACGGAACCGGCGCCGGCCCCGGTCGGTCGCCGACGTCACGCCTCCCGCCCCGGCCGGCCGCTGCTGATCCACCGTCCGGACGGTGACTCTCCGTACACGCCGCCTCTCGTTTCGCTGTACTTCCGGGCCTAGAGCCCCCGGTCGGCCACGCTCCGGATGACGTCCGGGCCGCCGTGACGCATCCTTGCAGAGGCACGATCGGGGTACCCGGATGCCCTGAGCGAGCGAAGGGAGAGGTGCCGGCGCCTCCCCTCGAAACCGGGCGGTGTGTGGGCATGGCCAAGAACGAGACGAGTGGCAAGGGGGGAGTCTCCAGTGACGCGGTGTTCGGCGCGCCGTGCTGGGTCAGTCTGACCACACGCGACGTCGAGACCACGGAGGAGTTCTACCGGGCCGTGTTCGGCTGGGAGTGGCGGCCGAACAGCCTCGGCGACCGTTTCAGGGTCGCGCAGGTGGACGGGGTGCCCGTCGCCGGGATCGCGGCCGTGGCCTCGATGTGGCAGATGGCCGTGGCCTGGACCGTGTACTTCGCGGTCCCGAGCGCCGACGACGTGGCGGCGCGCTGCCGCGAGCGCGGCGGCACGACGGCCGTCGGACCGCTCTCGCTGCCACCCGGGCGGGCGGCCCTGCTCGCGGACCGCGACGGGGCCGTTTTCGGCATCTGGGAGGGCCGGCTCATCACGGACTGGGAGGTGTGGCGCGAGGCCGCCCCCACCTTCATACGGCTGCACACCCGCAACGCCTTCGACGCCGCCATCTTCTACGGCGAGGTCCTGGACTGGGCCTCCTCGCGCCAGGGCTGCTGCGAGGTGCAGTACGACGGTGACGAGGTCGTCCTGCGCAGCGGGGGCGCGGTGGTGGCGCGAATCCACTCGGGCGCCGTGGAGTCGGCGCCCGACCCCACGGTCCGCCCGCACTGGCAGGTGAACTTCGCGGTCGCGGACGTCGAGGCCTGCGTACGGGCCGCCCGTACCCATGACGGGGAAGTGCTCCAGTGGGAGGAGGGGGCCGAGGAGGCGGTCCTGGCCGACCCGGACGGTGCCCGCTTCGCGGTGACCTCCAAGCGGGAGCCCTGAGCCCGGATGCGACTGCCCGGGGCCCGGGGTGCGGGGTGGCGGGGCGACCGGATCCCGCCCGCCGGGGGTCAGAGCGCGGCCGGGCCGACGGTGGGGGCTCCGTGCGCCGGCGGCGCAGCAGGCGTCGGCGTGGCTCCTGGTCCGGCAGCCAGCCGAAGGCCAGACAACTGCCCGTCGCGCCCAGCAGCAGGCCGATCAGGAACCCGCCGAGGTTGGACGTGAGCCAGGTGCCCAGGGACACCAGGACGCCGACGATCGAGTAGAAGAGCCGCTGCGCCGGGTTGAAGAGGATCAGCAGACCGCACAGCAGCATCACCACCGGCAGCAGATAGCCTGCCAGGCCCTGCATGCCGATGTGCACGATCACCTTCAACGACGCCTTCTCCGTGAGGAGGATCTCCGTCCCGCCCAGCGCGAGCAGCAGCCCGCCCCAGAAGGGGCGGCTCACCCGCCGGCTCCGCAAGGCGGATCTCGCCCGGCCGGACATCAGCACCCCGTGTCGTTGAAGCCGAGCCTGAGGCCGGGCAGCGTGAACACACCGGCCGTGGTGGCGTAGTCGGTCTGCCGCAGATTGTCGATGTGCACCGTGTCGGCCTGCTGGCTGAAGACACCCTTGGCGCCCTTCACGCCGCCCTTGTCCAGTGTGCTCGCGTCGTTGCCGATCTCGATGCCGTGGAAGGCGGCGTCGCCGGACATCACGGTCGAGTCGGTGGTCAGACCGCTCGCGGCCACCTTGTTCCTGCCGCCGCCCGCGGTGATGTACAGGTTGGTCCCGCCCAGGTCGACGCTCTGGCACAGCTTGGTGAGCGTCGCGTTCTTCACCACGGAGGTGACGACCAGCACCTGGCCGCCGGTGCCGCCGGCGTTCGGGCTGTCCTCCGCCATCGTGTCGAGGTCGCCGAACTGCTCGAAGCCGGTGCCGTCCAGGTCGGCGGCGGTGACCGTGAAGGGCATGCCGGAGATCGCGAACTGCACGCCCAGCGCCCCCTGGGCGGTCGTGATCGCGAGACCCGCGGCGATCGCGGTCGCAGGCACCGCCATCACCGCGGCGCGGCGGAGGCGGACCCGCCCGCGTCTCGCGGGGAACCCGTCGGCGGCGGAACCGCTTTCCGGGTGCGCTGGGGTGGAACCGGGGGACGCCGTGGCGTCCGAGGACGAGGCCATGTCTGCTCCTGGGCATAGGAAATGCGCGTAGGGCTGCACTGGCGGATGTCCTGGCGCGGACAGCGGTTTCCGTGCGACGTCTCCTCACGCCCCCGGCGAGTGCAAGGGCTTTCACATGGCACGGCAGTGACCGTGCGAGGAAGTTACCGGTGGTTACACTCAGGGTCAAGGGAGTTGTGAGGGAACGGTGCCGAAGGTGTGAGTCTCAACTTCACCGGTCTGTATTGACGTTGATGGTTCGTCAGCTCTACAACTGGCGACAGTTCCCCATGGATCCGTGGCGCCGGATCCGGTCGTACCGCGAACGTCGCTCTTCCGGCCCCGCCCGGCAGGGGCATCGCGACACGTGAGCCCGCGCGGTGCGATGCACGGCCCCCATCGCCTTCCCCGCGGTCCTGTTCCCCCTTCGCGACACCCGCACGGCCGTCTCTCCCTGTCCGCGGGCCCGCCCCCGGTGGCCGACGGCCGCTGCCGGCACGTCACGGACGGAGAAAGCGTCATGGACCGGCAGCGGTACCCCTCACCCGCACAGCCCCACACTTCGGAGAAGAGGCATGCCCATGCGTACTCCCCGATCCCTGCTTGCCCTCACCGGCGCCGTCGTGGCCCTCGCCTTGTCCGCGGCCTCCCCCGCCTCCGCGGACAGCGCGGTCCTCATCGCCGGGGGCGCCGCCGTCGCCGTCGGCGACGTGCTCAACGCCTCGCTGGCCGGCGGAACCAGCGCCACGCTCTACTCCAGCGCCACCGGCACCAGCGGTGTCTCCTGCACCTCGTCCGCGTTCACCGCCACCGTCACAGACAATCCCGCCGCGCCCGGCACGGCCACGGAGTCGCTCACCGGGCACACCTTCACGAGCAGCAGCTGCACCAGCAATGTCACCGGTGTCCTCGGCGTCACGAGCATCACCATCGACAACCTGCCGTACACCACGACGGTCGCCTCCGACGGAACGCTCACGGTCACCCCGGCCGCCGGCTCCACCATCCGGACCACGGCCACACTGCGCACCCTGCTCGGCACGATCACCTGCGTCTACCAGGCTCCCAGCCTGACCGGCAGGGCCGACAACGCCGACAACAGCCTCACCTTCACCAACCAGCAGTTCACGAAGGCCTCGGGATCGTCCCTGTGCTTCGCCAACGGCTACTTCACGGCGAAGTACGCCCCGGTCACCGACACCAGCCAGCCGGGGAACCCCGTGGTCAGCGTCAACTGAGGCGCGGCCATGAGGCCGCCCCCGGACCGCGCGGGCCGGGGCGGCCGCCCCGGCCGGCTCATCCGCGCCGGCGGCGCAGCGTCAGTGCGGCACCGCCGGCGAGTACCGCGAGCACCGCGGCACCACCCGCCAGCAGCGGGACCGACGGGCCGCCGTCCCCAGCGGGCACGGTGGCCGCCGCGGGAGAGCCGGCCACGGTGGCGGCCGCCGCGCTCGGCGCCGTGGAACCGCTCGGTGCCGCGGAACGGCTCGGCGCACTCTTGTCCCGGGAGGGCGCGGGTGTGGCCTTTTTCTCGCCGGCGCCGGAGGTGCCGGGTGCGGCCGAGGCAGCGGAGGTGCCCGACGCACCGGAGCCGTCCGACGCAGGGAAGACCACGTCGGAGCACGAGTAGTACGTGTCCGTCGTGCTCGAGTTCCGCCAGATCGTGTAGAGGACGTGGTGGCCCGAACGGTCCGCCGGGAGCGTCGCCCGGATCCGGTAGGCGCCCTTCGTCAACGGCGGGTCCGTGACCTTGGCGAACGGCTTCGCCGGGAGGTCGGACCAGGTCAACGGCTTCGTGGGGTCGTAGCCCTGTTTCGTCAGGAACATCTCGAACGTGCCGGTGTGCGGGATGGTCGAGCTGTACGTCATCGTCAGTGCGGCCCCGGGCGCGAGCCGGGTGGAGGGCCAGTCCGCGCGCGCCAGGTCGAGGCCCCGGTAGGCGGGCAGCCCGCCGCTGCACAGCCGGCCGTCCGGGATGAGCCGCCGGTCCCTGCCGTTCACGTCCGCCACCCGCAGGTTGTCCCAGGCCGTGAACGGCGCGCCGTTCGCCGTGACCGCCGCCCGGCACGCGGCGGTGCGCTCCCGGCCACCGCCCTCGGGCGAACAGGCGACGACCCGGCTGACCGGGTCCGTGGGCGCGCCATGGGCGAAGGCCGGCGTCGCGGGCAGCAGCGTGACCGCCACGGCGACGGCGGCCGCGGCGACGGTGCGGTGTGCGGTCATCCGGTGTCTCCAGGCGCGTCGGGTCCGGCGGGTGCGTACCGAGGAGTACGGGGGAAAGGCGATGCGCGTTCACCGTGCTGTCCAAGGAGCGCGCCGGACTCCCTGTCGCTCGGAGCCGGGCGGTGGGGGCCGTTAGCGTAGGGTCATGACAACGCAGGGCGCCCGAGGGGCCGTCGAGGTGATATGTCCGGGCTGTGCGTCGGCCGGGGCGCGGGCGGTGCCGGAGGTCTGCGCCGACCACGCCGCCGGGCGCGAGGGCCTGGCCGACCGGCTGGCGCGGTCGCCGGGCGTACCGTCCCGGTTCGACAGCTTCCTGCACTTCGTGGAGGGCATGCTGATGGTCGGCGTCGGCGTCGCCCTCGCCTACGGCGGCGTCGACGACGACCAGCCGTTCTTCACCGTCGGCGGCTCGCTGCTCGCCGTGCTGGTCTTCGCCGGCACGATCGTCGTGGTCCGCGGCGAGGGCCGTGAACGGGCCCTGGTGGCGGCGGGCGCGCCCCGCGCCGACGCGCTGTGGCGATCGGCGTACTACTGCGCGGGGTGCGCGTCGGTGTTCTGCCCCGGCGGAGCTCCGTGGCAGGGTCGGCTGACGCCGGAGCAGTTCAAGAAGCTGGTGTGGACCGAGGCCGGATACGGCAAGCAGCTCGAGGAACGGTTCACGGACGTGGAGCTGCCGCCCGGCATCCCGGCCGGCCCTGGAGGAAGCCCCGACCATGCCTGACGCCACCGTGATCCTCTCCGACGAGCCGGGTTCCTTCGCGCACGGCGTGCTCGCCGCGCGGCACCCCGCCCTCATCCGCGCGGTGCGGGACGCCTTCCCCTACGGCCCGGGGCAGCGCCAGGCTCTCGACGCGCTGCTGACCAGCGCCACCGAAGGCGTCATCGAACCGCTCGGCACGGAGGCCGACGAGCAGTGGGCGGCATGGGGCGCGCGCGAGTACCTCGGCCGCTCCTGGTTCGAGGTCCCCTTCCTGTGGTCCGAGAGCTACTTCTACCGCCAACTGCTTCAGGCCGTCGGCTACTTCGGCCCCGGCGCCTGGCAGGGCATCGACCCCTTCCGCCCCTTCAAGCTCGCCGAACTCGACGCTCCGGAGACGGACGAGGAACTGGCGGCGCTCGACCGGCTGACGGGACGGCCCGAACAGGAGCAGGCGGATGCGCTGCTCCACGGCTCGCTCTGGGGCAACCGCGCGGACCTCGGCTTCCGGCTCTCCGTGCCCGGTGCCGCCACGGCCGTCTCCCAGCTCGTCGCCGACGACAGCGACAGGCTCTGGTCGCTGCTGCCCGCCGACACCGTCTGCCTGGTCGCGGACAACGCCGGCCGGGAGCTGATCCCGGACCTGCTTCTCCTCGACCATCTGCTGCACCACGGGCGGGCCCGGCGGGCGCTGCTGCACGTGAAGCCGTACCCCTACTACATCTCCGACGCCACCACGGCCGACGTCGTGGACGCCGTACGCCGGCTGACCGCCGCCAAGGGCGCGGCCGCCGACGCCGGGGAGCGCCTGTGGGCGGCGATGGCCGAGGGCCTTGTCGAGGTCAGGGCGCACCCCTTCTCCTGCGCCCCGCTGCCGTACGCGGACATGCCGGAGGACCTGCGTACGCAGTTCGCCGCGGCGGACCTGACGATCTTCAAGGGCGACCTCAACTACCGGCGCCTGGTGGGCGACCGGCTCTACCCGCCGACGACCCCGTTCGCGGACACCACCGCCTGCTTCCCGGGCCCGGTGGCCGCGCTGCGCACCCTGAAGTCCGACGTGATCGTCGGCCTGGAGGCGGCCACCGAAGCCGCCCTGGTCGCCGCCGAGGGACAGCGGTGGCGCACGAACGGCACACACGCGCTGATCCAGGTCCGGCCCTGACCGTCATGTCAGGTGCAGCCGCAGCGACTTGATGCCGTTGATGAAGTTCGAGACGAGCCTGGCGGGCGGCGCGGCCGGACGGAGGGTGGGCAGGGTCCGCAGGGTCTCCTCGTACAGCACACCCAGTTGCAGCCGGGCGAAGTGCGCGCCGAGACAGACATGCGGGCCGTCCCCGAAGGAGACGTGCGGATTCGGCGTCCGGAACGGTTCGAGCCGGTCCGGCGCGGTGAACACACGCTCGTCCCGGTTGGCGGAGGCGTGGAAGACGACCACCTTGTCGCCCGCGCGGATGCGCTGCCCGGCCAGCTCGGTGTCGCGGGCGGCGGTCCGCCGGAAGCTGAGCACGGGCGGATGCCAGCGCAGCAACTCCTCGACGGCCAGCGGCAGTCGGCCGGGCCGTTCGCGCAGTGCGCCGTACGCCCGCGGATGATCCGCCAGGGCCAGCAGTCCGCCGGGTGCGGCGGCGCGTACCGTGTCGTTGCCGGCGATCGTCAGCAGGAAGAAGAACATCTCCAGTTCGGGGCCGGTGAGTTCGGGGTCCATGGCGAGCGTGGTCATGATGTCGTCGGCGGGGTGGTCCCGCTTGTGCGCGGCGAGTTCCTGCGCGTACCCGAACATGTCCCGCAGGGCGGTGGGCGAGCGCGGGTCCATCGGTCGTCCCCCGGCGCCCAGCCGCGGTCCGCCCGCCTCGTCCGGGTCCTGGTAGCCGATCACGCGCTGGGTCCAGTGCAGCAGCAGACCACGGTCGGACCCGGGCACACCGAGCAGGTCGGCGAGGTTGAGGAGGGCGTACTCGTCGGTGACGGCGGCGACGACGTCACCCGTGCCGTCACCGGCCCGCGCCCGGTCCACGGCCCCGGCGAGCAGGGCCTGGGCACGGGCCCGGGCCACCTCGGCGAACCGGTCGATGCGCCGTGGTGTGAAGGCGCGGCTGACCAGTCTCCTCAATCGCCCCTGGTCGGGCGGGTCCTGATTGAGCATCATGCGCCGGATGAACGGCAGATCCCCGGGATCGGGGTCACGGATCTGGGTGGCACCGAGGTACGAGGAGTACGTCGCCGAGTCCTTGAGCACGTGCACGACGTCCGCGTGCCGGGTCACCGCCCAGAAGCCGGGCCCCGCCGGCCAGCCGAGCACCTCGGGCTCCTCCTGCCAGGCGACCGGGTGATGGTCACGCAGGATGCGGTACGCCGTGTGGGGCACTCCGTCGGCGTACCGGCGCGGGTCGAAGACGTCGGGGACGGGCGGCGTCTGCCGTGGGTTCACGCGGGGGTGTCCCCGGCCCGCAGAAAGCCCTCCACGGTACGGATCAGGTCGAGGGGCGTCTCGTCCATCGCGTAGTGGCCGGCCGACGGCAGTTCGACCAGC
Organism: Streptomyces sp. NPDC046931; assembly: GCF_040644655.1. Taxonomy (NCBI): domain Bacteria; kingdom Bacillati; phylum Actinomycetota; class Actinomycetes; order Kitasatosporales; family Streptomycetaceae; genus Streptomyces; species Streptomyces sp. NPDC046931. Next base: position 158,017 of record NZ_JBEYWX010000010.1, read on the forward strand.
GAGCCGCCGGGATACCAGCGCAGCCAGGTCTCGCGCATCAGCCCGGCCGTCAGCGCGGGGTCGAGTGCGCCGGTGACGGCCAGCGCGGGCACCGTGGAGCCCTTGACCTCCCTGTGGAAGTCCTCCCCGGCCCACGAGTCCAGCCACGCCCGGAACGCCGTGGCGTCGCTGTGCGCCAGCGACCGCGCGACCATCCGGTCCAGCCAGGCGGCCGGGGCCCGGCCGCCGGTGGTGACGTCGAGGATGAGGCGCCGGTTCTCCGCCTTGTGCGCTGCGCCCGCGAACAGTTCCCACTGGTCGGCGGGCAGCGGCAGTCCCGAGGCCGGGACGGGCGAGACGCCGACGATTCTGCGCAGGCGTTCGGGGACGAGTGCCAGCAGCCGCTGCGCGACCGCGCCGCCCATCGAGTGCCCGACCACCGAGAACCGGTCCCAGCCCAGCCGGTCCGCCAGCGCCACGAGGTCGGCGGCGGCCTCGGCGGTGCCGAACGCACCGGAGGCGCCCTTCGCCGCCCCGTATCCCCGTAGATCCACCAGGGCGTAGGTGAAGGCGTCGCGGTCGAGATCCGGCAGTACGGTCGCGTACGCGGTCCGGTCGGCGAACCAGCCGTGCACCGCGAACACCATGTGGGCACCATGGCCGTGCACTTCATGAGGCAGCACGAAGGAGGTCATGCGACCACCGTGGCCCTCGGCAGAACGAGCGGCAAGGGGGCGTCACGCTTCCCGTGCGCCGGAACGCCGCCCGGCCCCGGGGCCGCGTAACGGACCGGTGACCCCGATTCACGCGATGGTGTGATCACATCCCGTCACACGGATGCCCCGGTTGGCCCACGGGTAGGGCCCGGCCATGACGCAGCCGTTCGAACTCCCGCACTTCTACATGCCGTACCCCGCGCGGCTGAACCCGCATCTCGACGAGGCGCGTGCCCACTCCACGGAGTGGGCACGCGCCATGGGCATGCTGGAGGGCTCCGGCATCTGGGAACAGTCCGACCTCGAAGCGCACGACTACGGGCTGCTCTGTGCGTACACCCACCCCGACTGCGACGGCCCGGCGCTCTCCCTGATCACCGACTGGTACGTGTGGGTGTTCTTCTTCGACGACCACTTCCTGGAGGCCTTCAAACGCACCCAGGACCGCCACGGCGGCAAGGCCCACCTGGACCGGCTGCCGCAGTTCATGCCCCTCGACCCGGCGACCCCCGTGCCCGCCCCGGAGAACCCCGTCGAGGCGGGGCTCGCCGACCTGTGGGCGCGCACCGTGCCGTCGATGTCCCCGCACTGGCGGCGCCGGTTCGCGGTCGCGACCGAGCACCTGCTCAACGAGTCGCTGTGGGAGCTGTCCAACATCAACGAAGGACGGATCGCCAATCCCGTCGAGTACATCGAGATGCGCCGCAAGGTCGGTGGGGCACCCTGGTCCGCCGGCCTGGTCGAGTACGCGACCGCCGAAGTGCCCGCAGCCGTGGCCGGGTCACGGCCGCTGCGGGTGCTCATGGAGACGTTCTCCGACGCCGTCCACCTGCGCAACGACCTGTTCTCCTACCAGCGCGAGGTCGAGGAGGAGGGCGAACTCAGCAACGGCGTCCTGGTCCTGGAGACCTTCTTCGGCTGCACCACCCAGGAGGCGGCGGACACCGTCAACGACATCCTCACCTCGCGACTGCACCAGTTCGAGCACACCGCGCTCACCGAGGTGCCCGCCCTGGCCCTGGAGCAGGGCCTCACTCCGGACGAGGCCGCCGCGATCGGCGTGTACGCACAGGGCCTTCAGAACTGGCAGTCCGGTGGCCACGAATGGCACATGAGGTCCAGCCGCTACATGAACCAGGGCGCCCGCGCCCGCCGCCGCCTCGGACTCTCCGGGCTCGGCATCTCCGCCGCCGATATGCGCGGACTGCTCGCCGACGCCGGGGCCGAGCGAGCGCGCGCCTACACCCATGTCCCCTTCCAGCAGGTGGGGCCCTCGCTGATCCCCGACCTCCAGATGCCCTACGAGCTGCAACTCAGCCCGCATCTGGACGGGGCCCGTCGGCGGCTCACCCCCTGGGCGCAGCGGACGGGCATCCTCCAGGAGGGCGTCTGGGACGAGGACAAGCTGCTCGCCTACGACCTCCCGCTCTGCGCGGCAGGCCTGGACCCGGACGCGACCCCCGATGCGCTGGACCTCAGCTCCCAGTGGCTCGCCTGGGGCACATACGGGGACGACTACTACCCGCTCGTCTTCGGGCACCGGCGCGACGTGGCGGCGGCGAGACTGTGCACCGAGCGGCTGTCCTCGTGCATGCCGCTCGACGGCGCGGAACTCCCGGTGCCGGCCAACGCCTTGGAGAGCGCGCTGATCGAGCTGTGGGCGCGCACCACCGCCGGCATGACGCCCGACCAGCGGCGCACGCTGCGCGCCGCCGTCGACACGATGACCGAGAGCTGGCTGTGGGAGCTGTCCAACCAGCTCCAGAACCGCATCCCGGACCCCGTCGACTACCTGGAGATGCGCCGCGCCACCTTCGGCGCCGACCTCACCAAGAACCTGTGCCGCATGGGACACGGCCCCCAGGTGCCGCCCGAGGTGTACGGCAGCGGCACGGTTCGTGCCCTGGAGAACGCGGCCATCGACTACGCGATGCTCACCAACGACGTCTTCTCGTACCAGAAGGAGATCCAGTACGAGGGCGAGATCCACAACGCCGTGCTCGTCGTGCAGAGCTTCTTCGGCTGTGACTACCCGACGGCCGTACGGATCGTGGGCGACCTGATGAACCAGCGCATGCGGCAGTTCCAGCACGTCGCCGCACAGGAGCTGCCCGTGCTGTACGAGGACTTCGCACTCTCCCGGGAGGCCCGCGCCGTCTTGGACGGGTACGTCGTGGAACTCCAGAACTACATGTCCGGCATCCTGAACTGGCACCGCGGCTGCCATCGCTACGGCGCCGCCGACCTCGCCCGGCGCGCCCACGGCTTCGTTCCGGACCTGGCTCCGGCCGTCACCTGGCGGCCGGAGCCGGTGTCCCACTGACCGCCCCCGGGCCGCCGCGGCGAACCCCCTCGAGGGTTTCCGCGGCGGCCCGGGCACCTCGGTCGCAGGAGCCCCGCTCGCCCGAGTGCTCCACCGCGGTGTGCGCGAGGGATCGACCTGCCGCGTACGTGTGTCACCTTGGTGCCCCCGCCACGGCGGGCGAACGGGCCCTGGAACACGCCAGACTTCTGTTGCTGCGGCTGGACGCCGTCCGCGCCGACATCGCCCGGATGGTGGCCGCGCACCCGTCCGGCGTCACCCTCGCGGTCACGCCGACCGCGCTCGCGCCGCACGTCCTGGCCCCGCTGCCCGCCGCCGGGGTCACGCTGCGGGTGCCGACCCGGGACGACATCCCCGCCGCCGTCGCCATGGGCGATACCGATCTGGGCCTGGTGGACGGTCTCGCCGCGCCCAGCGATCCGCTGCTGCGGCCCGACGTGGCGCCGCTGACCACCGGGGGCGCCGGGGGGAGCCCGCGTGCGTCGCGCTGCGCGGACTCATCCGCTCGCCGGGCGTGCGGGGCCGCGGCTCGGTGACCAGGCCGACGCCCGCCGGCTGGACGCACCGGACGCGGGTCTGCCACTCGCTCAGCTCCGTGCCGCCGCCGGCAGCGCGGGCCGGACTTCCGGACGGCCCCTGCGGCACGAGGGCACCGATCTGCGGACTCTCCTCGCGCCGCCGGCCGACGCCCGCCGGCCACGGCCCGACCCCGCTGGCCCCGCTCCGCGGCCACCGCAGTGCCCGGCACGGTCGCGGTCCCGCTCACGGCACCGCGCGTCGTCCACCGCACGCACGGAACCGCTGCACACCGGGAGCCCACGGGGCGCCGCGGCGTCCCTGGCGGAAGAGCTCCTGGCCCACGCCACCGTCTCACTCGTTCGAGGATCGTGAGGAGGCGACGCGCGGGGTAGAGCTCTGCCGGAGCGAGCGGGAGGTGAGTCATGGAACGGGGCAGGCGCCTGACGACCCTGCTGTGCGCCCTGGTCGTGGGGGCGTTCGTGGTGGTGTCGGGGGCGGAACTCGGCACGGTGGGCGCCACGGTGATCGGCATGAACAGGCTCGGAGACCTGAAGCGGCGCGCGGCGGCGCCCGGGCCGTCCACCTCCGGGGCCGTCGTCCGGTCGCGGGCCGCCGCCGGCGCGCCGATACGCACCGCCCCCACCCGGGCGCCCGACGACACCGCGCGCGGCGCGCCGCCGCCCGCGCGGGCCACGCTCGGCGTCGAGGCCGTGGACTCCGCGTCCGGGGGCGCGCTCCTGGTCGGCGTGCGCATCCCGGGCCCGGGCCACACGGCCGGTCTCGTGCGCGGCGACGTCGTGCTCGCCGTCGACGCGACACGCCTCGGCTCGGCCGCCGACCTCGCGCGGGCGATCGCCGCCGTCCGCCCCGGCACCACCGTCACCCTCACCGTGCGCCACGCGAACGGCGCCCGTCTGCGCCTGACCGCGACTCCCGGCGTCCTCACCTGAGCCTCGCCGCCGCTCGTGCGCCCTCGGGGCGCCGCGGGCCGTCATGGTCGCGATGGGCTCGCGTCCGTCCCGGCGGAAGGGCAGGATGCTGCCCGTAGACCCTGGGAGGACCCGCACCCGCGGAGGTTATGGATGACCGGCACGCCCGTCCCGCCCGACAGAGGCGACCCCGCACCCTTCACCGCCGAGGACTACGCGGCCCGTATGCGGCGCGCCGGGGAGGCCGCCGACGCGGCCGGTCTCGCCGGGCTGCTGATCGCGCCCGGGCCCGACCTGGTGTGGCTGACCGGGTACCGGCCGGTGGAGACCGAACGCCTCACCCTGCTGGTGCTGCGCGCCGGGCACGACCCCGTCCTCGTCGTGCCCACCCTGGAAGCGCCCGACGCGGCGAAGGCGGCCGGCGCGCCCGCGCTGACGCTGCGCGACTGGACCGACGGCAAGGACCCGTACGAGGCCGCCGGCTCCCTGCTGCGGCCCGACGGCCGCTACGGCATCAGCGACAACGCCTGGGCTCTGCACCTGCTCGGCCTGCGCGAGCGGCTCCCGGACGCCGGACACGTCGCTCTCACCCGCGCCCTGCCGATGCTGCGGGCGGTCAAGGACGCCGCGGAACTCGACCGGCTGGCGGCCGCCGGAGCCGCCGCGGACGCGACCTACGAGGAGATCAGAAAGGTCCGCTTCGCGGGCCGCCGGGAGCGGGACGTCGCCGCGGATCTCGCCGGTCTGCTGCGGCAGTTCGGGCACACGCAGGTCGACTTCACCATCGTCGCCTCCGGCCCCAACGGCGCCAATCCGCACCACGAGGCCGGTGAACGCGTCATCGAGCGCGGCGACATGGTCGTCCTGGACTTCGGCGGCCTCAAACACGGCTATGGCTCGGACACCTCCCGCACCGTCCACGTCGGCGAGCCGACCGAGGAGGAGCGCACGGTGCACGATCTGGTACGTGCGGCCCAGGAGGCGGGCTTTTGCGCCGTCCGGCCGGGTGCCGCCTGCCAGGACGTGGACCGTGCGGCCCGTGCGGTCATCGCCGGCGCCGGATACGGCGAGTACTTCATCCACCGGACCGGACACGGCATCGGCGTCACCACACACGAACCGCCGTACATGATCGAGGGGGAGGAGCAGCCCCTCGTTCCCGGTATGTGCTTCTCCGTGGAGCCCGGGGTCTATCTGCCCGGCCGCTTCGGTGTCCGGATCGAGGACATCGTGACGGTGACGGGGGACGGTGGGCGCCGCCTCAACAACACCCCCCGCGAGCTGGCGGTGGTGGACTGAGAGGGCAGGGGCCGGCCGCGCCGCGACCGCGAAGCGGAGACGGCCAGGCCGGCCCGGCACCAGGAGCCCCAGCACACCCCCGAGACGACAACGGCGCGATCATGACCCAGGCACCGACACCGACGGCGGAGACCGTACGCCGACTGGCCCGCTCCCTGCTCCCCGGCGAGGCCGGATTGGATGTGGCGCCCGCCGCCGAGGGCGCGGGGCACTCCACCTGGTGGGTCGGCACCCGCCATGTGCTGCGGCTGGCCACCGACCGCGACGCCTCCGCGCGCCAGCGTCGCGAACTTCGGCTGCGCGCCCTGGTACGGCCGCACGCGGCGGCCGCGGTCCCCACGAGCGTCGCTCACGGGGAGTGGGCCGCCGGTCTCGGCTACACCCTCGACACCCGGCTGCCCGGTACGACCGTCGAGGAACCGGACATCTCCGCGGTCGGCGAGGCCGACCTCGCGGCGCTGCTCACCGGGCTGCGCGAGGTGCCCGTGCGTCAGATCGAGGCGCTCGGTGTGCCCCGCCTGCCGCCTCGCCCCCTGGAGGCGCTCCGGGCCGCCGCCGTGAGCGCCGCCGCCCGCCTCGCCGAGGCCGACGAGTTCGACCCCACGCGCCTTGCCCAGCTCACCGCGCCCGCAGCCCGCCAGCTGGTCCCGCAGCCCGGCGCCGCCGTCCTGGTCCACCACAACCTCGGCGGCGACCACCTCGTGGTGAGCGGCGACGGGCGGGTGCGCGGCGTCCTCGGCTGGACCGACGCGGTCATCGGCGACCCGGCCGAGGACATCGCCTCGCTCGCGGTCGCCGTCGGCGCCCCCACGGCCGTGCGCGCCGCGACCCTCGCGGGCTACGGTGCCCGCCCCTGCCTGCGCGGACTGTGGCTCGCCCGCTGCGACACGCTCACCCGCCTCGCCGACGGGCTCGACGGCCGCGACCCCACCCCGCCGCCCGTCCTGCGTGCACGGCTGCGGCGCGCATGGGAGGCGATCATGCTGGAGCGGCTCACGGAACTTCCGGACGACGAGACGCCGTAGGTGCCCGCACCGCGCGAGCCGCCCGTCCCGCACCGGCGGCCCCGGCGCCCCGTCACCCGTGTGCCGGCCTCGTCACCCCTGTGTCAGCACCACGCACGACTCGCCCGGCAGGTGCAGCACCCCCGTCTCGTCCGGCGGCTGCACGGATTCCCACGCGGCCAGTACGCGCGCGTGAGGGAGGCCGAGGGGGATCTGTGCGGGTTCCTTGCCGAGGTTGACGGCGACCCGGACGTCGCCGCGGCGGAAGGCGAACCAGCGGGCGTCCTCGTCGTAGGCGACCTTCACGTCCTCGAGGTCGGGGTCGGTGAGGTCGGGCTGGTCGCGGCGCAGGGCGATCATGTCGCGGTACCAGGCCAGCACGCGCGCGTGGGGCTCGCTCTCCGGCTCGGACCAGTCGAGGCAGGAGCGGTCGCGGGTGGCCGGGTCCTGCGGGTCCGGCACGTCCTCCTCCGCCCAGCCGTGGGCGGCGAACTCCCGGCGCCTGCCCCGTCGTACGGCCTCGGCCAGTTCGGGATCGGTGTGGTCGGTGAAGAACTGCCAGGGCGTCCCCGCGCCCCACTCCTCGCCCATGAACAGCATCGGCGTGAACGGTGCGGCGAGTACCAGCGCCGCCGCGCACGCCAGCAGGCCGGGGGAGAGGGACGCCGAGAGCCGGTCGCCGAGGGCGCGGTTGCCGACCTGGTCGTGGGTCTGGGCGTAGCCGAGCAGGCGGTGCGCGGAGAAGCGTGTGCGGTCCAGCGGGCGCCCGTGCCGGCGGCCACGGAACGTCGAGTACGTGCCGTCGTGGAAGAAGCCGCCCGTCAGTGTCTTGGCGAGGGCCGCGAGCGGTGCCCGGGCGAAGTCCTCGTAGTAGCCCTGCGATTCGCCGGTCAGCGCCGTGTGCAGCGCGTGATGGAAGTCGTCGTTCCACTGGGCGTGCAGACCGAGTCCGTGCTCCGCGCGCGCCGTGACGACCCGGGGATCGCCCAGGTCCGATTCGGCGATCAGGAACAGCGGCCGGCCGACCTCGGCGGCCAGCGTGTCCACCCCCGACGACAGCTCCTCCAGGAAGTGCAGCGCGCGTGAGTCGTGGAGCGCGTGCACCGCGTCCAGGCGCAGCCCGTCGAGCCGGTAGTCGCGCAGCCAGGCCAGCGCGCTGCCGATCAGATACGCGCGCACCTCGTCCGAGCCCGGCGCGTCCAGGTTCACCGCGGCGCCCCAGGGGGTGTGATGTGTCTCGGTGAAGTACGGGCCGAAAGCAGGCAGATGGTTGCCCGAGGGGCCGAGATGGTTGTGGACCACGTCCAGCACGACCCCGAGGCCGAGTTCGTGGGCGCGGTCGACGAACCGTTTCAGCGCCTCGGGTCCGCCGTAAGGCTCGTGCACCGCCCAAAGGCTGACGCCCTCGTAGCCCCAGCCGTGCCGGCCCGGGAACGGGCACAGCGGCATCAACTCCACGTGCGTGACGCCCAGTTCCACGAGGTGTTCGAGTCGCCGCGCCGCCGCGTCCAGCGTGCCCTCGCGGGTGTACGTCCCGACATGCAACTCGTACAGCACCGCACCGGGCAGCCCGCGCCCCGCCCACTCGGCACGCCACGTGTACCGCCCGTGGTCGACGACCGCGCTCAGGCCGTCCGGACCGTCCGGCTGGCGCCGCGAGCGGGGATCGGGCAGCACCGGGCCGTCGTCCACGGCGAACCCGTACCGGGTGCCGTCCCCGGCCTCCGCCTCACCGGTCCACCACTCCGGCCGCTCCGGGTCGCGCGCCAACACGCGTGCGACGCCGTCGCAGTGGAGCGTCACCCGGGTCGCCTGCGGTGCCCACACCTCGAACTGCACGGACGGTTCCCCCTCGTCTGCTCATCGTGATGTAGCGCGTCCATCGTGCTTCATCGCAGATCGATCGGCCGCCGGATCCACCCTTTTGACACGCCCGAAGGCCCCCGAAGGCGCCGCCGGTCGTTTTGTCGTTTCCTGGACAGCAAAGGCCGGCTGACCGACAATCACCTCCGTGACGTCGTCTTTCGAGTTCCATACGTACCCCGCGCGGCTCTCGGACGCCGAACGCGACAGGGCACTGAAGGTGCTCAGCGACGGCGTCGCCCTCGGGCGTCTGTCGCACGACACGTTCCTGCGGCGCATGGAGCTGGCACTGGTAGCCAGGCAGCCGCACGAACTGGCCGCGCTCACCGCCGACCTCACCACCGAGAGGCGCTGGACGCGCCTTGTCTTCGGAACCGTCGAGGCCGTCTCCGGTTTCACCGTGCGGCTTCGCCGAGCATGGCAGGCCGAGCGGCTGCCCAAGCTGCTGCTGCCGAGCCCCGGCAACCCCTATCCGCTGCGCATCGGCCGTGACCCCGCGAGCGGCCTCAGGCTCAGCCATGAGACGGTCTCCCGCGTGCACGCCGAACTTCGGCACCAGGGCGGCCTGTGGGTGCTGCGCGATCTCGGCTCGACCAACGGCACCACCGTCAACGGCCGCCGGGTGATCGGCGCCGCGGTCGTCCGCGACGGAGACCAGGTCGGCTTCGGGACGATGACCTTCCGGCTGGCGACGGAGTAGCCGGACACCGTGCCGCGCCGGGGCGGGCCTCCCTGCCCGCCCTGCCGCACCGCGCCCCGTTCCGCCGTCCGAGTGCCGTCCCGTCCCCACCCCGGCCCGCCCCCCTCCGCGGTGTTGACGTAGCCTCCCGGCCCGTGACTGACTGTGCGTACACCGTGTACACCAGGTGAACCGACGGCACCACATAGTGGAGGTGTGCCCTGTCGCCACTCCTCCGCTACCCGACCGTGGACGAGCTCGGCGCGCATGCGGCCGCGCTCGTCGCCCGCCGGCCCCGTGACGCACGGCTGCGCCGCGTGGGCACGTCCCGGGGCGGCACGCCCCTGTGGCTGCTCTCCGTGGGCCACGGCGGCCGCCACGCCCTCGTCGTCGCCGGGCCCCACGCCAACGAACCGGTCGGCGGAGCCACCGCCCTGCGCCTGGCCGAACGGGTGCTGTCCGACCCCCGCCTGAAAGACGGCACCGACACCACCTGGAACCTGCTGCTCTGCCTCGACCCCGACGGCGCGCGCCGCAACGAGGGCTGGCTGTCGGGCCCGTACACCCTCGGCCGGTACTTCCGGCACTTCTTCCGGCCCGGCTTTCTGGAGCAGCCCGAGTGGCTGCCCGACGGCGCGGAGCGCGCCGCCCTGCCCGAGACCCGCGCCCTGCTCGACCTTCAGGACGAGCTGCGGCCCTTCTTCCAGTGCTCCCTGCACGGCGTCGACGTCGGCGGCGGATTCGTCGAGCTGACCCGCGACCTGCCGGGCATCGCCCAGCGACTCGCCCAGGCCGCCGCCCGGCTCGGCATCCCGCGGGAACTCGGCCCCTACGACACGCTCTACTGGCCGACCCTCGGGCCGGCCGTGTACCGCATCCCGCCGCCCCGTCGCGGCGACCTGGCCGCGGCGATCACGGAGGCCGCGGTCGAGTCGACCTGGTTCCACCCGCATCGCTACGGCACCGTCACGGCGGTCGTGGAGGCACCCATGTGGGGTGTGTCCGCCGTGGAGGACGCCTCGCCCCTCCCGGACCCGGAGGCGGTGCTCCGGGCCGTCAGCGGGACGCTGCGCCGCGACACCCGGCTGCTGGCGGGATTCCTGGAGCGTATCCGCCCCCATCTGGCCACCGTCCCGGACGCCGACCGGCTGCTCGCCCCGGTGGACGACTATTTACTGGTCGGCCCCGGACTCGCCGACTCCTGGGACCCCGACGTCTACGGCGCCGGGCAGCGGCCCCTGCCGTCGCTGGACACCGCCCGGCTGACCGCCCTCGGGATCTCCGGGCGCCGCGTCGCACTGCGTACCGCCGGACTGCTGCACCAACTCGCCCGGGCCGCCGGGCCCGCGGCGGCCGGGGTGCTGCCGGAACTCGACGGGCTCATCGACGGCTGGTGCGCCGACTACCGCGACGGTTACCGGGCGCGCTGGATCCCGGTCGCGCGCCAGGCCGAGTACCAGGCGCGCGTGGTGCTCGCCGCGGTCGAACTCGCCGGGCGGTACGCGCCGGCGCGCTCCCGTTCGGGTGAGTCCGGCTGGGGTCCTGAGGCCGCGGTGCCGATGCATACGGAATGACGACGAAGACCACCCTGGCCCTGCGCGGTGCCCTGATCGCCGCCGCAGCCCTGCTTCCCGTGGTGCCGGCCCAGGCCGCACCCCGACCGGCCGTCACCGGCAACTGGCTCTATCTGACGGTCACCAACGGGGACGAGCGCTCCCGGGACATCAACGGCACGCTGCTGCTGTGCGACCCGCCTCAGGGGCACTCCCAGGCCGCCCGGGCCTGTGCGGAACTCGAGGCGGTGCAAGGGGACATCGGCCGCATCCCGCCCGGTCACTCGCTCTGTCCGATGCTCTACGCCCCCGTGACCGTGTCCGCGCGCGGCGAGTGGGACGGCCGCCCGGTCGAGTACAGCCACACCTTCGCCAACGCATGCGAGCTAGAGGCCAGAACCGGGGCGGTGTTCGCTCTCGCCGACCGGGCGGTTCCGGGCGTACGGCACCCGGTCGCGCCCGGCGTGCGGCATCACGTGGTTCCGGGCGTACGGCACTGAGCCACGCCCCGCGCGCGTGCCCGGTGTCCGTCACGGCACGCGCGCGGGCCGCCGGATGAAGGCCGCCGTATCCGGCTCGCCGTGTGCGGTTCGCCGTCGCAGGGCCTCACTCCCCGGCGACCCGCTCCAGCAGCGCCACCGGCAGTCTCGCGAAAAGCTCCGCCACGCGCGTGTGCCCCTCGAACCGGCGCTCAGGGGCGAGCACGTCCGCCCACCGGCCGGGCGGCAGGGTCAAAGACGTGCCGCGCCAGCCGCCCGTCTCCGAGAGCCGCAGCGAGAGCCGGGTGACCGCGGTGAGCACCTCCTGCGACCGCACGAAGGCCACACAGTGCTCGGCGGCCGGACCCTCGGCCCCAAGCGGTGTGTACGTCCCCGGCGCGCCGAAGACCTCCGGGCGCCGCCGGCGCAGCCGCAGAGCCGCCGCGGTGAGTTCCGCCTTGTCCGAGGACCGCTTCCGGGGCGTGAAGGGCCCCCGGTTGTCCGGGTCTACCAGCGCCCGGTACTCGCCCTCCGTCCCCTGGTAGACGTCCGGCACTCCCGGCATCGTCAGCTGGACCAGCGCGGCCCCGAGGACGTTCGCCCCGATGTGCGGCGCCAGCGCGTTCCGGAACTCCATGACGGGCTCCCCCGGGGCACCGCACGGCCCCTGAGCGACAAACGCCGCCACCGCCTCCTCGTAGGCCGGTTCCTGCTCGGTCCACGTGGTGTGCAGCCCCGCCTCGCGCGCATGCTTGAGCAGCGCCCCGCACAGACGCTCGCGGTCGGCCCGCCCGAGTCCGAAGAGCGTCTGCCAGGCGGCCCACGCCAGGTGCGGGTCGGGTCCGGTGCCGCACGCGCGGGTCACCTCGGCCAGTACGTCGGCCCAGCGCTCCGGGCACTGGGTGAGTACCGAGACCGCGGCCCGCACATCCGCGCTGCGCTTGGTGTCGTGCGTGGACAGCACGGTCCCGGCGGCGGGCCAGTCGCGCTGTACGCGCGCGCAGTACGCGTGGAAGTCCTCCGGGGCGACGGCGGGGGCGCCGGGATCGCCGCCCACCTCGTTGGCGGACAGCAGCGGCACGTAGCGGTAGAACGCCGTGTCCTCCACGGACTTGGCGCGCAGTGCCGACGCCGTCTGCGCGAACCGGGCCCGGAACCCGGCGTGCGCGGGCCCGTCGCCGGCCCGCCCCAGCGCCAGGTCCCTTACGGCGGTCACCGCATGGGCCTCCTCGGGCACGGTGAAGGCCGCGCGGGCCTCGGCGGCGGCCTCCTCGGTGACGACCGAGGCGGCGTCCTGCGAGGCGTACGGCCGGTACACCTCCAGGCGGACCAGGAGTTCGCGCAGCGCGGTGCGCAGCGCCCAGGGTGCGTGGTCGCGCAGCGCGGGGTCCGGGGACGTCCCGCACAGGTGGCTCGCCACGCGTGTGAGGTGGTCCACCTCGGCCGCCAGCTCGTGGGTGACCACCCGGTACGCGGCGCGCCGCACGGTGGAGGCCCAGTGGCCGCCGCGGTCGCCCAAGGGGGCCGCGAACCGCCGGTAGTGGCCGAGCAGGCGACCGGCGCCCACGCGGTCCGTGAACAGCCCGTCCACCTGGCGCAGGGCGTCGTATCCGGTGGTGCCCGCGACCGGCCAGGCGGAGGGCAGATGCTCGTTTGCGGCGAGGATCTTCTCCACCACGGTCCACCGCCCCCCGGTGGCCTCGTGCAGGCGGCGCAGATACCCTTCCGGGTCGGCCAGCCCGTCCGGGTGGTCCACGCGCAGACCCTCGATCACTCCCTCGTCGATCAGCCGCAGGAGTGCCGCGTGGGTGGCCGTGAAGACCTCCGGGTCCTCCACACGCACCCCGATGAGTTCGGAGATGGTGAAGAACCGGCGGTAGTTCAGTTCCGTACGGGCCAGCCGCCACCACACCGGGCGGTACCACTGGGCGTCGAGCAGCTGCGGCAGCGGCAGCGTCGAGGTGCCCTCGCGCAGCGGGAACACATGGTCGTGGTAGCGCAGCACGTCCCCGTCGACCTTCAGCTGCCCGGTCTCCTCGCCGAGCCGGCGCCCGAGCACGGGCAGCAGCAGCTGCCCGCCCCCCGCTTCCCAGTCGATGTCGAACCAGCGCGCGTACGGCGACTCGGGCCCTTCGCGCAACACCTCCCACAGGGGCCGGTTGTGGCGCGGGGAGGCGGCCATGTGGTTGGGCACGATGTCCACGACCAGGCCCAGCCCGTGCTCCCGGGCGGTACGGGACAGGGCACGCAGCCCCGCCTCACCGCCGAGTTCCTCCCGTACGCGCGCGTGGTCGACGACGTCGTAGCCGTGCGTCGACCCGGGGACGGCCTCCAGGACGGGGGAGAGATGCAGATGCGAGACGCCGAGTGCGGCCAGATACGGCACGGCCGCCTCGGCCGCGCCGAACGGGAACTCCGGCTGGAGCTGGAGCCGGTAGGTGGCCGTGGGCACCGGCGGGGCGGGACGCTCAGGTGTCATGGAAACCTACGTACCCGCCCCGCCGGCATTCGTGCCCGGGACGCGCCGCCGGGCGCCGTCCGGCCTCGCCTAGGCGGGCCGCTGCAACACCACCAGGCTCCGGTCCACCAGTGTCAGCCGGCCCCCCGCCGCGACCTTGTCGCCGGTGCCCGGTGACAGCCCCTCCGGGAGGGAGGTGTCGACGACGACCTGCCACTGACGCCCGTGGTCGACCGGCACCGCGAACTCCAGCGTTTTCGGCGAGGCGTTGAACATCAGCAGGAAGGAGTCGTCGGCGATGCGCTCCCCGCGCGGGCCCGGCTCGGAGATCGCGTTGCCGTTGAGGAACACGGTCAGCGCGCCTGCCTGCGCCGATGTCCAGTCCCGCTGGGTCATCTCCTGGCCCTGCGGGGTGAACCAGGCGATGTCGGACAGCTCGTCGTGCGTGCCCTGTACCGGGCGGCCGTGGAAGAAGCGGCGCCGGCGGAAGACCGGGTGGTCCCGGCGCAGCCACACCATCGCGCGCGTGAACTCCAGCAGCTCGCTGCCGTCCTCGGGCCACTCCACCCAGGACAGCTCGTTGTCCTGGCAGTAGGCGTTGTTGTTGCCCCGCTGGGTCCGCGCGAACTCGTCGCCGTGGCTGAGCATCGGCACGCCCTGGGAGAGCATCAGCGTGGCGATGAAGTTCCGCATCTGCCGGCCGCGCAGCTCGAGCACCGCCGGGTCGTCGGTCTCGCCCTCGGCCCCGCAGTTCCAGGACCGGTTGTGGTTCTCCCCGTCGCGGTTGTCCTCGCCGTTGTCCTCGTTGTGCTTGTCGTTGTACGCGACGAGGTCGTGCAGCGTGAACCCGTCGTGGCAGGTCACGAAGTTGATCGAGGCCAGCGGCCGTCGGCCGTCGTCCTGGTAGAGGTCCGAGGAGCCGGTCAGCCGGGAGGCGAACTCCGCGAGCGTGCGGGGCTCGCCTCGCCACAGGTCCCGAACGGTGTCGCGGTACTTGCCGTTCCACTCGGTCCACAGGGGCGGGAAGTTGCCCACCTGGTAGCCGCCCTCGCCCACGTCCCAGGGCTCGGCGATCAGCTTCACCTGGGAGACCACCGGGTCCTGCTGGACCAGGTCGAAGAACGACGACAGCCGGTCGACCTCGTGGAACTGCCGGGCCAGCGTCGCCGCGAGGTCGAAGCGGAAGCCGTCCACATGCATCTCGGTGACCCAGTAGCGCAGCGAGTCCATGATCAGTTGCAGCACGTGCGGAGAGCGCATCAGCAGGGAGTTGCCGGTGCCGGTCGTGTCCATGTAGTAGCGCGGGTCGTCCGTCAGGCGGTAGTACGAGGGGTTGTCGATGCCTCGGAAGGAGAGCGTCGGCCCGAGGTGGTTGCCCTCGGCGGTGTGGTTGTAGACGACGTCCAGGATGACCTCGATGCCGGCCTCGTGCAGCGCGCGGACGGCCGACTTGAACTCCAGGACCTGCTGGCCGCGGTCGCCCCAGGAGGCGTAGGCGTTGTGGGGGGCGAAGAAGCCGATGGTGTTGTAGCCCCAGTAGTTGGCGAGGCCCATGTCCACCAGACGGTGGTCGTTGACGAACTGGTGTACGGGCATCAGCTCCAGCGCCGTGACACCCAGCTCGGTCAAGTGTTCGATGATGGCCGGGTGGGCGAGCGCCGCATACGTACCGCGCAGCTCGTCGGGCAGCGCCGGGTGGCGCATCGTCATGCCCTTCACATGGGCCTCGTAGATCACCGTGCGGTGGTACTCGGTGTGCGGCCGGCGGTCGTCGCCCCAGTCGAAGTAGGGGTTGATCACCACGGACGCCATGGTGTGGGGCGCCGAGTCGAGGTCGTTGCGCTTGTCGGGCGAGCCGAAGGGATAGCCGTACACCTCCTCGCCCCAGCGCACGGAGCCGCTGACGGCGCGCGCGTACGGGTCGAGCAGCAGCTTCGCCGAGTTGCAGCGCAGCCCGCGCTCGGGGGCGTACGGGCCGTGCACCCTGAAGCCGTACCGCTGGCCGGGCATCACCCCGGGCAGATACGCGTGGCGGACGAATGCGTCGGTCTCCCGCAGCTCCACCGCCGTCTCCGAGCCGTCGTCGTGCAGCAGACACAGCTCGATCCGGTCGGCGGTCTCGGAAAAGACCGCGAAGTTGGTCCCTGCGCCGTCGTAGGTGGCGCCGAGCGGATATGCCTCTCCAGGCCAGACCTGCATGGACACGACTCTCCCGGTTGTCCTGGCCCCGAGGGGCGCCCTGAAGCCGAGTCTTCCCCGAAAGCGAGGGAACCTCCTATGACTTACATCCCTCTTAGCAGTCGACCAGTGCATACGGGGTAAATCGCAGCCACCCGGGCGACCGCGTATGCCGAACCAGTGGGGCACGAGCCACTCCCGGCGACACAGGGGGAGTAGGGGGAAATGTGCGCAGAATGGTGCGCCGCCACCTGGGCAAGGTGGTGGCGGGCGCGGCCATCGCGGTGACGGGGACCGCCGTGATGGTCGGGATCACGCTTCCGGGCTCGGTGTCGGCCGAGGAATCCGGAGCCCGGGGCGGCGGACCCGCAGCCGGGCAGGCCGAGGGCGGCCGGCAGCAGGCGGCGGCGCCGGGTGTCGTCGAGCGGGCGCCCGCCGAGGGAGAGAAGGGCGAGATCAAGCGAGCCGAACGCATCGCGCTGACCCGGCAGCAGTTCGCCGCCGGCGAGGACGTCGAGGGCGGAAAGGGCCCGCAGCGGCTGAGCGTCGACCTCGCCGAGCCGGACCCGGACCACCTGGACGACCCGCACGCGCCGCGCCGCGCGGACGTCACGTTCTACGACTACAAGGACGACGCCCTCGTCACCAGGACCGTCGATCTGGAGACCGGGAAGGTCGAGCGGACCGGCACCCAGCACGGAGTGCAGCCGCCTCTCGTTCCGGACGAGAACGCCGAGGCGGCCAGGCTGCTGATCGCGGACCCGCTCGGCGCGGGTCTGAAGTCCGACTACAAGGACGCCACCGGCAGGGACCTGACCTCCCCCGGCCGGCTGACGCTCACGAGCATCGTCTACCGGGCGGTCCCCGGAGCCCAGCCGGCCGCACTCGACCAGTGCGGGCGGCACCGCTGCGTGCGGCTCTTCCCGAAGGTCCCGAACGGCTCCTGGATAGACAGCCGTTCCTTCGTGGTCGACCTGAGCGCCCGGAAGGTCGGCAAGCTCGCCTGAGGCACGCGCGCCGCCGCCGGACACGACCTCGCCCCGGGCCGGGGGCGCACCGTCCGGCCTTCCTCACCCCTCACCTTCCCGCTCCGTCTTTCCCGCTCTGTGCAGGAGGAGTCTCTTCGTCATGCGCGTGAACAGAATCGGCCGCGCCCGCAGGCCGGCCCTGACCGGCCTCCTGGCGGCCGGGCTCGCCTTCGGCGGCACGGCGGCCGCACCGGCCGCCACCCAGCCCCGGGCCGCGGCCCAGCCGGCCGCCCAGTGCAGTGCGGCGTACCGGATCGAGCAGAAGCTCTCCACCGGAACCACCTGGCGGATGTGCTGGCGCTACGACAGCCACGCCGGGCTCGTCCTGGAGCACGTCTCCTATCAGCCGCCCGGTGAGGCCCGCCCGATCCAGGTCCTCAACAGTGCGCGGCTCGCCCAGATCGACGTGCCCTACGACGACGGGTCGGTCGAGTACAGCGACCTGACCGGCGCGGGCTTCGGGCAGGGGCTGTCCGCGATGGCGCCCGCCGAGTGCCCCGGCGGCACCATCAAGGCGGTCAAGGTGCCGAACGCTCCGGACCCACGGCACCCCGACGTCAACGGCCTGTGCACGACGACCCGTTCACGCGGCCACGCCTACCGCATGCAGAGCGACACCGGGAACAAGGTCTACCAGGCGCAGGGAAAGGACCTGCTGATCTACACGGTCAACAAGGTCGGCTGGTACGAGTACATCACCGAGTGGCGCTTCCAGGACGACGGCACGGTCAACATGAACGTCGGCGCGACCGGCAGCCTCTCGCCGCTCGACTACGACGCGGGCGACGGCCGCGGCTGGCCGATCGGCAAGGGTGCCAGGGCGTACGCCACCAGCCACAGCCACAACGTCTTCTGGCGGCTCGACTTCGGCCTCGACGGCTCCTCCAGGAACCACGTCGAGCAGTACGACTCCCGGGTCAGCCCGCCGGCGCGCGGCGCCCAGGCGCCGAGCAACAAGACCACCCGCACGAACATCACCAAGGAACTCGCGGGCGACGTCCGGAACATGCGCTGGTGGCGGGTCGTCAGCGACACCGGCAAGAACAAGGACGGCCATGCGCGCTCCTACGAACTCGTCCCGGGTGCCAGCACCAAATACCTCGGGCGCGAATTCACCCGCCACGACCCCTACTTCACCGAGTACGACAGGTGCGAGCAGTTCGCCAGCGACAACCTGGGCAACTGCGGCCGCGGCGCGGGCAAGTCGGTCGACAAGTGGGTCAACGGACAGACGCTCACTCACCCGGTGGTGTGGGTGAACGTCGGCTTCCATCACATCGCGCGCGACGAGGACCAGCAGCCCATGCCGGTCCACTGGCAGGGCTTCTCGATCGCTCCGCGCGACGTCACGGCTATGAATCCCCTCACGCCGCCGGCCCTGGCGGGTCAGAACGGGCGTCCGTGAGCCGGTAGTTGAGAAACGACCCTGTCCATCCGGCTGCATCCCGCCGCTCTCCCGGAGTAGTCTTCCTTGATCGTTGGCTGGGGCCTGGCCCCTGAGGAGGCTCGGGGGAGCGGAAGGCGGTGCGCGGGTGGGCTCGGGAGGGCTGGAGCTGCCCCCTGGTGACGAGGGTCATGAGGGGAACTCCGCGGAGGTCCCGCCCGGGGCGGTGTCCCTGGCACGTCCGATGGAAATGGGCTCCATCGGACCGGAACTGGACTGGAACGCCGAGGCGTGGCGCGAGGTACGGACCCGCGCCCAGCGGGCGGGACGCGCCTACATCTGGCTGAATCTGGTCGAACAGCGGCTGCGCGCGGTCGTAGGCGCTGTTCTCCGGCCCATCTACGAACCCGTCCACGGCGACGACTGGGTCGTCGCCGCGGCCGGGCCGGCCGGTCAGGAGTGGGTGCAGCGGGCGGTCGCGGTACGCGAAGTCAGCCGTCGCAAGGGCTACTTGCTCGACCCCGCCGACGACAACGTCCTCAGCTTCCTGACGCTGCCGCAGCTGCGCGAGCTGATGGTGCAGCACTGGCCGTGCTTCGAGCCGTACATCGACGAGCGCCGTGACGTCGAACTCGCCCTCGACGAACTCGAAGTGACCCGGAACGTGGTCTCACGCAACCGTGCCCTGTCGGAGGCGGTGCTCGCCCAGGCCGAACGCGCCTCCGCCCGGCTCCTGGAGGTCCTCGGCGCGGGTGGCGACGTGCCCTCCGCGCGCCGGCTGCCCGTGGACGCGGTCGAGGACCTGGTGGGCGACCGGTACGCGGACGTGGTCGCCGTCCATCCGGACCGGGTGCGGCTGCTGCGGCAGTTTCCCGCCGAGGACATCTTCGGCGGTGCCCGCCGCCTCGACGCCATCGGCATCGGCCTCAACCTGCTCGTGCAGAACTTCTCCGGGCGCCGGCTGGTGCGCCTCGCGGAGTCGGGCTGCCGGGTGCGCCTGCTGTTCCTCAACCCCGCCTCCAGCGCGGTCAAACGGCGCGAGCGCGAACTCGGCATCAAGAAGGGCGAGCTGAGCCGGGCCGTCGAGATGAACATCCTGCACATGCGCCGGGTGCGTGCCCGGCTCCGCGACCCGGGCGCATTCGAGATCCAGGTCTTCGACGAGACGCCCCGCTTCACCGCGTACCTGGTGGACGGGGACGGATCGGACGGGATCGCGGTGGTGCAGTCCTATCTGCGGCGCAGCCGGGGCATGGAGGCGCCGGTGCTGGTGCTGCGCAACGGCAACCGGGTCGTCAAGTCGGAGGATGCCGACGAGGGTGGGCTCTTCCCGACCTACCGCGAGGAGTTCGAACTGGCTTGGGCTGATTCACGTCCTGTGTCCTGAACTGTCCCATGCGGAGCGCCCCAGGTACGCGAGCGGAGCGCGGTCCTCGGATTGTCAGTGGTGCATGCGAAGGTGAAGGCCACTGGGGGAAAGCACCACCGAGAAGGGGGGCCGCCATGGCCTGGCACCGAGAGCTGCTGATCGGCTTCGACCTGGAGACGACCGGGACGGATCCGTATGAGGCGCGCATCGTCACGGGGGCGGTGATCGAGGTCAAGGACGGGCAGCCGCTCGGCCGCCGCGACTGGCTGGCCGACCCCGGCGTGGAGATCCCGGCGGACGCGGTGGCGGTGCACGGGATCAGCAACGAGCGGGCGGCCGCCGAGGGCAGCCCCGCCGACCGGGTCGCGGATGCCATCGCCGACGTCCTGGTGGGCTACTGGAAGACGGGCGTCCCCGTCGTCGCGTACAACGCGTCCTTCGACCTGACCCTGCTCACGGCCGAGCTGCGCCGGTACGGGCTGCCCTCGCTGCGCGATCGGCTGGGTGGCCAGGAGCCCGCGCCCGTCATCGACCCCTACACCATCGACCGCCGGGCCGACCGCTACCGCCCCGGCAAGCGCACCCTCGAGGCGGTCTGCACGGAGTACGGCGTCGTGCTGGAGTCGGCGCACAACGCCTGCGCGGACGCCCTGGCCGCAGCCCGGCTCGCGGGCGCGATAGCCGGCCGCCACCCGAAGATCGCGGCGCTCGGCCCGGCGGAGCTGCACCGCCGTCAGATCGGGTGGCACGCGGACTGGGCGGCGGACTTCCAGGCGTTTCTGCGCCGCAAGGGGGACACGGAGGCCGTGGTGGACGGGGCCTGGCCGCTGCGGGAGGCGGCGGCCCACAAGGTCTGACGGGGACGCACGGGCTCAGAAGGGATACCAGCGCACGGTCTCGTCCCCGTCCCGCAGGGACGCCACCCGCCGCTCGAACTCGGCGAGCGCCTTGGGATTGCTCGGCGCGTGCTGTGCGACCCAGGCACAGCTGGCGGTCTCGCGCGCCCCGCGCAGCACGGAGCAGCCCTCCCATCCGCGCACGTCCCAGCCGTACGTCCGGGTGAAGGAGTCGTACGCCTCGGCGGGCAGCCCGTAGCGATCACGGGTCAGGGCCATGACCACCAGGTCGTGCTCCCGTAGATCCGAGGCGAAGGTCTCCAGGTCCACCAGAACCGGTCCGTCCGGGCCGACGTGCACATTCCGGGGCAGTGCGTCGCCGTGGATCGGGCCGGGCGGCAGATGCGGGGTCAGTGCCGCCGCGGCGGTGGCGAACCCGTCCCGGCGCTCGCGCAGATACGCCGCGTCCGCCGGGTCGATCGCGCTGCCCGCCAGCCGCAGCCAGCGCTCCACACCGCCCAGCAGTTCGCGGGACGGCAGACCGAAGGAGGGGGAGGGGAGGGCGTGCACGATCCGCAACAGTCCGGCCAGGTCCCGCGGCTCGGCGGGACGTACGGGATCGGGGAGCCGGTGCCACAGCGTCACCGGGTGGCCGTCCACGAGGAGGGGTCGGGGATCGGCGGCCCGTACCGCCGGGACGCCCTCCTCGGCGAGCCAGACGGCGATGTCCAGCTCCCGCCGTGCCCGGTCCAGGAGCTCGGCGTCACGGCCCACCTTGACCACCAGGTCACCGGCGCCGAACACCGCGTTCTCACCCAGGGCGAGGAGCCGCGCCACTTCGGCCGGGCGGGGCAGCACGTCCACCGCCGCCAGCACCTCGCGCGCCGTTGCCTCGTCCATCCGTTCGCCTCCGTGCCTCGACGCGGTCCTCGACGCCCTCGCCGAACGGCCGGGAGCACATACCCGGGACTACCCTCGCCAGCCGTCCAGCCGTCCAGCCGTCCAGCCGTCCAGCCGTCCAGCCGTCCAGCCGTCCAGCCGTCCGGTCGTCCAGCCGTTGAGCCGTCCGGTCGTCCGGTCGTCCAGCCGTTGAGCCGTCCGCGGTCGTCCGCGGTCGTCCGGTCGTCTCCAGCCGTCAGTCTCGCATCACCGGCGTCTCGGCCCGGAAGCGGCCGGTCGCCCCGGCGGGAGGCCGAAGTCCGTCAGCGCGCCACGGTCGCCGGCCGGCACGGCAGCGTGGCCGGGGTGGAGCCACCCCGGCCACGTGTGCCCTCGGAGGAAGGGATCAGACCCCGACCTTCTCCCCCTCCACCGCCGGCGGCTGAGGCGGCTGGGCCGTCAGGGCCGACTCGTCGTGCGTCAGGTCGGGCAGCCGGCGCAGCCACTTGGGCAGGTACCAGTTCCGCTCACCGAGCAGGGCCATCACCGCCGGGAGCAGCACGCCCCGGATGACGGTCGCGTCGATGAGCACCGCCGCGGCGAGGCCCACACCCATCTGCTTCATGGACTGCATCGACAGCGTGCCGAAGATCGCGAAAACGGCGACCATGATGACCGCGGCGCTTGTGACGACCCCGGCCGTGGTCACCACGCCGTGCGCGATGGCCTCCTTCGTCGTACGGCCCCGCAGACGCGCCTCGCGGATCCGGGACACCACGAACACGTGGTAGTCCATCGACAGCCCGAACAGGATGACGAAGAGGAACAGCGGCAGCCAGGTGACGATGGCGCCCACGCCATGGGCGCCCACCAGTGACGCGCCCCAGCCGTGCTGGAAGACGGCGACCAGAATGCCGTACGCCGCGCCGACCGACAGAAGGTTGAGCGCGATCGAGGTGACCGCGACCGTCAGCGAGCGGAAGGACAGAAGCATCAGCAGGAAGGCGAAGACCACGACGAACGCGAACACCGGGACCACCGAGCCGACGAGCTGGTCGTTGAAGTCGTGCGAACCCGCGACCTGCCCGGTGATCGGCGCCTGCACCCCGTCGACCTTGCCGAGGGTGTCCGGCCGCACCTTGTCGCGCAGCAGCTCCAGGCTCCTGCCCGCCTTGTCCAGGTCCGAGCCGCCGACCAGCGGCACGGAGATCACGGCCACGTTCTGCGCGTCGTGCAGCCGGATTTCGACCGGACCCCGCGAGGCGCCCGAACTGATCGCCTGCGCACGGAAATCGGTGAGCGCCGCCTTCACGTCGGGGGCGTTGATGTCCTTCGCCCGGACGATGACCTGGGCCGGCTCGGAGCCGCCCGGGAAGGCGTCGTTGACACGGTTGTACGTGGCCACGATGGGCAGCTTGTCGCCGAACTCCTGGTCCATGGTCAGGTTCTGGGTCTTCATGCCGAGCGCGGGCGCCGCGACGGCCAGCAGGGCACCCGCCGCGACCACCAGCGACACGGCGGGCCTGGCGAGGACGACCTTGAGCACGGCACCCCACAACCGGCTGCCCTCACCGGAGGACCGGGCGCCGCGCTCGCGCCGCTTGTCCGGGTGCAGGAACGGCAGACGTCCCTTCTCCACCCGCTCGCCGAGGAGGGACAGCAGCGCGGGCAGCACGGTCACCGAACCGACCATGGCCACCGCCACCACCATCAGGGAGGCCAGACCCATCGCCTCGAAGGTGGCGATCCCCGTGAAGAGCATGCCCGCCATGGCGACGCAGACGGTGACACCGGAGACGATGACGGCGCGCCCGCTGGTCGCGGCGGCGATCTGCAGCGCGGTGCGCGGATCCCGGCCGGCCGCGCGCTCCTCACGCTCGCGCCGCAGATAGAACAGGCAGTAGTCGACGCCCACGGCCATGCCCACCAGCAGCATCACGGAGTTGGCGGTGTCGCTCATCGGCTGAACATGGCTGACGACGCCCATCAGGCCCATCGTCGCCATGATCGCGGTGATGGCGAGCGCGACCGGGAGCAGCGCGGCGACCAGCGCGCCGAACGCGATCAGCAGTATGCCGAGCGCCACCGGAACCGCGGAGTACTCGGCCTGCTTGAAGTCGTCCCCGAACGCGTCGGAGAACGTCTTCTGCATGCTGGCACCGCCGATCTCCTCGATCCGCAGCTGTCCGTGCTCCTTCTGCACCCCGGCGACGGCCTTCAGCACCGGCTCGACCCGGTCACCCGCGGTGTCCGCGTCTCCCCGCATGTCGAACTGCACCAGCGCGCTGCGGCCGTCCCTGGAAATGGTCTTGGTGTCGTACGGAGACGTCACATTCGTCACCCGCCCGGTGCCCTCGACGGCCCGCACGACCGCGGTGACGGCCGAACGGAACCCCGGGTCCGTGGTGGTGGTCCGGCCGTCCCTGGCCTGGATCAGGACGGTCTCACCGGCCGGCTGCTCGATGCCCGCGTCCTGGATGATCTGTGCGGCGGTGTGTGTCTCGCCGCCCATCTGGTCGCTTTCCTTGACGTCGACCCGGCCGGCCGCCGAGCCGGCGGCCATGGCCAGGACGACGAACAGCACCCAGATGCCGACGGCAGCCCATCGGTGCCGGGCGCTCCAGCCGCCGGCCCGCGCGGCGATGCCCCGCACCCGTGTGTCTCCGTTCCCCATGACGGGCTTGCCCCCTCGTGTGCGGGTGACGGCCCCCTGCCGCCACCGTTCGCTTCGACGGTAGGGGCGGTACACGGTCCTCACGTCGTGCTCGTCGGTGAACCGCGCAGCCCCCGGCTCCTCCCCTCGGACCCCGTCGCCTCACCATCGGGGAGGAGAACGACCCCTTACACCTACTCCGGGTTCTCAGGGCCCGGCATCAGGGTTCCCGTGGCCGCTCTATGGTGAGCGGGTGACGACGATGTACGCGGCACTGCTGCGCGGGATCAACGTGGGCGGCAGCAGAAAGCTGCCGATGGCCGATCTGCGCGCCCTCCTGGAGGGGCTCGGCTACGAGGGGGCCCGCACCTACCTCCAGAGCGGCCAGGCCGTCTTCGCCTGCGACCACGGTGACGAGGAGTCCCTGGCCGCCGAACTGACCGGGGCGATCGAGCAGCGCTTCGGCTTCCTTGTCGATGTGCTCGTGCGCGACCACGCCTACCTGACGTCCGTACGCGACGCCTGTCCGTTCCCCGCGGACCGGCTGGAGGCCAAGCAGCTGCACGTCACCTACTTCTCGCGACCGGTCGACGCCGGGCGGTTCGCCGAGGTCGACCCGGCCGCGTATCTGCCGGAGCAGTTCCGGCTGGGCGATCGCGCCCTCTACCTCCACACCCCCGACGGGCTCGGCCGGTCCAAGCTGGCCGAGTGCCTCTCGAGGCCCCGGCTGACCAAGGGGCTCATCGCCACCACACGGAACTGGAACACCGTCGTCAAGCTGGTCGAGTTGACCGCGCGGACAGGGTGACCCGGAGCGAAGGAGGCACAGGGGTCACTTCGTGACGCCCCGGCGCTTCGGTCAGGCACCGAGCGCCGCGAGGGCCGGCAGCCGGGCCTGGTCGTAGCGGTCCAGCACGACACGCGCCACCTCCGGCGCGGGTCCCAGGACCTCGGCCAGGACGTCCGCTCCGACGGCGCCCCGGGCGATGCGGTCCGGCAGGAAGCCGGGGGCCAGGACGTACGGCGCCACGGCCACGCGCGCGCAGCCGGCCGCCCGCAGATCGCGCACCGCGTCCTCCGTGCGTGGAAGGGATGCGGAGGCGAACGCAGGCCGCACGGCGCACCAACCGGTGTGCCGCCACTCCCGCGCGATATCTGCGATCACTGCGATCGCCTCCGGGTCCGTGGATCCCGCCGAGGCCAGCACGACCCCGGTCGAGGACTTTTCGGCGGGGGTCAGCCCCGCCTCGTACAGCCGTCGCTCCAGGGCGTGCAGCAGCAGCGGGGAGGGGCCGAGGACGTCCGCCTGCCGGATCCGCAGCCGGGACGGCGCCTCCCGCAGGACGGCCGGGATGTCCGCCTTCGCGTGGAACGCGCGCGTCAGGAGCAGGGGCAGGGCCACGACGTCGCGCACGCCCTCTGCCGCCAGGGACT
This sequence comes from Streptomyces sp. NPDC046931, assembly GCF_040644655.1. Taxonomy (NCBI): domain Bacteria; kingdom Bacillati; phylum Actinomycetota; class Actinomycetes; order Kitasatosporales; family Streptomycetaceae; genus Streptomyces; species Streptomyces sp. NPDC046931. Next base: position 183,579 of record NZ_JBEYWX010000010.1, read on the forward strand.
CCAGCACCCCGTGCACGGAGGGCACGTTGAAGTCCAGGAAGCCGGTCTCCACACGCAGCCCCGGCCGCAGCGACCGTACCCGGCGCACGAGGGCGTGCACGGTCGCTGCGTGCCGCGGGTCGCGGCTGCCGTGGGCGATGACGAGAAGGACCGGCTTGTGGTGCATGGGACGTCAGCTCTTCACCAGCAGGCCGCGGCTGCGCAGCACCCACCGCTCCAGCGGACTGAAGATCAGCAGGTCGATGGCGATACCGACGAACAGAATGAGGAAGATGGCCTCGAACACCATGGACATGGAACTGACGTTGCGCCCGTTCTCCAGCAGCGCGCCCAGGCCGATGCCCAGGTCGGGGGAGGAGGCGATGATCTCCGCCGCCATCAGCGAGCGCCAGGAGAAGGCCCAGCCCTGCTTCAGACCGGCCAGATAGCCCGGCAGCGAGGCCGGCAGGACTATGTGCCACGCGCCCTTCAGACCGGTCGCGCCCATCGTGCGGCCCGCGCGCAGGAACAGCGGCGGCACCTGGTCGATGCCGGAGACCAGGCCGTTGGCGATGGAGGGGACCGCCCCCAGCAGGATCACCGCGTACATCATCGAGTTGTTCAGGCCCAGCCAGATCACCGCCGGCGGCACCCACGCCACGGACGGCAGCGACTGCAGGCCGGACAGGACCGGGCCGATCGCCGCGCGCACGAACTTCACCCGCGCCACCAGCAGGCCCAGAGGGGTGCCGATGGCCAGCGCGAACAGGAAGCCCAGCAGACCGCGCGAGACACTCGTCCAGATGTAGCCGAGCAGTTTGCCTTCCATCCAGGCGTTCTTGAACTCGGTGCCCACGTCGGCGGGCGACGGCAGCTTCGTCGGGTCGACGATCTCGAACGAGATCAGGGCCTGCCACACGACCAGGACCACCGCGGTGGCGACGAGCGGGGGCAGGATCTTGCTGGTGAGGGTCTGCCGGAACGGCGTCCGGCGGGTGACGGCGGTCTCCAGGGCGTCCAGGCCCGCCTCGACGGTCCCCGCGTCCGCGGCGGTCTTCGTCTCAGTGCTGGCCATGACGGCGGATCTCCCCACGCAGTACATCGGTGATCTCAAGGGACAGTTCGGCGACCGGCGCGTCCTCGATGCGCCGCGGCTGCGGGATGTCCACCCGCCACTCACGGGCCACCCGCCCCGGACGGGACGACAGCAGCACGACCCGCTGCGCAAGCCGCACCGCCTCGCGCACGTTGTGCGTGACGAAGAGGACCGACAGCCCCGTCTCCGCCCAGATCCGGGTCAGTTCGTCGTGCAGCAGGTCGCGGGTGATCGCGTCGAGCGCCGCGAACGGCTCGTCCATCAGCAGCAGCTGGCTGTCCTGGGCGATCGCCCGGGCCATGGCCACGCGCTGGCGCATACCACCGGACAGCTCGTGCACCCGCTTGGCGTACGAACCCTTCAGCCGCACGAGTTCGAGCAGCTCCTCGGCCCGGCCGCGCCGCTCGCTCTTCGGTACGCCCCTCAACTTCAGGGCGAGTTCGATGTTCTTGCCCGCGGTCAGCCACGGGAACAGGGCATGCTCCTGGAACATCAGTGCGGGACGCCCATGGGTCGTGATGCTGCCGGCGGAGGGATCGTCGAGCCCCGCCACCAGGTTCAGCAGGGTCGACTTGCCGCAGCCCGAGGCCCCCAGGAGGGTGACGAACTCACCCGGTGCGACATCCAGCGTGATGTCGTCGAGAACGAGCTGCTGCCCGGCGGGCCCGGAGAAGGACTTCGAGACGTGCTCGATGCGGGCGGCGTACTCGACCGCCTCGACGTCATCGGCCTTGGCGAGGGCGGTTGCCATGATCGTCACCTCCTGGGAACTGTCGGAACGGACTTACTTGACGCCGAGACCGGCGTCGCTGACGGAGCGCTCACCCGCGGCCACGAGGACCTTGTTCAGGAGCGTGAGGTCGTAGATGCCATCCAGCTTCGGGTTCTCCAGCAGGCCCGCCTTGAGCGCGTGCTGCGCCTCGGTGTTGAGCGTGGCGGCCAGCGGGTCGTCGGTGATCTGGATGGACTTCCACGCCGGGTCCAGGACGTCGGCCGGCAGCTCCTTGCCGGAGTCGATCCCCAGCTGCTTGTTCGCCGCGGCCTTCGCCTCGTCCGGGTTGGCGTTGATCCACTTGTTGGTCTCGACCGACGCCTTCAGGACCGCCTCGACGGCCTTCGGGTGCTCCGTGAGGAACTTCTGCGACACGATGATGTTCGTGATCACGAACTTCTTGTCCGGCCACAGCGTCGACTCGTCGAGGAGCACCTTGGCGCCCTCGGCGACCAGCTTGGACGCGGTAGGCTCCGGCACCCAGGCCCCGTCGATGGAACCGGACTTGTAGGCGTCCGGGGTCACCTTGTTGTCGGTGCGGACCACCGACACGTCGCCCTTGCCGCTCTGCGCGTCGACCTTCCAGCCCTGCTCCGCGACCCAGTTCAGGAACGCCACGTCCTGCGTGTTGCCGAGCTGAGGGGTCGCGATCTTCTTGCCCTTGACGTCCTTCAGGGACTTGATCTTCTTCGGGTCGACCACGAGCTTCACGCCGCCCGATGCCGAACCCCCGACGATGCGCAGGTTCTTGCCGTCCGACTTGGTGTAGCCGTTGATCGCCGGGGAGGGACCGATCCAGCCGATGTCGACGGAGCCCGAGTTGAGGGCCTCGATCTCGGACGGGCCCGCGTTGAAGATCTGGTACTTGGCCCGAGTGGCCCCGAGCTCCTTCTGGAAGAAGCCCTTCTGGTTGCCGACCAGCGCGGTGGCGTGGGTGAGGTTGCCGAAGTAGCCGATCTTGACGGAGTCGAGACCGTCGATCTTCTGGGCTCCGGCGGCGACCTTGGCGTTGGAGGTGTCGTCCTTGGACTGGGACCCGTAACCGCAGGCGGCGAGCGTGAGAAGGGGGAGCGCGGCGGCCACGGCGAGGCCGCGGCGAAGGAGTGTTGAGGGGCTGGCAGGCACGGGAGGCGTTCCTCTCGTTGGCCCGGCGTCACGGTCTCTCAGGTCGTGGCCGGGAGATCGGCAGGTCTTCGCTTGCGGTGGGGGGTGAGGGCGCGCGGGCAGTGCGCGTACGTCACCGCGCACATCGCGCCACTCCGCCCTGCCCGCTGCCGAGGGCGCCGCTGCCGACGCGGCCGCCCTCCTTCGCGAACATCGAGAAGAAATCGGTGGTCTTCATGGTCAGAAGTCCCAACCGCCGTCTTCGGACTCGTCCTTGACCGGCTCCGGGGACGCGAACGACTCGCCGACCATGCCCGCGGTGAGCGTGGTGCCGTCGTTCGGGTCGATCAGGATGAACGAGCCGGTGCGGCGCGAGTCGGCGTAGGAGTCGACCGGCAGCGGCTCGGCGGTGCGGACCTTCACGCGGCCGATGTCGTTGGCGGCGAGCTGTCCCGGGTGCGGGTGCAGGGACAGGTCGTCGAGCGTGAGACGGGACGGGATGTCCTTGACGATCGCCTTGACCGTGCGGGTGCCGTGCTTGAGCAGCACGCGGTGCCCGACCGTCAGGGGCTGGTCGGCGACGTGGCAGACCGTGGCCTCGACGTCCTGGGTGGTCGGCGGGGCGTCCTTGCTGGGCACGATCAGGTCGCCGCGCGAGACGTCGATGTCGTCCTCCAGCAGAACGGTCACCGACTGCGTCGTCCAGGCCACGTCGACCGGCTTGCCGAGCAGGTCGATGCCGGAGATCCTCGTCGTCCGGCCGGACGGCAGGATCGTCACCGGCTCGCCCACGCGGAAGGTACCGGCGGCGATCTGGCCCGCGTAGCCCCGGTAGTCCGGGTGCTCGGCGCTCTGCGGCCGGATCACGTACTGCACGGGCAGCCGTGCGTGGCAGTGCGCCAGGTCGTGGCTGACCGGGACGGTCTCCAGGTGCTCCAGCACCGTCGGGCCGCCGTACCAGTCCATGTTCGCGGACGCCTCCACGACGTTGTCGCCCGCGAGCGCCGAGATCGGGATCGCGGTGACCTCCGGGACGCCCAGTTCGGTCGCGTACGCCGTGAACTCCTCGGCGATCGCCGCAAACACCGGCTCCTGGTAGTCGACCAGGTCCATCTTGTTCACGGCGAGGACCACGTGCGGGACGCGCAGCAGCGCGGCGATGGCGGCGTGGCGGCGGGTCTGTTCGACGACGCCGTTGCGGGCGTCGACGAGGATCACGGTGAGTTCGGCGGTGGAGGCGCCGGTGACCATGTTGCGGGTGTACTGCACGTGGCCGGGGGTGTCGGCGAGGATGAAGCGGCGGCGAGGGGTGGCGAAGTAGCGGTAGGCCACGTCGATGGTGATGCCCTGCTCGCGCTCGGCGCGCAGGCCGTCGGTGAGGAGCGCGAGGTCGGGGGCGTCCTGGCCGCGGTTGCGGGAGGCGTGTTCCACGGCTTCCAGCTGGTCGGCGAGGACCGACTTGGAGTCGTGCAGCAGCCGGCCGACGAGGGTGGACTTGCCGTCGTCGACGGAGCCGGCGGTGGCGAACCGCAGCAGCGTGGTGGCCGAGAGTTCCTCGGTCGTCGTGCTCATGTTTAGAAGTACCCCTCGCGCTTGCGGTCTTCCATCGCGGCCTCGGAGAGCTTGTCGTCGGCGCGGGTGGCGCCGCGCTCGGTGAGCCGGGAGGCGGCGATCTCGGCGATCACCTTCTCGATGGTGTCGGCGTCGGAGTCGACGGCGCCGGTGCAGGACATGTCGCCGACGGTGCGGTAGCGGACCTGCCGCTTCTCGACGGTCTCGCCGTCCTTCGGGCCGCCCCATTCACCGGCGGTCAGCCACATGCCACTGCGCTGGAACACCTCGCGCTCGTGCGCGTAGTAGATCTGCGGCAGTTCGATGCCTTCGCGGGCGATGTACTGCCAGACGTCCAGTTCGGTCCAGTTGCTGAGCGGGAAGACGCGGACGTGTTCGCCGGCGGCGTGCCGTCCGTTGTAGAGGTTCCACAGTTCGGGCCGCTGCCGACGCGGGTCCCACTGGGAGAACTCGTCGCGCAGGGAGAAGACCCGTTCCTTGGCGCGTGCCTTCTCCTCGTCGCGGCGTCCGCCGCCGAAGACGGCGTCGAACCGCTCGCTCTGGATCTTCTCGGTGAGCGGGAGCGTCTGCAGAGGGTTGCGGGTGCCGTCGGGACGTTCCTTGAGTACACCGCGGTCGATGTAGTCCTGTACGGAGGCCACATGGAGGCGCAGTCCGTGTGCGGCGACCACACGGTCGCGGTATTCCAGTACCTCGGGGAAGTTGTGCCCGGTGTCGACGTGCAGCAGGGAGAAGGGTACCGGCGCGGGTGTGAACGCCTTCAATGCCAGATGCAGCATGACGATGGAGTCCTTGCCGCCGGAGAACAGGATCACCGGCCGTTCGAACTCGCCCGCCACCTCACGGAAGATGTGCACCGCCTCGGACTCCAGCGAGTCCAGGTGTGACAGGGCGTACGAGCTGTCCGTGCCCGCGTCGCCCCCCTTGACCTGCGCGGCCGTCGTCATGCCAGTCCCCTCTCGGTGAGCAGGGCGTACACCGACGCCGCCGACTCCTGCACGGTCTGGTTCTGCGACTCGATCCGCAGATCGGGCGACTCGGGCGTCTCGTACGGGTCGTCGACCCCGGTGAGCCCCTTCAGCTCGCCTGCGGCCTGCTTGGCGTACAGACCCTTCACATCGCGTACGGAGCACACCTCGACCGGGGTCGCCACGTGCACCTCCAGGTACGCCGTCCCGCCCTCCAGGTGGCGCTTGCGCACCGCCTCGCGGCTGTCGGCGTAGGGCGCGATGACCGGGACGAGCGCCTTCACGCCGTTGCGGGCGAGGAGCTCGGCGAGGAAGCCGATGCGCTGCACGTTGGTGTGCCGGTCCGCGCGGCTGAAGCCGAGGCCCGCGGAGATGAACTCGCGGATCTCGTCGCCGTCGAGCACCTCGACACGGTGGCCCTCCTCGCGCAGCCGGCCGGCCAGCTCGTAGGCGATGGTCGTCTTGCCGGCGCTCGGCAGGCCCGTGAGCCAGACGGTGGCTCCGGTCGTCACGTGGGTCTCCTGGTTCGTAGAAGGCACAGTCATGTCAGCCGTGCAGCCCGCACTCGGTCTTGGCCCGGCCCGCCCAGCGGCCGGCCCGCGCGTCCTCGCCCGCCAGGACCCGGCGGGTGCAGGGGGCGCAGCCCACGGAGGCGTAGCCGTCCATCAGCAACGGGTTGGTGAGGACACCGTGTTCGGCCACGTACGCGTCCACGTCGTCCTGGGTCCATCGGGCGATCGGCGAGATCTTGACCTTCCGCCGCTTCTCGTCCCAGCCGACGACCGGGGTGTTCGCCCGGGTCGGGGACTCGTCGCGGCGCAGTCCGGTCGCCCAGGCGTCGTAGCCCGTCAGCCCCTCCTGAAGCGGCTGCACCTTGCGCAGCTTGCAGCACAGGTCGGGGTCACGGTCGTGCAGCTTCGGACCGTGCTCCGCGTCCTGCTCGGCGACCGTCTGCCTCGGCGTGAGGGTGATGACGTTGACGTCCATCACGGCCTCGACCGCGTCGCGGGTGCCGATGGTCTCGGGGAAGTGGTAGCCGGTGTCGAGGAACACGACGTCGACGCCGGGCATCGCCCGGGAGGCGAGGTGCGCCACCACCGCGTCCTCCATGGAGGAGGTCACGCAGAAGCGCTTGCCGAAGGTGCCGGCCGCCCACTGGAGGATCTCCAGCGCGGAGGCGTCCTCCAGATCGCGGCCCGCCTGCTCGGCGAGCGCCTTGAGATCGTCGGTGACGGGCTCTTCCTGAGTCGTCGTCATATCTCGTCCCCTCCCGTGTCGTCACGCTGAAGCCCCCGGGCCAGCAGTCCGAGGAACTTCAGCTGGAAGGCCCGGTTGCAGGCCGCGCATTCCCAGGCCCCGTGGCCCTGCTCGCTCGGCCGCAGGTCCTCGTCCCCGCAGTAGGCGCAGTAGAAGGGGGCTGCGCGCTCGCTCACGACAGGTCCTCCTCGGAAGCGCGGGCCGCCCAGGTCGCGAACCGCTCGCCCGCCTCGCGTTCCGCCTGGAACCGCTTGAGGACCCGCTCGATGTAGTCCGGCAGTTCCTCCGAGGTGACCTTCAGACCGCGCACCTTGCGGCCGAAGCCGGCCTCCAGGCCGAGCGCGCCGCCCAGGTGCACCTGGAAGCCCTCGACCTGCTCGCCCTTGTCGTTGAGAACCAGCTGGCCCTTGAGGCCGATGTCCGCCACCTGGATGCGGGCGCAGGCGTTCGGGCAGCCGTTGAGGTTGATGGTGATCGGCTCGTCGAAGTCCGGGATGCGGCGCTCCAGTTCGTCCATCAGCAAGGAGCCGCGCGCCTTGGTCTCGACGATGGCGAGCTTGCAGTACTCGATGCCGGTGCAGGCCATGGTGCCGCGCCGGAACGGGGAGGGCTTGGCGGTGAGGTCCAGCGCCTCGAGGGCCTCGACCAGAGAGTCGACCTGCGCCTCCTCGACATCGAGGATGATCATCTTCTGCTCGACGGTGGTACGGACCCGCCCGGACCCGTGCGCCTCCGCGAGGTCGGCGATCTTCGTCAGCGTGGTGCCGTCCACGCGGCCGACCCGCGGCGCGAAACCGACGTAGAAACGGCCGTCGTTCTGCCGGTGCACACCGACGTGGTCGCGCCACTGCTGGACGGGCTGCTCCGGGGCCGGGCCGTCGACCAGCTTCCGCTTCAGGTACTCGTCCTCCAGCACCTGCCGGAACTTCTCCGGGCCCCAGTCGGCGACCAGGAACTTGAGCCGGGCGCGGGTGCGCAGCCGTCGGTACCCGTAGTCACGGAAGATCGACAGCACACCCTCGTAGACGTCCGGCACCTCGTCGATCGGCACCCAGGTGCCAAGCCGCACGCCCAGCTTCGGGTTGGTCGACAGGCCGCCGCCGACCCAGACGTCGAAGCCAGGTCCGTGCTCGGGGTGCCGGACACCGACGAACGCCACGTCGTTGATCTCGTGGGCCACGTCGAGCAGCGGTGAGCCGGAAATGGCCGTCTTGAACTTCCGGGGGAGGTTCGAGTACGCCTGGTTGTTCAGAACGCGGCGCTTCATCTCCTCCAGCGCCGGGGTGCCGTCGATGATCTCGTCCTCGGCGATACCCGCGACCGGCGAGCCGATCATCACGCGAGGTGTGTCGCCGCAGGCGGTGACCGTGGACAGCCCGACGGCCTCCAGCCGGTTCCAGATCTCGGGCACGTCCTCGATCCGGATCCAGTGGTACTGGACGTTCTGCCGGTCGGTGATGTCGGCGGTGCCGCGCGCGAACTCCTGGGAGATCTCGCCGATGACGCGCAGCTGCCGTGTGGTCAGCCGGCCGCCGTCGATGCGGACGCGGAGCATGAAGTACTCGTCGTCCAGCTCCTCCGGCTCCAGGATCGCGGTCTTGCCGCCGTCGATCCCGGGCTTGCGCTGGGTGTACAGACCCCACCAACGCATCCGGCCGCGCAGGTCGTTGGGATCGATGGAGTCGAAACCGCGCTTGGAGTAGATCGTCTCAATGCGTGTCCGCACATTGAGACCGTCGTCGTCCTTCTTGAACTGTTCGTTGCCGTTGAGCGGGGTGAAGTGACCCGCCGCCCACTGCCCCTCGCCACGGTGACGGCTCACCTTGCGGCGGGGCGCGGCGGAATCCTGCGGGTTGGCGGCCATGGTGGATACGTCCTTCGGGACAGACGGGGTAGCGGCTCTGACCTGCGCATCTGGGCACACGTCACGCGGTGCGCGACTCTGCGCGAGGGTGGAGAAGAAGAGAAAACCGGAACTGGCTGGGGTGTCAGCTCGCCGGACAGATGGCGCTGGACATGCGGCCGAGATCGACGTGCCGTCGACTCACCAAGGCGATTCCAGTTCCAGACATGACGGAAGCGTGTCATGGCGCCTTGAAGGCAGTCCAGCTTTGTCCGTCATGTGGACACCGTTGTCCCGAAATGTGGAACAAGGGTGTCATGGATCACATCACCGGGATGTGTGGTGTCGATGCAGGTCAGGCTGGGTAAGCGCCGGTCCAGGGGCCGGAGGTGGGCACGTCGGGTTCCTCCTCGACCTTCGTGTCGAAAAGCCGGAACCCCCGCCGCAGGTAGTTGTCCATCGCGTGTTCGCCGTCCTTGCTGCACGTATGCAGCCACACCCGCTTCGTCGGCGCGAGCCCCGGCCAGCGGTCCGCGAGGTCCCAGGCGCGCGCCGTGCCGTACGCCAGCAGGTGCCCCCCGATCCGCCGTCCGCGAAACGCCGGTATGAGCCCGAAGTAGGCGATTTCCACGACGCCCTCGTCCGCCGGGTCCAGCTCCACATACCCGGCCGGTGTGCCCCGGTCGAGGGCCACCCAGGTCTCCACGCCCGGCCGGGCCAGGTACTCCTGCCACCGTGCGTACGTCCAGCCCAGCCGGTCCGCCCAGCGGATGTCCCCACCGACCGACGCGTACAGGAAGCGGCTGAACTCGGGGGAGGGCACCTGTGCGCGCACGACCCGGACATCGCCCTCGGGGGCCGTGGCGGGCCGCAGATCGTTCGGGGAGGTCTGTTCCAGGGACCACGTGGTCACGGTGAGGGTGCTCATGCGGCCAGGGAATCACGGAGGTGCGCGGCGGGGGCAAGGGGGGCCCGTGTCCCGGGCCGCCCTGCCTCGCCGGATCCGCGTTCGCTACTCCAGCGCGTCGTCCACGGATCCCAGCGGTACGGCGTACAGCACCCGCCCGTCGGCGGAGCCCGCCTCCGAGCCGTCGTCCCCGCCGACCGCACCCTCCGTCAGCGTCCACAGTTCGCCCGTCTGCTGCCAGTACGACAGGGATGTGGTGTGCCGGCCCCAGCACGCGTGGGTCTCGTCGGCCGCGCAGACGGCCGCCTTCGCCCCCGATGTGGTCTGCCGCCACAGCGTTCCGTGCCGGCCGCCGACGGTGGGCGCGCGGTCGACGTACCAGTCGGCCGCGGCCGAACCGGCGTGCTTGTGCGACAGCACCCCCTGCACCCCGCTCGCGTCGGTCTCGTAGGTCTCGGTGGCCCGCACGTCGCCGTGCGCGTCCGTGGCCAGCAGCCCCTCGTGGCCCGGCGCGGTGCTGTAGGCGTAGCGCCACAGGCGGGCCGGCCGGCCGGTGCCCCCGGGCGGGAACCACTCGCTCGCCACCAGGCTGTCCGGGCTCGAGGTGCGGTCGAGGGAGAGGGCGGAGAAGCAGGGGACCGCGTGGTCGTCGGCTGTCGAACAGGGGCCGCCGGTCAGGCGGTAGGAGCCGATCGCGGGCAGCACGTACTGGTAGCCGTGTGCCGAGTACCCGCCCTTCACCCGGCCGACGGTGTCACCGTCGACGCCCGCCTTGAGGATGCGGTGCAGATCGAAGACCATCAGGGAGTCGCGGGCGGTGACGATCAGCTTGTCCCGGTACCACACCATTCCGGACATGCGGGTGCGGACGGCCTCGAAGTCGCTGCCGCCGGTGCGCGGGGTGACCAGCAGGACCCAGCGGTAGGCGAGGTGGGCCGGGTCGTTCGCGTCGACGAAGGCGACCCGGGCGAGGCCCCGGTCGCCGGCCGGGGCCGCGAAGTGGCGGTCGTCGTGCGTCCAGCCGGACAGGATGACCCGGTCGGAGCCCCATCGGCCGCCGTCCTCGGCGTCTCCGGAGGTGGTGACGGACCGCGGCAGCCACTGCGTGGTCGTCGCGTCGCCGTTGTCCCAGCAGTACGCGCGCGTGGCCGCCGGCCTCACCGGCAGCGCGGCCGTCTCGGCGGCGTCGCACGCGGACTGGTCGCGCATCGGGTGGTCGGCGGCCCGGAGGACGTCGTGGACGCTCACGCTGCCGCCCATCGCGCGCGTGAGCGAGTCGAGCTCGCGCCGGTCGGTGAGGTTCTCGTGGAGGCGGAGTCCGGCGGACCCGGCCGCGGCGGTGACCCGGGTCAGGCCCCCGGGGTTGTCCCCGCCCGCGGCCTGAGAGGTGCTGATCAGCGTGGCTGCGGCGGTGAGCGCCAGTGCGGTGCCGGTCAGCGTGGCCCGCAGCGCACGGCCTCTGCGCCTGCGGCGGTGTCTGCCACGGTGCTTCATACAACCTCCCGGCTGGGCCAACTGTTCCTGCCGGTCCGGTCGTTGACCGGCGGAGCGGGTGGGGTGGCCTGTGCAGGGGATGTTACGGCAGATCGGTGCGGGACCGGTTGAAGACCCGGGAAAAGGAGGGTTATCCCCACCATGAGGGCTATGCGCGGACTGTCTGAGGGCCGGTGAGGACTACGGCTGCGCCCCACCGGTCTCCGGCGTCACGGCGGCGTGTCTCTCCGGCGCACTCCGTGCCCGTACCACTCCCGGTGCCACCGAGTGCGGCAGCAGGTCGTGGCGGTTCCGGGGGAGCAGCACCTCCACCTCCGCCGCATCGCAGAAACGATACGGCCGGTGTTCCAGAAAGACTCCGAGATACCGCCTGATACGGGATATCTCCGCACGAACCGTGATGGTACGGGCGGGATCGCCGAACAGGTCGGCGGCCAGGGCCGTGGCCGAGCGGCCCGGGCGGTGCAGTGCGAGGAGGCACAGCAACTCGGCGTGCCGGGCGCTCAGCTCATGGGTCCAGGAACCCGTGTCGCCCGTCACCGTCACCGACCAGCGGCGCGGGTGCGCCACGTCCAGGACCACGCGTGCGGTGCCCTCCGGGGCGGGCGCGTCCGCCGCGCGGATCAGCCAGCCGTCCGGCAGGGGCTCGACCGTGCAGGGTCCCATTGCCGACAGCAGGCAGTGGCCGGGGGCGAGCGGCACGGGCAGCGCCACCCGGCTCACGTACGGCATCCCGGTCACCGCCGCCGTCCAGCCGTCCCTGTCCACGGCCAGCGCCCGGCCGCCGAGACGCGCCAGCAGCGGTGCCGCCACCGCGCGCAGCCGGTCCAGGGAGGTCAGGTGCAACTCGCGCAGCCGGGCCTCCGCGAGCTTGACCACCGCGTCCACCCAGGCGAGCGTCGCCGGATGCATCGTCTCCAGCGGGCCGCTGACGTCCACGACACCGATCAGACGGCCGTCGCGCGGATCCGTGACGGGGGCGCCGGTGCACGTCCACGAGGTGTGCGAGCGCACGAAGTGCTCGGACGCGAAGACCTGCACGGGGCGCCGGGTCACCGCCGGGGTGCCCACACCGTTCGTACCGACGACTGCCTCGCCCCAGTCCGCACCGGGCTCGAGGCCCAGTCCGTCGGCCCTGCGCAACAGCGAGGGGCTGCCCTCGCGCCACAGCACCCGTCCGTCCGCGTCCGCGACCACCATGATGTGCTGGGCGGCGTCCGCGGCCGACAGCAGGCCTTCCCGCAGCACCGGCAGCACATGTCTGAGCGGCGAGTCGCGGCGGCGCCGCTCGATCTCGTCGCGGCTGAGCGGAGCCGCCCGGACATCGTGGTCGGGGTCGACGCCGCCGCGCAGCACACGCCCCCACGACGCCTCGATCACCGGGCGCGGCGGGACGGGAGCCCGCTGTCCCGGCAGCGTGGCGCTGCGCACCTCGCTGAGCACGCGCGCCGCCTGCCCGACGTCCAGTGCGGCGAGCCGCGTGACGTCTTTCGCCGAGTGCGCCACTGGAACCTCCCCCAAGGGCCTGCCGCCGCCGTGAGGATCGTTCGCCGCGGGGGCCTCATGGACTCCCGTCGCCTGTGCGCCTCTACGGCCTGCTCGCCGTGCCCGTCGACTGTTTCCGGCCAGATACGCCCGGTCCCGTGTTGACGGTGGTTCTCATACTGCCGTCCGCCCGTGATGGACGGGCGTACTCCGGCCAACTGAGCGCAGCGAGTTGCAACCCTCTGCAACCCTGGCGGACGCCCGCGCAGTGGTTGAAACTTGTGCAACGCCGCTACGGCGGCGTCCGAGCTCCTCGAGGGGGGCCAGGAGAGCGGGGGTGGTGCCGTGTCGGCGCAGCACCACCCCCGCGTACGCCCCGGCGCGGTACCGGTGACGCGCCCGGCGCGTGAAGCGTCAGGCGTACGGCCTCGGGGCCCGGCGTCAGACGACCGGCCGCGCCCGCTCCACCACCGCGGCCAGATCCAGGGTGTGCGGCAGCGTGCCGAACGCGGTGCCCCAGTCGCCGCCCAGCCGGGAGGCGCAGAAGGCGTCGGCGACCGCCGGCGGCGCGTACTGGACGAGGAGCGCTCCCTGCAGCACCAGCGCCATCCGCTCCACCAGACGGCGCGCCCGCGCCTCGACGCCGTCCAGGTCGGCGAGCTCGGTGAGCAGGTTCTTGATCGCGCCGTCCAGCCGGTGGTCCGCGCCACGTGCCCGGCCGACCTCCTGGAGGAAGGCGTTCAGGGCTCCGGGCTCGCGTTGCAGCGCCCGCAGCACATCGAGCGCCTGCACATTGCCCGCGCCCTCCCAGATCGAGTTCAGCGGCGACTCGCGCAGCAACCGGGGCATGCCCGACTCCTCGACATAGCCGTTGCCGCCCAGGCACTCCGCGGCCTCGGTCACCACCGGGGTGCAGCGCTTGGTCACCCAGTACTTGGCGGCCGGCACCGCGAGCCGCAGGAACGCCCGCTCCTGCTCGCCCCCGTCGTCGTACGCCGCCGCCAGCCGCAGCGCCAGCGTCGTCGCCGCCTCCGACTCCAGGGCCAGATCCGCCAGCACGTTGCGCATCAGCGGCTTGTCGACGAGCCTGCCGCCGAACGCCTCCCGGTAGCCGCAGTGGTGGATCGCCTGCACCACCGCCTGCCGCATCAGCGACGCCGAGCCGAGGACGCAGTCCAGCCTCGTGGCCGCGACCATCTCGATGATGGTCCGCACCCCGCGCCCCTCCTCGCCGACCCGGCGCGCCCAGGTGCCGTCGAACTCCACCTCGCCGGAGGCGTTCGACCGGTTGCCGAGCTTGTCCTTCAGGCGCTGGATCATGAACACGTTGCGGGTGCCGTCCTCCAGCACGCGCGGGACGAGGAAGCAGGTCAGCCCTCCCGGCGCCTGCGCCAGCACCAGGAACCCGTCCGACATGGGCGCCGAGCAGAACCACTTGTGTCCCGTCAGCTCGTACGTCCCCTCCTCCGCGAGCGGCCGGGCCGCGGTGGTGTTCGCGCGGACGTCGCTGCCGCCCTGCTTCTCCGTCATCCCCATACCGAAGATCGCACCGGCCTTCTGCGCGGCGGGGCGCAGCTCCCGGTCGTAGACCATGGAGGTCAGCCGGGGCTCCCACTCGGCGGCGAGCGCCGGGTCCGTGCGCAGGGCGGGCACGGCGGCGTGCGTCATCGACAACGGGCAGCCGTTGCCCGCCTCGACCTGCGACCAGATCACGAAAGCGGCCGCGCGCCGCACATGACCGGCCGGCCGCGCCCAGGCCGCGGTCAGCCCCGCGGCGACACCCTTGCCGAGCAGCCGGTGCCAGGCCGGGTGGAACTCGACCTCGTCAATGCGGTTGCCGTAGCGGTCGTGGGTCCGGAGTTTCGGTGGGTTCTCGTTGGCCTGGATCCCCCACTCCTGCACCTGGGCCGAGCCGGCGCTGCGGCCGAATCCCGACAGATCGGCGCGGACCTCGTCGAGGAGGGCGGGGTCCAGATGCCGCTCGACGGCCTCTGCGAGGGCGCGGTCGGCGGTGAAGACGTCATACCCGACCAGCGGCGGAGCCTGGTTGGTCACGATGTGGGTGGTGGCTGCCATGGGGCGAACCTACCCCTCGGTACGCCGCGGGTCACCCGTTGTGCCAAGGTGCGCGGCCGTACCCTGCGGGGCGGCCCCACCAGGAGATGAGCGCCGGACCGGGTGGCGGATACCGTTAAGGCGTGCAGTCAGCAGCAAGTGAAACCCCCAAGCGGCCGTCCGAAGGCCGTCTCCACCGGGCACGCGCCCTGTACCGGAACGTCTCCAAGCGCAGGACCGCCTGGCTGCTGCTGAAGGACACGGTCAACTCGTGCATGGAATACCGGATCCTCGGGCTCGCGGCCGAGGCGGCGTTCTTCACGCTGCTGTCCGTGCCGCCGCTGCTGCTCAGCCTCATCGGGCTGCTCGGCTACGTCGACGCCTGGACCGGCGCCGACACCATCCAGAGCCTGGAGCGCAACCTCCTGGAGGCGTCCCGCACGGTCCTGTCCGACAAGGGCGTCACGCAGATCGCCCAGCCGATCCTGCACGACGTGATGAAGGGCGGCCGGCCCGACGTCATCTCCATCGGCTTCCTGTTCGCCCTGTGGTCCGGATCCCGGGCGGTGAACGTCTTCATCGACACGATCACGGTGATGTACGGGCTCGACGGCACCCGGGGGATCGTGAAGACCCGGCTGCTGGCGTTCGTCCTGTTCATCGTGGCGCTGCTGATCGGCTCGGTGGCCCTGCCGCTGATGGTCGCGGGGCCGGACGCGGTGGTGAACGTCGTGCCGTGGTCCACGACGGTGGTCGAGGTCCTGTACTGGCCGGTGGTCATCGTCCTGTCGATCGTGTTCCTGACGACCCTCTACCACGTGTCCGTGCCGGTGCGCTCTCCGTGGGTCGAGGACGTGCCCGGCGCCCTGGTGGCCCTCGGGATGTGGGTGCTGGGCAGCTTCCTGCTGCGTATCTACCTGACCCAGACGATCGAGGGGCCGACGATCTACGGTTCGCTCGCCGCGCCCGTGGCCGTGCTGCTGTGGATCGGGGTGTCCGCCTTCGCCGTCCTGGTCGGCGCCGCCGTCAACGCGGCCATCGACCGGGTGTGGCCCGCCGCGGCCACGGCCGCGGCCCGTGCGGCCAACGAGCGGCTGCGGCAGGAGCAGGCCGCCGAGTACGTGGCCCGCACCGCCGCGGCGCGCGCCGCCGACCCGGACGATCCCGACATGCCCTCCGAGTTCCCCGAGCGCTGGTCCCGCTTCCTGCCCCCGGAGGACGTGACGTCCCGCCTGCGCACCCATGCGCGCAGCGCACCCCAGCAGCAGCCCCACAAGAAGGACGAACAGAGGGGGGACTGACCAGCGCCTGTGGAGGTGCGCGGTCGTCCGGCGACCGCACCTGCCCGCCGTCCGGGAGTTCACGGCCGAGCGGTGCGACTTCCGCTCCCCTTCCGGTAGTTCGTGCGCCGGTGTGTGCCCCCGTCCGTGTGGCGGGGAAGGGATGAGATGCCCGGCCGGACGGGGAAGAGATGCAGTGAGGCGGACAGTCCTGCCCGCGGGCGGTGAGGAGAGACCGTATGGAGCGCGCGGACGAGGCGAGCACAGAGCCGGCCGACACGGCGGACCCCGTGGTCCGCACCCCCTTTGGAGCCGTGCGTGGACGGTACGAGCGCGGGATCGCCGTCTTCCGCGGCATCCCCTTCGCCGCTCCGCCCTTCGGCCCGCACCGCTTCCGTCCGCCCGTACCGCCCGAGCCCTGGGGCGGGGTGCGCGACGCGGGCGCGTTCGGGCCGACGCCCCCGAAACCGCCGTACTCGGAGGCATTCGCCCGCTATCTGTCCGACCCGGTGGTCGCCGGCGACGACTGCCTCAACCTCAACGTCTGGACGCCGGCACCGGACCCGGGGGCCCGGCTGCCGGTCATGGTGTGGATCCACGGCGGTGCCCTGACCCGCGGCTCCTCCGCCGTGCCGGTCTACGACGGCAGCTCCTTCGCCCGCGACGGGATCGTCCTCGTCTCCTTCAACTACCGCCTCGGTGTGGAGGGGTACGGCCTGTTCCCGGACGCCCCGCCCAACCCGGGGCTGCGTGACCAGCTCGCCGCCCTGGAGTGGGTGCACGACGCCGTCGCCGCGTTCGGCGGGGACCCGGACCGGGTGACCGTCTTCGGCGAGTCCGCGGGCGCCATCAGCATCGGCGCGCTGCTGGCCAGTCCCCGCGCCCGGGGACTGTTCCACCGGGCCGTGCTCCAGAGTGGGCCGCCCGAGTCGATGGAACGGGACAAGGTGCGGCGCCTGGTGCGGCGCATGGCGACCCGGCTGAAGGTACCGGCCACCGCGGCCGCGTTCGCCGAGGTGGACCGGACGCTGCTGGCCGAGACCCAGGCGGAGGTCGGCCGCCGGGCCGCCCCGATTCTCGGCGGCCCCGCCTTCGGGATCGTCGTCGACGGAGACCTGGTGCCCCATGACCCGCTTCAGGCGCTGCTCGACGGCGCCGCCCGGGACGTACCCCTGCTCCTCGGCTGGACCAGTGAGGAGCACCGGCTGTGGCTCGTGCCCGCCGGGCTGACCGAACACATCGACCGGCTGGGCACGGTGGCGCTGGCCGGGGCGATGGCCCGCTGCCACTGCGGTCCCGAGGTGCCACGCGGCTACCGGACCGCCCACCCGGGCGCCCCGGCCTCCGAGCTGGTGGGCCAGATGGTCACCGACCATCTGCTCAGGTATCCGCTGCACCGGCTGGCCGGCTCCCGGACGGGCGGGGACCGCGCCGCCTCGTACGTCTACGAGTTCGCCTGGCGCTCCCGCCTGCCCGGTCTCGGCGCCTGTCACGCCCTGGAGCTGGGCTTCGTGTTCGACAGCGCGGAGGTGCCGGAGTCGGCGAAACTGGCCGGTCCGGACGCGCCCCGCGAGCTCGCCCGCGAGATGCACACGGCATGGGTACGTTTCGCGCGGGACGGCGACCCGGGCTGGCCCGTCTGGGACGACACCCACCCCGTGCGCGTCTTCGGCGGCGAGGGGGACCCCGTGGTGTACGGCCCCCGGGACGCGGAGATGGCGCTGTGGGAGGCGGCGTCCACCCGCCCGGAGCCCGTGCCCGCCTCACCGGGCGCCGGAACCGGCGCGCTCCTCAGGGGCGGGCCCCCGCTGTCGGCCGTACGACGCCTGCGCCGGCCGGGGCCCACCTTCCGGCAGTGAGACGGGAGAGACGAGGGGACGAAGGGACGAGTGCGCCGGAGATCAGGCCGGCGCCGCGCCCGTCGTACTCCCCGGCTTCCCGAGCGTTCCGGCGATCGACGTGATCGTCTCCGGGCCCACCCGGCAGCACCCCCCGATCAGCCGGGCCCCGGCCGCGCGCCAGCCCGTGACCTGCGCGGCGGTGAACGTGGTGCGGCCGTCCCAGGCGCGGGCCTCGGCGTCCCACCTCTCGCCGCTGTTCGGGTAGGCCACCACCGGCTTGCCGGTCACGCGCGCGGCAGTCTCCACCGCGGTGTCCACGTCCTCGGGCGCGCAGCAGTTCACACCCACCGCGATCACCTCCTCCACGTCGGCGGCCGGCGCGAACGCCTCCTCAAGGGGCTGCCCGGCGCGTGTGCGGTCGCCGGAGACGGTGTACGACAGCCAGGCGGGCACGCCGAGTCCACGCACCGCCCTCAGCAGCGCCGTTGCCTCGTCCGCGTCGGGGACCGTCTCCAGGGCCAGTACGTCGGGGCCGGCCGCGGCCAGCACCTCCAGGCGCGGACGGTGGAACCTCTCCAGCTCGGCGATCGTGAGGCCATAGCGGCCCCGGTACTCGGAGCCGTCCGCGAGCATCGCCCCGTACGGACCGGCCGACGCCGCCACCCACAGCGGGCGTGTGATCCCCCGGGCGCGTGCCCGTGCCGCCGCCTCGCGGGCCAGGCCGACACTGAGGGCGAGCAGCCCGGCCGCGCGGCCGAGGTCGATACCGTGCCGGGCGAAGCCCTCGAAGGTCGCCTGGTAGCTGGACGTGATCGCCACGTCCGCGCCCGCGAGGAAGTACGCGAGGTGCGCCTCGGCGATCGCCTCGGGCCGCTCCGCGAGCAGCCGCGCGGACCACAACGCGTCGCTCAGGTCGTGCCCGGCCGCCTCCAGCTGGTTCGACAGGCCGCCGTCCAGGACCACCGTCCCGGCGGTGAGGGCTTCGGCGAGGGTGGGAGTGCTGTCGCTGGCCATGACACGACGCTAGTCGAAGGACACCCGGACGCCCGGGCGCCTTCGGCGGGCGGGCACCCGTCCCGTCGCCCGCCGCTAGCCGACCCGGATGCCCACGATGCAGGTGTCGTCGTCGGTGTCCGACTTGCTGTAGGTCAGGAGGCGGTCCAGCTGCTGGTCCAGCATGGGGGGCACGGTCCGCGCGGCCGTCAGCAGCTGGGCGAGGGACTCCTCCACGGAGCGGTCACGGCGCTCGATCAGACCGTCCGTGTACATCAGCAGTGTGTCCTCGACGGCCAGCTGGACCTCGTGCTCCTCGTACACCGCCTCCGGTACGGCGCCCAGCAGCATGCCCCTGACCAGGGGCAGCGCCGCGGCCTCGCCGCCGCGTACCAGGACGGGCGGCAGATGGCCCGCCCTGGCCCAGCGCAGGGTGCGGCGGCGGGGGTCGTACAGCCCGCAGACCGCCGTGGCGGTGACCGCGCCGGTCAGATGGTGCGCCACCATGTTGAGCCAGGACAGCAACTGGGCGGGCCCGGCGCCCGTCACGGCGAGGCCCCGCAGCGCATTGCGCAGCACGACCATGCTTGTGGCCGCCTCGATGCCGTGTCCGGCGACGTCGCCCACGCACAACAGCACCAGCCGGGACGGCAGGACGAACGCGTCGTACCAGTCGCCGCCCACCAGCTGCTCCGTCTCCGCGGGCCGGTAGCGCACCGCCACATGCAGGCCGTCGGCCTCCAGCGGGGCCTGGGCCGGCGGCATGATGGCGTGCTGCAACTGCAAGGTGAGCCGGTTGCGCTCACTCGCCTGCTGTTCGGTGTGCGCGAGCTGGTCCCGGGTCGCGGAGAGCGCGACCTCCGTCCAGTGCTGCGCGGAGATGTCCTGGTAGGCGCCACGTACGACGAACAGCCGCCCGTCGGAGTCCAGGACCGGTTCGGCCACCACGCGGATGTGACGGGTGACCCCGTCGGGGCGTTGCAGCCGGAAGGCCGTGGAAGCGGGCCGCCGCTGATGGAGCAGGGTGCGCAGGAACCTGCCGATGGCGACGGCGTCGTCGGGATGCGCGTGCGCGGACAGGTCCTCCAGGGGCACCGGAGCGCTCGACGCGGGCTTGCCGTAGAGGGCGAAGAGCTGGCCGTTCCAGGTGATCTCGCCGGTGAGCAGGTTCTCCTCGAAACCGCCGATGCGGCCGAGGCGCTGGGCGTGCTGGAGCAGACTCGCGAGACGTGCCGACTCGTCCTCGATGCGCCAGATGAGCAGCACGCTGTTGGCGTGCCGGCTGATGCTGATGTCGGCGACCGCCGCCAGCGGGACGTCGCCCACCAGGGCGGTGAGCCTCATCCGGTTGGCGCGGAAGGGCTCGCCCGTGGCGTAGACACGCTCTATCCGCTCGAACAGCTCGCTGTGCCCGGCGGCCATCGGGTACGCCTCCAGCAGCAGGGCACCGTTGACGACGCCCCGAGGCCGTCCGGCCGGGTCGAGGAAGCGGCTGTTGGCGTGCTGGATACGGAAGTCGACGAGTTCCCCGTCGGCGTCGAGGTGCGGCACCAGCACCAGAGCGGGGTCGTGCAGCCCGTCCGCCAGGTCCATCAGCTCCGCGGCGTCCGGCACGACGCGCGGCTTGGCCTCCTCGCCGGGGTGCAGCCGCGCAGAGGTTTCCAGGGTGTGGGCGCACAGCTCGGCCAAGGCCTCGATCTGACGGACTATCTGCGGCGGCTGCCGCTCCAGCGGGACGGGCCAGGCGATCTCCAGCACCCCGTGGATACGTCCGCCGGCACCGGCCGGCAGGGCCACCCTTCCGCCGTCCGGATGCTGGTACCGGCCGATGGAGGGCAGACCGGTCTCGGACAGGGAGGCGATCCACTGCCCCGCACGCTCGGCGAGACCGCGACGCGCCACGGTCGCAACGCCCGGGGGCACATACCGCCAGCGGCCGGCCTCCGCCGCCGAGAAACCGGCGCAGCCCGCGAGTGTGAGGGAGCCGTCCGAGCCCACGGCCCAGATGGCGACGGCCTCCGCGCCGAGCGGGGTCAGGGCGTGCTCCAGCAGGGAGTCGGCGACCGCCTGGGTGTCGTCGGCGGCCAGCGCGCCGCTCTCGGCGGCCCGCAGCCGTACGGCGGGGGACCGGCCCTGCGGCGCGCCCGGGTCCGCCGCGCCCTCCGCCGGGCCGCCGTGGCTCGTCGCGGCCAGGAAGGCCGAGGTGACCTCCGAGACCCGGTCGCGGGCCGCCTGGTTGATGACCTCGACGGCGAATTCGAGCGGTGTCGCGCCCGCCTGCTCGGTCAGCTCGGCGAGTTGCCGGGCCGCCTGTGCGGGTCCGCAGCCCAGCCGTTCGACCAGGATGCCCTTGGCGAGTTCGATCAGGGCACGTCCGTCGGCCTCGGCGTGCGCCGACAGCGCCTCGCGCCGCAGCCGTTCGACGGTGGCCGCCAGCCTTCCGACGGGGGAGGCGGAGGGCCGCGCCGCGCCACCCGGCTCCGCCGGACCGCTGCCGGCCGGCTCCGGCGCTTCGGTGCCTGCCGGATGCGCGGCGGGCGGCTCGGGGGGCTGCTGGGGAATGCTCACGGTTGGCCTGTTCCTCGGCTGGGACGTCCAAGGACGCCGTACTGAGGGCGCCGGTCGGCGCCCGGTCGGCAGATGCACACGGCGGGCGTCCCCCTCAGACGGGCAGCCAGCGCCGGACGCAGGCGATGAGGTCGCCGGTGTCCACGGGCTTGGTGACGTAGTCGTTCGCCCCGGACGCGAGGCTCTTCTCCTGATCGCCCGGCATCGCCTTCGCCGTGACGGCGATGATGGGCAGGTCCGCGTACTGGGGCATCGTACGAATCTCGGCCGTGGCGGCGTAACCGTCCATCTCCGGCATCATCACGTCCATCAGCACCACCGCGACGTCGGGGTGGGACAGCAGTGTCTCGATGCCCTTGCGGCCGTTCTCCGCGTGCAGCACGTGGAAGCCGTGCAGCTCCAGGATCCCGCTCAGCGCGAAGAGGTTGCGCGCGTCGTCGTCGACCACCAGCACCGTACGGCCGAGGAACGCGCCGTCCACCGGCTGTGTGGCCGTGTGCTGCGGCTCCTCGGTGCGGACCAGGGACAGCACGTCTCCCGGCTCCTCGGCGGACAGATGCAGGGTGATGTGCTCGCGCAGCTCGTCCAGGCTGGACAGGAAGTCCAGTTGCCGGCCCCCCGAGCGGGACCGCAGGGCTTGCTCCTGGGCCAGGTCCACCCGGTGGCCGCTGTGCACGAGCACGGGAACGCTCGCCAGCGCCGAGTCGCCCTGCATCGCGTCCAGGAAGTGCGAGGCCTCCTCGTCCGGCATGCCGAGTTCGAGGACGACGCAGTGGCATGGTTCGGCGGCCAGCGCGCTCGCCGCCTCCTGCGCCCCGATGGCGGTGATGATGTCGATCGCCCCGCGCGCGTCGCCGGTGTCGTGGTCGTGCGCGATGTCCGCGACCGCGCTCTCCGCGACCAGGGTCAGCAGACCGCGCGGGCGCTCCTCGACCACCAGCAGCCGGCGCCTGCGCTGCCCGGGCACCGCCGGCGCGGCGGAGGAGTCCGGACGCGGGGCCGGCACCACCTCGGAGGGCACCGTGCGGGCGGACAGCTCCGGCGGCCGGGCGCTGCCGTCCATCAACTCCTCGAAGTCCGGGCGCGCCACGGGCAGATACAGGGTGAAGGTGCTGCCCTGACCGGGCGTGCTGTCGACCGTGACGGCGCCACCGAGCAGATGGGCGATCTCCCGGGTGATCGACAGACCGAGGCCGGTGCCGCCGTACTTGCGGCTGGTCGTCCCGTCCGCCTGCTGGAACGCCCCGAAGATCGTCTCCAGTTGCTGCTGGGGGATGCCGATGCCGGTGTCCTTCACCCGGAAGGCCACGATGGTCCCGCCGCGGAGGACTCCCCCGGGCACCTCCTGGTCCGCAGCCGGTTCGATGCGCAGCTCGACGCTTCCCTGCTCGGTGAACTTGACCGCGTTGGACAGCAGGTTGCGCAGGATCTGGCGCAGCCGGGAGTCGTCGGTGAGCAGATCGGCCGGGGCGCCCGGGGCCGTGGTCACCGTGAACTCCAGGCTCTTCTGTGTGGTCATCGGCCGGAACGTCGCCTCGACGTACTCCAGCAGCTGCCGCAGCGAGACCCGTTCCGGGCTGACGTCCATCTTGCCCGCCTCGACCTTCGACAGGTCGAGGATGTCGTTGATCAGCTGGAGCAGGTCGGAGCCCGCGGAGTGGATGATGCCCGCATACTCGACCTGCTTCGGGGTGAGGTTGCGCGAGGGGTTCTGGGCGAGCAACTGGGCCAGGATGAGCAGGCTGTTGAGCGGAGTGCGCAGTTCGTGGCTCATGTTCGCCAGGAACTCCGACTTGTACTTGGAGGCCAGCGCCAGCTCCTGGGCGCGGGTCTCCAGTTCCTGCCGGGCCTGTTCGATCTGGAGGTTCTTGGCCTCGATGTCGCGGTTCTGCGAGGCGAGCAGGGACGCCTTCTCCTCCAGCTCGGCGTTGGAACGCTGGAGTTCGTCCTGCTGGACCTGCAACTCCTCGGACCGGGCCTGGAGTTCCGTGGTCAGCCGCTGGGACTCCTCCAGCAGCTCGTCCGTACGTGCGTTGGCCACGATGGTGTTGAGGTTGACGCCGATGGTCGGCATCAGCTGGCCCAGGAAGTCCTGGTGGATCTGGGTGAAGCGGGTGACGGACGCCAGCTCGATGACGCCGAGCACCTGCTCCTCGACCACGATGGGCAGCACCACCAGGGCGCTCGGCACGACCTGGCCGAGGCCCGAGGAGATGGTCACGTATCCCGGCGGAAGCTCCTCCACGACGATGGCGCGGCGGTTGCGCGCGGCCTGGCCGACCAGCGAGCGGCCCACGGGGATACGGGTGGGCCGTTGCTCGCCGTCCGGGAAGCCGTACGAGCCCACCAGCCGCAGCTCGGGCCCGCGGTCGGTGTCCTCCGCCAGGTAGAAGGCGCCGTACTGGGCCGCCACCAGGGGCGTCAGCTCGTCCATGATCAGCTCGGCGACGACGGGCAGGTCGCGGTGGCCCTGCATCAGGCTGGAGATCCGGGCGAGGTTGGTCTTCAGCCAGTCCTGCTCCTGGTTGGCCCGTGTGGTCTCGCGCAGGGACTCCACCATGGAGTTGATGTTGTCCTTGAGCTCGGCGACCTCGCCGGAGGCCTCCACGTTGATCGAGCGGGTCAGGTCGCCCTCGGCGACCGCGCTCGCGACCTCGGCGATCGCGCGGACCTGCCGGGTGAGGTTCCCGGCCAGTTCGTTGACGTTCTCCGTCAGCCGCTTCCAGGTGCCCTCGACACCTTCCACCTCGGCCTGTCCGCCGAGCCGCCCCTCGCTGCCCACCTCCCGCGCCACGCGGGTGACCTCGGCGGCGAACGACGAGAGCTGGTCGACCATCGTGTTGATGGTGGTCTTCAGTTCGAGGATCTCGCCGCGGGCGTCGACGTCGATCTTCTTCGACAGGTCGCCGTTGGCCACCGCGGTCGTCACCAGCGCGATGTTGCGCACCTGGCCGGTGAGGTTGTTGGCCATCGAGTTGACGTTGTCCGTGAGGTCCTTCCACGTGCCCGCCACATTGGGGACGTGCGCCTGGCCGCCCAGCCGTCCCTCGGTGCCGACCTCGCGGGCCACGCGGGTGACCTCGTCGGCGAACGCGGAGAGCGTGTCGACCATGGTGTTGATGACGTCCGCGAGGGCCGCGACCTCGCCCTTCGCCTCGACGGTGATCTTCTGCGACAGGTCGCCGCGCGCCACCGCGGTGGCGACCTGGGCGATCGAGCGGACCTGGCCCGTGAGGTTCGACGCCATCACATTGACGTTGTCCGTCAGGTCCTTCCAGGTCCCCGAAACACCCCGGACGATGGCCTGTCCGCCGAGGTTGCCCTCGGTGCCGACCTCGCGGGCGACGCGGGTGACCTCGTCGGCGAAGGCGGAGAGCTGGTCGACCATCGTGTTGATGGTGTTCTTCAGTTCGAGGATCTCGCCGCGGGCGTCGACGGTGATCTTCTGGGAGAGGTCGCCCTGGGCGACCGCGGTGGCCACCTGGGCCACGTTGCGGACCTGTGCGGTGAGGTTGCCCGCCATGAAGTTGACCGAGTCGGTGAGGTCGCGCCAGGTGCCCTTGACCCCCTTGACGTCCGCCTGACCGCCGAGCCGCCCCTCGGTGCCGACCTCGCGGGCGACGCGGGTGACCTCGTCGGCGAAGGCGGAGAGCTGGTCGACCATCGTGTTGATGGTGTTCTTCAGTTCGAGGATCTCGCCGCGGGCGTCGACGGTGATCTTCTGGGAGAGGTCGCCCTGGGCGACCGCGGTCGTCACCTGGGCGATATTGCGGACCTGGGAGGTCAGATTGCCCGCCATGAAGTTGACGGAATCGGTGAGGTCGCGCCAGACGCCGCCGACGCCGGGCACCTGGGCCTGACCGCCGAGCCGCCCCTCGCTGCCGACCTCGCGGGCGACACGGGTGACCTCGTCGGCGAAGGCGGAGAGCTGGTCGACCATCGTGTTGACGGTCTCCTTCAGCTGGAGGATCTCGCCGCGCGCGGGCACGTCGATCTTCTGCGACAGATCACCCTTGGCCACCGCCGTCGCCACCTGGGCGATGTCACGGACCTGGGTGGTCAGATTGCCCGCCATGGCGTTGACCGAGTCGGTCAGGTCGGCCCAGGTGCCGGAGACCCCGGGCACCTCCGCCTGACCGCCGAGCGTGCCCTCGGTCCCCACCTCGCGGGCCACACGCGTCACCTCGGAGGTGAACACGGACAACTGGTCCACCATGCCGTTGAAGACGGTGGCGATGTCGCCGAGCAGGCCCTCGCCGTCGGACGGCAGCCGTGTGCCGAAGTCGCCGTCCCGTACCGCGGTCAGTCCGGCCAGCAGTTGCCGCAGCTCCTGCTCGCCCGGAGCCCGCCGTACGGTCTCGGTCGTCCTGCTGGTCATGCGCACCCTCGTTCCGCTCCCCAGGAGTCCCCGCGCCGAGGACTCGGAACCGCGCCGGGGCCGTGGCCGGCCCCGCTCATCGCCCCGCATTTTCGCAGTTCACGGATCTGCCCGATAAGAAAATCCGTCGCAGATTAACTCAGTTGTCGTGCGACAACCAAAGCCTCGCGCAAATATCCCAGACGGGCGAATCGGTAGGCGAGAAGTGTGCATACCGACGGCGACCCGGGGTACTGAAGACAGTTTGCCGATGCCCTGGACGCGATCGCCGTCTCACTGCGGTTCCGGCAGTGGGGCGAGGCCGAGTACTTCCTCGCGGTACCGGTTGACCGCGGCCCAGGCCGCCTCGGGCTCCGCCGCGAGTTTGGCCCGGGCGGCGGTGAGGCGGTCGACGGGTTCGGGGCCCGCGCCACGCAGGGCCTGGAGGTGGCGGGGCAGGCGATCGGAGACGTCGTCGGCGAAGGTGCGCAGGAGTGCGGCGCCCAGCCCCAGATAGGCCCGCACCTGAGTGACGGCCTTGGCGACTTCGTACTCGCCGGCGGGGACGAGAGGCGCGTTGCCGACGACCTCCTCCCAGGCGTCGGCGCGAGCCGGGGCCTCGGAGGCGCTCCCGATCCAGCGGGCGGCAGCCGGGGCCTGGGGACTGGTGAGGGCGGAGACGTGGCGGCTCTGGGCGGAGAGCACGGTACGGGCGTCGTTCTCGATCAGACGGACTACGAGCGTGTGCATGTCAGTGGTGTTGTGCAGCGCTCGGTCGGTCGCCAGGCTCATCACCGTACGCAGCAGATCGCGCGGTAGCCCGCCGGACAGCATTTGACACACCCAGAGATACGGTTCGGGAAGCCACACACCGCGCAGTTCGAGGAGCCTGCGCGCCTGTGCGAGATCCAGCGGACGCACGGCGACGAGTTGGTCGAAGGCGCTGTCGAAAGCGGTACGAATGTCGACCACATGCCGACCGAAGGCCGTCAGGGCGTCCTGGGAGACCGCGACAAGGAAGTGACAGCCCCTGATGCCGAAGACGACCTTGAGGTCGTTGAGGAAGCGTTCGGCAGCCTGGGCGTCGCCGAGCTTGTCGAGTTCGTCGATGCCGATGACGACGCGCCCGCCGGCAGGGCGGCGCTCCAGCGCGATCATGTCGAGCAACGCCCGGAACCGGGCCACCAGCTCAGGGTAGGTGAGTACTTGTTCGGTGTGCTGGACCTGGGCGCCGTCGGAGAGCTGGAGCCCCGCGGGCAGGCTGAGCTGGGCGTTGCGTCCGCGCATCACCGACAGCTGATAGCGCAAGGTGCGCAGGTGATGAGCCGCCACGGTTTCGGCGTCCGCGAAGGAGCCGACAGCGCGGTGCCCGGCGCGGGCGGACAGCACGAAGGCCCAGATCAGTCCCGCGCAGATAAGTGCGACACCACTGGCGACCAGCAGGGTACGCAGGTGTGCCGTGGCGGTTGCCGCCGCCGCGTTCAGCTGTGGCCACAGCAAAGTGACCGCGACGACCGCGAGGCCCGCAACAGTGGTGAGACCCGCGCCGATACGGAGTACCCGCGCTCGGCGACGGGCCGGGTCGGGACCGGGCCGTCCGCCCTCGGCGGCCGTGTCGCCGGTGATGCCCCGACACACCTCCGCGAACAGGTGGATGAGGAACTCGCGGGGATCATACGACGTGGGCGCGGCGACCAGGACGAGCAGGTCTTCGGAGGTGGAGGTGGGGCCATGGGTGCAAAACCGCTCCATGAGATGCGACTTCCCGGCGCCGCGTGGCCCGCTGACGCCGATACTGGCGCTGTCCAGCTCCCCGAGGTCGAAAGCGATCTGCTGGGACGCGGCCGTCTCCACGAAGCTGTCGGAGTGACGGGCCCCGGTGAGACGGGAGAGATCGATGGCGGGGAAGGCCGGGGTCGTCGTGGTGTCCTCGCTCACCCGGAGCCGACTCCTGATCAGCGGCATGACTCCGTCCCGCGCCACGACGTTCAGCCAGTCCTGGCGCGCCTGGAGCGCGGCCTCACGATGCCGGGCCCGGGAACGGGGCAGGACGGGCCAGCCGCGAGGATTGTCGTCACGCAGAGCGCGGGCCCGCGCGACATGGGGCCGTGCGTAGAACCAGGCAAGGAGAGACGCACCGGCGACCCCCGACGCGGGCAGGAGCGCCGTCCTCAGCAGACCGTCGGAGACCACCGGAGCCAGGAGCGGGGGCAGCGCGGAATACAGGCCGGCCACGACCCCGGCACGGTGCGACAGGGGCAGCTGGGAACCGTGTGTCCGAGCCCGCGTGGCGCGCCGCCGACGCACCGAGAGCGTGAGAGCGACGCCCAGAACGGCGAGAGCCGCGCTCTCGGCCCCCGGGAGGTTCTCGCGAGCGCCCGCCGACAGGAGTTCGGCCCCCCATACGGCGCCCCCGGCCACCAGAGCGGCTGCCGCGTAGATCCGGGCCGCGGTGGTCTGGGCCCACCAGGGCCGGCGCACCGCGGCCCTCATCCGCTCCTGGGCACGTTGAAACCGTTGATAGGCATCGCGTCCCGGGCTCGCGACGGCGGCGAGCTCCTCGTCCAGAACACGGTGGGTGAGTGTCTCTATGTCGGCCTCTGCCTGCGTTGCAGCCTCAGGGTCGCGATCCGCCCGGTACGCGCGATAGGCGACGGACTCCGGCAGATCCAAGACCTCGGCCAGGATCTCCGCCTGAAACCTCTGCACGGCACGGAGATGGGGCAGTTGCACGGCCCGGGCGGCGAACACGTCGAGGACCATGCGGTGACGGAAGGCATAGCAGCCGCCGCCGTACCCGTCGGCGGGCATGAGCAGCCCTCGTTCCTGTGCCTCCTGGAGAAAGCGCCCCAGCCGCCAGGGCAACTCGCCGTCGAGCGCGAGGCGGAAGTGGACCAGCCGGTATCGGCCCCACGCGCTGCCGGTGAGCAGGAAGGCCATCCACAGGCAGAGCGGGGGCACCACCCATACGAGCCAGGCGAGCAAGTCACCGTGCGGGGCCTGTGCAGCCCAGGCGAAACGCGCGGAGGGCAGATACAGGAGAAGAGCCACGGCGGCCGAGACGGCCAGCGCGCACCGGAGATCCCGGCTCAGGTCACCGGCCGACCGCCCGGGTTCGGCGCCGGTATTCGCGCGCACGCACGGGATCACACAGCCGATGAGCGCGCAGCACACCAGAAGGACCACGCGCCCGGGGGTCGACACTGCGGTGCCCAGGGTCTCGCTGCGCAGCGCCGAAGGCACGAGAAAGACCAGCATCCCGGGCAGCGCACCCGCGGCGATGGCGGCGGCCATCCCCCTGATACGGCCTCTCCGGCCGGCTCTTCCGAGGGCAGGCGGTGTGAGGCGCAGGGGGATCGGACGCCGCAGAAGCTCCAGGGCCACGAGCCCTGTTGCCGCGCACGGAAAGAGAGCCACGATTGCCAGAGGCGGGTTCACAGCGGCGATCAGAGGCAGTGGAAGCAGCAGCAGTCCAAGCCGCACGCCCCACAGCACGCCCCGGGACTGGTAGGCCCGCGCCATACGCCACCACAGCAACGCACCGTCGTTCTCCCGACCCATGGCGTCGGTCAGCAGCGTCAGATGCTGCCTCCCGGCCGCCCTGTCCCAGCCGTCGAAGCTGGCTGTCGGGTCGGCGGTGTCGAAGATGCGCGCCATGACCGCGGCAGCGTCGGGAAACGCTCCGCGGTCCGTCAGCTCGACGAGTTCGCGGTGTCCGGGCCGCGAGTAGCTGGTGAGGGCCAGCATCAGCGTGACCGGCGACGACAGTGCCTGGGCAAGCGGCCCGGCCGGGTCCCTCGCCACCGCCTCGGCGACGACTCGCCAGCCTCTTCCAGGAGCGGCCCCCAACAGACAGTCGGCGATGGCGGACGCCGACAGCGGCTCGACCACCACCGCGGTGCCCAGCGCGCGAACCGCCACGTCGGACAGCTCGTCGTAGGCATCCCTCCGGCACGTCACGATGTGCGCCGGGAAAGCGGACAGCCAGCGGCCCAACAGCGGTACCACGGAGTCGCGCTGGGCGGAGGGCATCTCGTCCAGACCGTCCAGCACTGGAAGAACCAGGCCTTGGCGGACCAGGTCGGCGGTCACGTCCCTGGGGCAGTCGTAGACGTCGGTGAGGTGGTCCAGCAGCAAGGTGTCCAGCGGCTTCGTGGGGTCCCAGTGAGCGACCGGAATGCGTACTGGCACCGGATCGCCCTGGTCGCGGTTCCTGATCAGGGCGAGCATGAGTGCGACAACAAGGGTGGTCTTGCCTGCCCCGGGTGCACCGGTGATCACCAGGCGTCGGGGGCGGAGAGAGTGGTAGAAGTCGAGGATGCCGGGGAGGGCGGCGGACGGATTGGAGCCGAGACGTCCTGCAGGCAGGGCTGAGGCGTCCCGGCTGCTCGCGGGGTGCAGCGTATAGGTGAGGTCGATGAGGTGGGGGCCGGCACCGATTTGCCGCCGAAGCGTCCAGGACTCGCGCTCGGACACCTGGCTGGCCAGGATGTGCGCCCATCTGCGGACGTCTGCGGAGTCGTCGCCTTCGGCCTGTCTGCGGAGTGTCAGGACGGACAGGAGGAAGCCGGCAACGCCGAGGGGCAGGCCCAGCAGGGCTGCGCTGTCCTCCAAATGGAGCCTGTCACCGGTGAACTGCCACACGGCGTAGGCAACGGTGGCCGCCAAGCTGGCGACCGCGCAGACACCGAAGACCAGTGTGCGCCTACGCCGATACCCCCGAAACCCAGCCATGATCCGATGATCCCGTCGACCACGCTGCAGTGAGGCCGGTTTGGTGCATTTACCGAAGGCGAGATGCCGAATGTCCCGTCTCCCCTACCTCATCGGAGGGTCGGTCCGCATCGTGACAACCCGCACACGTCCGTTTACGGTGCGACGGGGTACCTGGGTCTGGTGCGCGACGCGCTGTTGACGCAGGATTTGATACCGGAGGGTCTCTCACGTTCGCCGTGAGACCCTGACGTGCGGGGCGAGCACGCCGGCGTGCGCCCCCGCCCGCGATCCCCTGGGGCGTCCCGACCGGAACCGGGGCGCCCCAGGTCCCGCCCGGTCAGCGACGCGGCGTGTCCACCACGCTCGCCGCGAACTCCCGGGATGCTCGGCCGCCACGGAGGCGGTCCGTTGCGGCAGCCCGCCGCGTGAGTCGGCTCCCGCCGCCAGGGTGAAAGGCGCCGACGCCAAGGCGTCCAGGTCCGGCACGTACGCGGTGAACCGGGTCAGGACGCGCGTCGGGAAGAGTGCCATGGGGCTGCTCGACTCCTCCACGGCGGACGGTGGCTGTCCGCCCTCCGGCGGAGTGGCGGTGCCGGCCAGACCGGCGGCGCGATAGGTGTCGTACACCTCCGCGAACATCGCCGACTTCCGCTCGACATCCGGCAGAGCCCGCACCACCGGAGGCTCGTGCGCGATGACATGCCGCAGCCGCTCCGGATGGCGGGTGAGTAGATCGAGTACGGCGATACCGTCCGAACCGAAGCCGTGCGGTGAGCTTGTCGAAGCCGGCCTCGTCCGCGAGTTCGGCGGCGGCCGGCCCGCTCCTGCCTAGGAGCGGGGACGGTGGTTGTGCGTGGCGAACCCCACGAACTCCTCCCACGCGGTGGGGGCGAGGGCGAGCCGGGGGCCGCCGGGGTTCTTGGAGTCCCGGACGTGGACGGTGGTGGGGTCGGTGGCCATCTCGACACAGTCGCCGTCACCACTACTGCTGTAGCTGCTCTTGAACCAAGCCAGTTCGGTGGTGCTCATAGCGCTCCTCGCATCCGTTCGAGCAGGCTCCGGGTCTCGCCCGGGGACAGAGCCTGTGAGCGCAGTTTCGCATAGCGCATGTGAAGCACACTGATTGCTTTCGGGTCGGCGACGAACTGGCCGCTTCGCTGTCCTTCGCAGTATCCGAACCACTCGTTGTCCGGGGTTTCCAGCAGCTGGATGGGTCCGGCCAGTCCCGCGTGGGCGCCGAGTGCCATGGGGAGCAGTTGGAGCTCGACGTTGCGGGCCTTGGTCACCTCCAGGATGTGGCAAATCAGCTCACGAGTGATGACCCGCCCGCCGGTGCCCCGTCGGATGACGTACTCCTCCACGATGAAGCTGAACGCCGCATCGGGACGGTCGCTCAACAGGCGCTGCCGTTCCTCGCGCGCGGCAAGCTGGGCCTCGATCTGAGAGTCCGTGAGCACCGGCACCTGCTCGTCGAAGAGAAGCCGCGCATACGCCTCCGTCTGCAAAAGCCCCGGCACCAACCGGTTCTCGAACGTGTGCAGACTGATCGCCTGCTCCTCCAGCTCCGCCCACTGCCGGAACCAGGACGCCAGCCCCTTCTCCCGTCCGACGTGCTTGTAGGCGCCCTTCAACGCGCCGAAGGCGTCCAGCACCTCTTCCGCGCGCTCCACGAA
Source organism: Streptomyces sp. NPDC046931 (assembly GCF_040644655.1). Lineage (NCBI taxonomy): Bacteria > Bacillati > Actinomycetota > Actinomycetes > Kitasatosporales > Streptomycetaceae > Streptomyces > Streptomyces sp. NPDC046931. The sequence goes on from NZ_JBEYWX010000010.1 coordinate 215,539, forward strand.
CACCCGCGGCGGGAAGCGCCGCCCCTGCTCGATCGACGCGACCGTCGACGGCTGGTACCGCACCAGCGGGGCGTATTCCTCCTGTGTGAGTCCCGCGCGCTTGCGGAAGGCCTTGTGGACCGCCCCGAAGCCTTTCAGACTGTCGGACGACTCCGGCTCGTTCGTGGTGCCGATGGTGCTGTCGGTCATGCCGCGGAACCCCCGAGTGCGCACTGCTGCCAACCCCGCCAAGTCCCATATGGTCACGCACCGTTACGCGCACTGTCCATTCGGTGGACTCGTACGGTCCGCGGCGTACGAGTGCCGTACCTGGTTCGACGCCTCTGACGTCGGGGACCGTCGAGCCATGCACGCAGACCCACAGATCCATGACCCCGTTACCGTACGTACGTTCACCCAGCTCTTCAGCTGTACGCCGCGAGGCGCTCGGCTCGCGCGGCGGCTCGTGGCGAACCGGATGGACCTCTGGGGGTTCCCGTACGACAGCGATCCGAGCGAGAACGTGACCCTCGTCGTCCGCCGAACTGGCCGCCAATGCCGTCCGCCATGGCCGCGTGCCGGGGCGGGACTTCCGTGTGCGGCTGGTGCTGCGGGACGGTGTCGTACGCGTCGAGGTCGCAGACGGGCGGACCGAGCGGCTGCCCGTGCTGCGGACCCCCGGTGGCGAGGGCGGGAACGGGCTGCCGATCGTCGCCGCGATCGCCCAGCGATGGGGTGCGGACCCGCGGCCCGGCTGCGCGTACAAGGTGGTCTGGGCGGAGGTGCGGGTGTGGAGGCCCGCTGGCGGCCGGCCGGAACTGCCGTGAACGGTTCGGTTGCCGGAAGGTTCGGCACCTCGGTCATCGCTCGACGAGTTCGGCCAGCATGGCGCTGGTCGTCTCGTCGACCGGCAGGAACGCCTCGAGTCGCAGTTCGGCGACGGTGACGTCGACCGCTGTGCCGAAGTGGGTGAGCGTCGTGATGAGTCTGAACTCGCGGCCGTCGTCCGGGTCGTGTGCCCGCAGACGCAGCGGTACGGCGAAGCCGAGATGGTCCGGTGACTCACGCGGCCGAGGTGGCGCCAGGCCGGTGAGTTCGCAGGCCGGATGGTGCAGTTGTTCGTCGGGGTTGCGTACGCATTCGGCCTGGACGCGGTCGATGATGTGCCAGGCCCATTCGTCCAGGTTGACGATGCGCTTGGCGAGGCCCTGAGGATGGAGCGGCACGCGGGGAACGCTCACCGGCGGTACGAGCAGTTGGGGGGCGCGCCCCGGCGGTGAGCGCATGGAACGCTGCGTTGGCCGGGACGAGATCGCCGTGCCGGTCCACGACCACCGCCGGGTACGGCAGGTGGCCGTGCAAGATCCGTTCGAGGGCTGTGCGAATCGGCTCGAGCCAGGCGTCGTCCGGACGGGTCTGCGGGTAGACGGGGGCGAATCCGGCCGCGAGGAGCAGTTCGTTGCGCTCGCGGATCGGTACCTCCAGGGATTCGGCCAGTCGGATGATCACGGAGCGGCCGGGTGCCGATCCCCCGCTCTCGATGAAACCGACGTGCCACTGCGTGGTTCCGGCGCGCATGGCCAGTTCCAGCTGACTGACACGCCGGCGGGTGCGCCATGCGCGCAACGCGCCGGCGAGCCCGCTTCCGGCCGGTTCGCTGATCACCCCTCCTGTGTAACCCCTCGGCCGCCGGTCGGCCATTCCCTGTGGGGAATGGCCCGGGTGCGGCTTTCGCGGCGCATCCTCAGCGACCACCGGTTCATCGAAGGCCGACGCCGGGCAGACACTCAACGGGTCGGTTTCGTCGGCGAGAAGACGAAGCTGAACTCCGTGGGCTCGGCTCGCAGGAAGTACCGCGGCAGCGGGCCGGGACCGCACGACTGGGAGCCGATGCCATGCTGACCGTGGTCGAGGTTCACCCACACCGTGTCGCCGGGGGTGAGGTCGGTGAGGTGCCGGGCCGCGTCCAGTTCCTCGTTCGTCCAGCGGCGGGCGCTGAACCAGAACTCCGGGTCGCCCTCGATCCTGAGGCCGCCGGCCTCCGCCCACCGGACGTCGGCGCGGGCGCCGTTCTCCTGTGGTTTGACATACGGCGTCTGCAACGCGTCGACCGTGGACTCCCAGCGGCCGATACGGGAGGCCGACCCGGTGTCCGGATACGCCTCGCCCGGCCCGCCGCCGAACCACCGCACGCGATCCGCCGGGCCCGACAGCCCCAGCCGGATACCGAGCCGGGGCAGCGGCACCGTCCAGTCACCCTCGGGCGCGACGGACAAGGTCAGCTTCAGCCGGTCCCCGTCGGACGTCCAGCGGTACACCGTGACAAGGCCCACCTCCCGGGCGGCGGGCGCGACCCGCGTCCGCACGGTCAGCGCGTCGTCGCCCGGTTGAACGGCGTCCAGCCGGTGCCGCATGCGGTGCAGTCCGAGCTTGCGCCACAGCAGGCCATAGCGGGGGTCGGGCTGCCATGCGGCGCCGTCGTCGTTGTCGGTGGGGGCACGCCAGACATCCAGGCGCAGACCGGTCACGTCCACTGCGCCGACGGTCCGCAGCGCACCGGTGCGGCCGTCGAAGGAGGCCGGGCCCAGGGTGATGCGGCCGTCGTCGCGGACCGGGGCCCGGCTGGGGGCGACGCGCAGCGGCGGCCGGACGGACACGGGGAACTGGCCCCACGCCACCTCGTGGCCCTTGGGTCCCCACGCGGTGCCGGACGCCAGCAGAGCCCGTACCGTCCACTGTGTCTCGCCACCGCCGGTGCCGGGTGGCTCGGGCAGCTTCACGTCCGCCGACTCGCCCGGCGCGAGCGCGGGCACCGGCAGCGCGCCCGAACCGACCGTCTCTCCGTCGCGCTGGTACGACCACTCGAAGGCGAGAGCGGACAGGTCCGCGAAGTCGTACGCGTTGCGCACCCGCACGGTTCCGTCCGCACGGTCGCCATCGATCCGGACCGGCTCGAGGACCTTCTTGTACTCGAGCAGGCCCGGAGAGGGCCTCCGGTCCGGGAACAGCAGCCCGTCGCAGACGAAGTTCCCGTCGTGCAGTTCCTCACCGAAGTCGCCGCCGTAGGCGAAGCCGTACCGCTCGTCCTTGATGCCGTGGTCGATCCACTCCCAGATGAAACCGCCCTGGAGCCGTTCGTACCTCTCGAAGAGCCGCTGGTAGTCGGCGAGTCCGCCGGGACCGTTGCCCATGGCGTGCCCGTACTCGCAGAGAAAGAAGGGGAGTTCGCGGCGCTTGGCGCCACCGCCGTCCAGCCGTCGGCCGATCCTCTCCACCTCGTCGTGGTAGGCGTACATCCGCGAGTACACGTCCGTGTCACGGCAGGTGACATCGCCCTCGTAGTGGACGAGCCGCGAGCCGTCCCGGGCGCGGATCCACTCGGCCATCGCCGTCAGGCCGCGGCCGGTGCCCGCCTCGTTGCCCAGGGACCACAGGACGACCGACGGGTGGTTCTTGTCGCGTTCGACCATGCGGGCGGCACGGTCGAGGAGCGCCGGGGTCCAGCGGTCGTCGTCGACCGGGTTGTCGCGCCACGCCTGCTCGACGAAGCCGTGGGTCTCCAGGTCGCACTCGTCGATCACCCACAGGCCGAACTCGTCGCACAGGTCCAGGAACGCGGGATGCGGCGGGTAGTGCGAGGTGCGCACGGCGTTGATGTTGTGCCGCTTCATCAGCAGCACGTCCTCGCGCATGGTCTCCGGATCGAGCGCACGGCCCTTCTCGGGATGCCACTCGTGCCGGTTGACGCCCTTGAAGAGCACCGGCCTTCCATTGACCTTGATCAGGCCGTCCTCGAGCACGACCGTGCGGAACCCGATCCGCAGCGGCACCCGCTCGCCCTCGGTGATCAGCATGCCGTCGTACAGCTTCGGGGTCTCCGCGGTCCACGGCTCCACGGGGGCGGTCACCGGCTCTCCGGTCGCGACATCGATGCGGAGGGCGGGCACGGTGACCCGGCCGTCCACGTCCGAGTCGACCTTCAGTGTGCCCTCGCCGCGGAGGTGGTCGTACGAGGAGTGCACGAAGAAGTCCAGGACGCTGCCCGCCGGGCGGTGCAGCAGCGTCACGTCCCGGAAGATGCCCGGCAGCCACCACTGGTCCTGGTCCTCCAGGTAGGAGCCCGCGGACCACTGGTGGACCCGGACCGCGAGCACATTGCCGCTCGGCTCGAGCAGATGCCCGACGGCGAACTCGTGCGGCAGCCGGGAGCCCTTGAACTCGCCGATGTCGGTGCCGTTCAGCCATACCCGGGCACAGGACTCCACGCCGTCGAAGCGCAGCACAGCCCCGCCGTCCGACGGCCAGTCGGTGGGCAGGTCGAAGAACCGCAGATGGTCGCCGGTCGGGTTCTCGGTCGGGACGCGCGGCGGGTCGACCGGGAAGGGGTAGAGGTGGTTGGTGTAGGCGGGGGAGCCGAGGGAACCGCCGCCCTGGAGCACCCAGTGGCCGGGCACGGCGACCTCCGCCCAGTCCCCGGCGTCGTATCCGGGTTCGGCGAACGAGTCGTCGTGGGCGTCCGCCGTCGGGGACAGACGGAAGCGCCACCTGCCGTTCAGACAGAGGGAGGCGGCGTCCGAGGTCGCGTACCAGGCCCGCGGCGGCAGGCTGCCGCTGCCCGGTGCGACGTCCTCGACATAGCCGACGGCCGACGGGGGAGAGGACGAAGGCTCGGGGGAAGTGCGCAGGGACATCGGTCTCCTAGGTCCTCGCGGGGGCGGTGCGCCGGCCGGCCCGCCGGCCGACCGACCGGAGGGTGCCTTCGAGGGCGAAGGTCGCGGCACCGAGGCACACCGGGTCGTTGGGGATGGGGGACAGGACGATCTCGGTGGCGGCGAACGGGCGGCCGAGCGCATGCCGGCCGACGGCCTCGCGTACCTCGTGGAGCAGGGGCTCGCCGAGCGTGGCCGCGACCCAGCTGCCGAGCACCACCACTTCAGGGTTGAGCAGGTTGACCAGGGTGGCGATCCCGGCGCCCAGATAACGGGCGGTGTTCCGGACGACCTCGAGCGCGACGGGGTCCGCATCGGCGGCTCCGCGTGCGAGGGCGTCGATCGTGGCGGTCTGGTCCTCGGGGTGCAGCAGTGGGCTGCGGGGGCTCACTTCCCGCAGGTTGCGCATGATCCCGGGTGCCCCGACATAGGTCTCCACGCAGCCGCGGTTGCCACAGTGGCACGGCCGCCCGTCCAGCACCAGCGTCGTATGGCCCCATTCGCCGGCGCTGTTGCTGACGCCGCGGTGCAGTCCGCCGCCCAGCGCGAGCCCGGCCCCGACGCCCGTGCCCAGATTGACGACCACGGCGTCCCCGCGCCCGCGAGCCGCGCCGAACCACAGTTCGGCGACGGCGCCGGCGCGCAGCGGGTTGTCCAGGTACAGGGGATGGGCGATGTGGAGGGCGAGCAGGTCGAGCAGCGGGACGTCGTGCCAGTCCCAGTTCGGGGCGTACTCGCAGACGCCCCGGTCGCGGTCGACCTGGCCCGGCACGCTGACGCCGGTGCCCAGCACGCGGGCGTCCGCCACGCCGACCCGGGCCACCACCGAGCCGACGGCCGTGGCCACATGGGCGACGACCTGTTCGGGACGGTTCTCCCCGGGGTGTACGTCCTCCTCGGCGCGGGCCAGTACGCTCAGCGCCAGGTCGAACAGCTCCACGCGGACGTACGTCTCGGCGACGTCGACGCCGATCAGGGCGCCCCCCGACGCGTCGACCGCGACCAGGCCGCGCGGCCGGCCGCCCGCCGACTCCTCGAAACCGACCTCGGTCAGCATCCCGAGGTCGAGCAGTTCACCGACGAGCGTGGCCACGGTGGGCAGACTGAGCCCGGTCGCGGCCGCCAGCTCCTGACGGGACGTCGGTGACCGGGCGATGATCCGGCGCAGCACCTCGTACCGGTTCGCGGTACGAATGTCGCGGGAGGTCCCACGCTTCATAGGACTCCCCCCGACCGGGCCTCGGCTCGGCGCGAGCCTATGACCGTCGCCGGGCTCCGACAAGCGGTTAGGAAAGGGGATTTACGAAGCAGTGCGGCGAGAGGGGTCCACGGTCAGGCCACCGTCCCGGCAGCTCCCAGCACGTCCCGCACGTACGCGTTGCGGAACTTCCCCGCCGGGTCCAGCCCGGCCGCCAGCGCCGCGAAGTCCCCGACGCGGGGGTAGCGCGCGCGGACCGTCTCCGCGGGCACGGTGAACACCTTGCCCCAGTGCGGGCGGGGCCCGAAGGCGTCCAGCGCCTCCTCCACCCGCCGCACCACGGGCAGCACGGACGCCGTGTCCTCGACCCAGGTGAAGTGCAGCGCCACCGAGTCCCGCCCGTACGCGGGGCTCAGCCACTGTGCGTCGGCGGCGACCGTGCGCACCTCGCAGGTCTGGAGCACGGGCGCCACTGTGGCGCGGACGGCGTCCAGGGCGTGCAGCGCATCGAGGGCGCAGGGGCGCGGCAGCAGATACTCCGACTGAAGCTCGGCACCGCTGCTCGGCGTGAAGTCCGCCCGGAAGTGCGGGAGCCGCTCGTGCCAGGGACCGGGGACACCGCCCTGCGGGGTGCAGTTGACAGCGGGCATACCGGGCACCGGGTGCAGCGCCTCGGTGGCCGGTCGTGCCCACGGGAAGTCCGGCAGCGGCTGATCGGTGCGCCGCTTCAGCCACACCTGCCGGAAGCCCGGCGCGCGCCAGTCGGTGAACAGGCTCACGCTGTACGCCGCCGCCGTCACGGTTTCGAACTCCAGCCCCTCGAGCGGGAGTTCGGTGAACACATGCTGCTCGACCAGGAAGTCCGGCTCCAGGTCCAGGGTGAGCGCGGTGACCACGCCGAGCGCCCCGAGCGCGGTCACCGCGCCGGCGAAGCCGTGCTCGCCCCGGCCGATCCGCAACGTCGACCCGTCCGCCGTGACCAGTTCCACCTCGCGTACCGCCGAGGCGAGCGGACCGTTCGCGACCCCCGAGCCATGCGTTCCGGTCGCCACCGAGCCCGCCACGGAGATATGCGGCAGGGACGCCATGTTGGGCAGTGCGAGCCCGTGCCGGTGCACCACCCGGGCGAGTTCGGCGTACCGCACGCCTCCACCCACCCGTACCGTACGGGCGGCCGTGTCGACGTCCACCTCACCGGGCAGCTCCGACAGCGAGACCAGGACACCGTCCGGGCCGGGTTCGGCGATCCGGTTGAAGGAGTGCCCGCTGCCCAGGACGCGTACCTGCGCACTCGCGGTGACCAGCGCCCGCAGCGCGTCGAGCGAGCGCGGCCGGTGCAGTTCCCCGGCGGCGTACGTGATGTTGCCCGCCCAGTTGGTCACGCTCTGCGTCATCCCGCCGTCCTTCCCGTGGCATCGCGAACCACGCACCGACAACCGCCACAACCGCGCATCCCGCATCCGCGCATCCCGCATCCGCGCATCCCGCATCCGGCAACCGCGCATCCCGTGACCGCTCATCCACCGGGAAACCTATTATCGGTAGCCTCGCTGGTCATGACGCAGCAGCCTTCGCCGCTCCCCGACACCCTTCCCCGGACCGATCTGACCAGGCACCGCCGCCTGCGCGACCAGGGCAGCCTCCGGCGGGCCGATCTCGACGCGATCCTGGACGCGGGGTTCGTGTGCCACCTCGGCGTGGTCGTCGACGGAAGGCCGCTGGTCGTGCCCACGGTGTACGGCCGGGACGAGCGGCAGCTCTACGTCCACGGCTCGGTCGCCAGCCGCAGCCTCGAGGGCGGCAGCCCCGTCTGCGTGACCGTCACGCACGTCGACGGCCTGGTCCTCGCGCGGTCCGTCTTCGAGCACGGAGTGAACTACCGCAGCGCCGTGATCCACGGCGTACCCCGCCGGGTCACCGACGCCGGAGAGAAACTGGCCGGACTGCGCCTGCTCACCGAGCACGCGACCCCGGGGCAGTGGTCGTACGCCCGGCGGCCCAACCGCAAGGAGCTGGCCGCCACCGCCCTGCTCGCCCTGTCCCTCGAAGAGGCCTCCGTCAAGATCCGCACCGGCGCCCCCGACGACGGCGACGGGCCCGACGCGGAGCTGGGCCTGTGGGCCGGTGTGCTGCCGCTCACCTCCGCATGGGGCGCGCCCGTGCCGGACCCCCGGCTGCCCCCGGACATCGCCGTACCGGAGCACATCGCGCGGCGCGAGGGGACCCGGCACGGCTGACGCGCAGGCGGGGGCATACCGTGAGGAGTCGAACGCCTGAGCCGGGAGGAGACACGGGATGGGCAGCCGCACCGCACTGGTCGAGGATCTGATGGAGCGATTCCCGCACGTACCGCGGGAAGCCGTCTTCAAAGAGGATCTGCTCCGCGGGGGTGTGGCCTTCGACGCGTCCGCGCTCAGCGACACCGCCAACGAGGCGGCCGGCGAGGTCAAGCCGAAGTCGTACTTCATCTTCTCCTTCGACCACGGCACCCTGCCCGAGCTGGGGGAGGCGGCGCTGCGGCGTCCGCCCGAGGAGATCATCCTCACCGGCGGCCCCTACGACCTGCGGAGGACCGTCGTCTCCGTACGGGTCAACCCGGCCTCGCCCTACCGGGTGGCCGCCGATGAGGAGGGGCTGCTCGGGCTCTACCTCGACGGGCGGCGGATCGCGGACGTCGGTGTGCCGCCCATGCCCGAGTACTACCGGCACACCCTCTCCAACGGGAAGTCCGTGATGGAGGTGGCCCCCACCATCCAGTGGGGCTACCTGATCTACCTCACCGTCTTCCGCGTGTGCCAGTACTTCGGCGCCAAGGAGGAGTGCCAGTACTGCGACATCAACCACAACTGGCGCCAGCACAAGGCGGCCGGCCGGCCGTACACCGGCGTGAAGGACGTCGAGGAGGTCCTCGAGGCGCTGGAGATCATCGACAGGTACGACACCCAGAAGGCGTCCACCGCCTACACCCTGACCGGCGGCGCGATCACCTCCAAGGTCGCGGGCCGGGACGAGGCCGACTTCTACGGGCACTACGCCAGGGCCATCGAGGAGCGCTTCCCGGGCCGCTGGATCGGCAAGGTCGTCGCCCAGGCGCTGCCGAAGGCCGACGTACAGCGCTTCAAGGACTACGGCGTGCAGATCTACCACCCCAACTTCGAGGTGTGGGACCGGCGCCTGTTCGAGCTCTACTGCCCGGGCAAGGAGCGGTACGTCGGCCGGGACGAGTGGCACCGGCGGATCCTGGACTCCGCAGACGTCCTCGGCGCGCGCAATGTGATCCCCAACTTCGTGGCGGGCGTCGAGATGGCCGAGCCCTTCGGTTTCACCACGGTCGACGAGGCGATCGCCTCCACCACCGAGGGCCTGCGCTTCTTCATGTCGCACGGCATCACGCCCCGCTTCACCACCTGGTGCCCCGAGCCGACGACCCCGCTCGGCAAGGCCAACCCGCAGGGCGCGCCGCTGGAGTACCACATCCGCCTGCTGGAGGCCTACCGCGCCACGATGGACGACTTCGGGCTCTCCTCGCCGCCCGGCTACGGCCCGCCCGGACCCGGTCGGGCGGTGTTCTCCGTCAGCTCCTTCATGGACAGCCTTCCGGCGGAGGCGGAGGCGGAGGCGGAGGCGGAGGCGCAGGCGGAGGAGCCCTCCCGCGCGTAGGGCGCGTATCGAGTCCGGAACCCGGCCCGGCAGCGGCCGGCCGGCCGGCCGGACGGACGGACGGACGGACGAAGCAGGAAAACTCCTGGGCGTCGTCGCTCTTGCAGGACAGCCCAATCCAGCCGCCCGAAGCCGCATGGTCCGGCCCGACCGCGGGGGGAGCCCTGATCGGGCTGCGCCGTAGGCGCTTTCGCCGCGTAACGAAGGCATCACGGGGCCCCGTGCGCTGAGTCGCGGCGGGGCCCTGTCCGTACAACCCGACACAGCGGCGCCCCACCGCACTGCCGACGGCAATTGAATACGGCGCTTGTCAGTTGTGTGGGGAGCGTGACAGGCTCTGGGCCTGTCGTGAGATGGCCTCCAACTCCCTTGTATTCAGGGTGTGTTTGGCTTTGCTTGTGGAAGCAGTTGATGCAGGAGCCCTCCATGCCCGACCTGCCGACCCCCCAGGACGCCGCCGAGGCGGCGCTGTTCTCGGAGTGCTGGGACGCCGTCCTGTCGTATGCCGATCTGTGCACCTCGGGTTCCGGGGCCGGCTGGCAGCTGGCCACCGAGGCGTTCGGCCGCGGCATCCACGAGGCACGCGAGGCCGAGTCCCAGGAGAGGACCACCGGTCGGCGCACCCTGCGGCTGCCCCGGATCCCGCTGCTGCTCACCGCGGTCCGCACCACCGCGGCGGCCTGGGAGGCCGAGGGCAAGGGGCACCGGCTCGACCCGGACCTGAGGCTGTGGCTGAACTCCGAGAAGGCCGCTCGGTACACCGGCCCGCCCCTCCAGCGCCCGCTGGCCCTGCGCGGACTGAAGGACATGCAGGAGCCGGACGCGGCGCTGCTGTGGCTGGCGGAAGTGGAGGGGCTGTCCCTGCCCGACGTGGCCGGGCGGCTCGGCCTGGACCGGGCCGCCGCCGCGCAGGAACTGGTGCAGGTGCGCGCGCTGTTCCGGGACCGTTGCCAGCGCAATCATCTCGATACGCCGATGGGCGCCGACTGCCGCAGTTACGCCCGGCTCCTGGACGCGGTCACCCGCTCTCCGGGCGCGGAGGCACCGGAGGACGTCTCGCGGCACCTCGCGACGTGTGTCGAGTGCGCGGAGGCCGCGGCCTGTCTGCGGCTGCACGACGGTGGCACGCCCGCCGCGCTGGCGAGCGGAGTGATCGGCTGGGGAGGGCTCGCCTATCTGGAGCGACGGCGCCGGGCCGCGGAGGCGGGACTGAGCGGCGGCCGCGCGGACGCGGGAACGGACCGGGGCATCGCGGTGGGCACCGTGGCACGGCCCCGGATCGGACGGGCCGGGATCCTGGCCGCGGCCGTGATCGTGTCCGTGCTGGCGCTGACGGTCTCGTTGATGCAGCTCGGCGACTCGGGCGAGCAGAGGAGCGCGAACGGCGACGCCGCGGACGGGGCGATCGCCGTCGCGACGCCGTCCTTGCCGCCCCTCGGCACGACCCCGGGCCATCCCCGGACCAGCCTGCCGCCGAGCTCGGGTCCGGCCGGCAGGACCGGCACGGCCGGTACGACCAGGAGCGGTGACGCCGACACCGAACCACAGGGCAGGTCGACGAGCCCGGTGGCCGACCCGTCCACGGCGTCGGCCCCCGCCTCGCGGGCACCGTCGACCTGCCGGGTCAGGTACCGCGTCGTCGACGAGTGGTCGGACGGCTTCCAGGCCACGGTCACGGTCACCTCGGCCCGGGCGCTCGACGACTGGAACATCCGCTGGACCTTCGAGGACGGCCAGCGCATCACCCGGTTGTGGGACGGCACCTTCACCCAGGACGGCTCCGAGGTCACCGTGAAGGCAGCCGACTACAACAAGAAGGTCGCCGCGAACGGCACCTTCGCCGTGGGGTTCATCGGGTCCTGGCACGGCGGCAACGCCGAACCGCGCGCCTTCACGGTGAACGGCGCCAGGTGCGCCGCGACCGGCTGAGCCACCCGGCAGCCAACAGCGGCCCTCAGCTCGGGCCGACCGCCGCGCAGTCTCTTGGGGTCGTTGTCGGATTCGTTACTCCTTCACCCGACGAGGCGTGTTGAATGGCGTGGCTGAAGGTCCGTCACTCAACTGGTCGTAGGGGAGCTGGATGTTGCCGGAAATCTTGGTCGGGCTTGCCGCTTCGGGGGGAACGGCGGTCGTGACCGCGGCCGGCACCGATGCCTGGATCGGGACCAGAACAACAGTGGCCCGGCTCCTGGGGCGAGACGGGCAACGGGAAGAGGCGGTATTGCAGCGCCTCGACCAGACCGCCGCCGATCTCGCACGGGCATCCGAGGAAGAGGCGCAGGGAGCGCTGGAACGGGTACGCGTCGCGCAGTCCCTGTCCTGGGAGACGCGTTTCACGGACCTGCTCCAGGATCTGCCGGAACCCGAAAGGGACGAGGCCGTCAGGGCGCTGCATTCCCTGGTCGAGCATGTCCGGCAGCACGCTCGCGGCTCCGGTGCCTCGGCCGGTACCGGTGGGTTCGCTGCCACCGGCGACGTGATCATGAAGGCCGCACAAGGATCGGTTGTCGCCGGTGTGGTCAACGGGGACGTGCGCTTGGACCCTCCGAGGCCGGGGGCGGCCCAGGACTGACCACCCCCGGCTCGTCAGGTCCACAGCGCCGCAGCCGCAGCGCATTCGTCGGAAGACTGCTCCACATGGCCGGCTTCGGCGCCCTCGGCGGCAGCCGGGCCTCGCGCATCACCGCCTCCCACGGGGGAGTGGCGGTCGGTCACGCCGGCCACGTCACCTACATCCGCAAGCAGCGTGCACGCCGCATGCGCCTGCTGGTCGTGCCCGTCCTCGTGGCGGGCGGGACGATCACGGCCATCACTCTCGTGCCGGACTCATCCCCGCCGGGCCGGGGGCGATCCTCTTCGGTGCCGTCGTCCTCGGTGGCGCCGCCGCCTTCCGGGCCGCCCTCCGCCACCGGCTCCCCGTCGGCCTCGGCCTCGGCCTCGGTTGCGCGCGTGTCCGGCTCCGCGGCGGCCGTGGCTCAGCCGGCGCAGACCAGCGCGGCGGTCACCCCCGAGGCCGAACCGCCCCCGTCCGGGGAGCCGGCGGCAACCAGACTCTCTCCGGGGTCCGTGTCGCGCCTCCGGAACGTCTCCACCGGCCAGTGCGTGTCCGGCGACGGTTCCGTCTACCCCGGCTACGGGACCTGCACTTCCAGCGATGCCTACGCATGGACGTTGCGCTCCTTTGGCGGCAGCACCTTCGAGCTGGTCAACCGCGCGAGCGGAAACTGCCTGTCGGCGCCCTACAACAACAACTACGCGGCCGGGCTGGAAGCCTGCGGCGGCGTCGGAGGCACTGGCTACCAGCACTGGCGTATGGGAAGCCCCACCGCGGCGGGCCAGACCCTGAAAAACACCGAGACGGGGCACTGCCTGGAGATCGCCTCCCCGGCGTACGGCGGCGGCAACCAGGTGATGGTGGCCACCTGCAACAGCGACGAGCGCCGGCAGTTGTGGAAGAACTGAGGGGTCGTCCAGTCGTCCCAGGTCGGCGTACTCGGCCGAGTCCTCCTCGGAGCCGACCTGCCCCTTGCGCTGCTGTTCGGCGGCATCCGCGATCACGGTGCCTTGCGGTTTTCGACCAGGACGACGGGCCGGCGGCAGCGGGCTCGGCCGGCGGGCGGCCACCGGTCCAAAGCGGCCGACGCCTTCGGGCCGTACGCCGTGCCGATGAGGACGGCGTCCAGCCAGCCGCTGGGCGTGAGACCGGCAGTGCGGGCCGCCTGGTCGAAGGTGGAGGCGGACCGGGCCAGGACCGCGAAGCCGCCGGTGAGTCCGCCTCCGGCCTGGTTGATCAGGCGGTGGGCGGCCTTGAGATCACCGAACCGCTGTAGACGCCCCCCGGAAGCAGCAGCCGCAGCGCCCGCCGCCCCGGCCACCCGGCGGCCGTACCCCCAGCCGCCCGCGCACGCGACCAGGAGCCGCCCGCGGCATGGCCCCCGGCCAAGAAGAACAGTGCCATCGTGCCGAGAGGCATGCCGCAATTCCGTGCCCGGTACGACACCGCCCGCGGGCCACAGCAGCCGAAGGGCTATCGACCGGCGGACGCCAGGGCGCAAGGCCGATTGGGCGCAGGAGCATAAACCGGTGGCACTCGGGTGTGTGCCGCTCTAGGGTGAGGACTGCTTCGTACGGCGGCCGTTGGTGGCCGCTGTCGACCAGGTGAGGAATGGGAGGTGTGACCGATGGCTGTCTCTGTGATGGGCGCTGCCCGCAACCAGAAGATCATCCACTCCACCTCCGTGGCCTCCGGCTGACCTTTCACAGCGCGCACCTGCGCGGAGCCGGGGCCGCCCTTGTGAAGGGTTTCCCTTGAACCTCTCTTCTCTTCCGGTGACTTCGGCTTCCTCGCACCCTCTCGCCAAGTACGGCTGGGACACCGGCTGGGAGTCCGAGTTCGCGCCGTACGCCGAACAGGGGCTCCTGCCCGGCCGTGTCGTCCGTGTCGACCGCGGCCAGTGCGACGTGGCCACCGCCGACGGGGTGCTCCGCGCGGACACCGCCTTCGTCACCCCGCACGACCCCCTCCGGGTCGTGTGCACCGGCGACTGGGTCGCCGTCGACCCCGCGGGCATCCCCCGTTACGTACGGATGTATCTGCCGCGCCGCAGCGCCTTCGTGCGCTCCACCTCCTCCAAGCGGTCCGAGGGGCAGATCCTCGCGGCCAACGTCGACCACGCGGTCATCGCCGTCTCGCTCGCCGCGGAGCTGGACCTCGCCCGGATCGAACGCTTCCTCGCACTGGCCTGGGAGTCCGGGGCGCAGCCGGTCGTGGTGCTCACCAAGGCCGACCTGGTGCCGGACGCGATGACCCTCTCGTACCTCGTCGAGGACGTGGAGACGTCCGCGCCCGGGGTGCCGGTGCTGCCGGTCAGCGCACGGCTGGGCGAGGGACTCGACGTCCTTTCCGCCGTCCTGTCCGGCGGCACGGCCGTACTGCTGGGGCAGTCCGGCGCCGGGAAGTCGACCCTCGCCAACGCGCTGCTCGGCGAGGACGTCATGGCCGTCCAGGCCACCCGGGACATCGACGGCAAGGGCCGCCACACCACCACCACGCGCAATCTGCTCCTCCTGCCGGGCGGGGGAGTCGTCATCGACACCCCCGGGCTGCGCGGGGTCGGGCTCTGGGACGCCGGCACCGGTGTGGGCCAGGTGTTCTCCGAGATCGAGGAACTGGCCGCGGAGTGCCGTTTCCACGACTGCGCGCACGGCACGGAACCCGGATGCGCGGTGCGTGCGGCGCTCGATGCCGGGGAACTGCCCGAGCGACGGCTGGACAGCTACCGCAAGCTGCTGCGGGAGAACCAGCGGATCGTCGCCAAGACGGATGCCCGGCTGCGGACCGAGCTGCGACGTGAGTGGAAACGGAAGGGGGCCGAGGGGAAGGCGGCGATGGACGCCAAGCGGGGGCGCCTGCGCTAGAGGCCTCCGGCCGGGCTCGGGGCCCCGCCCCCGGACCCGGCCGGAGGGCGCCCTTCAACCGGATCCAGGCTCTTGTTCGGGGCCCGGAGCCCGGAGGGGTGGGAACGGCCGGGGGTGAAAGCCGTCCGGCGGCCGGGTGACCGGACCGACTCCGAACGGGTGACGTTGTGTTACCCCGCCGACGTGTCCCGGGAAGACATCGAGCGCTTCCCGGCCCCGTGCCCGGGGCCACCGGTGCGGAGAGGGCGTGTCCGTATGATCCACCTGCGTCGACTGACCGGGACCCGGCGCCACTGCCTCGCCGTTCTCCTGCTCACCGTCCTGTCGACCGCGGCCACCTTCCCGGGCGCCGTCGGCCGGGCGGAGACGGCACCGCAATGGACCGGCACCTGGGAGGCCGCCGCCTCCGGCACGGCCCCCGCCCTTCCCGGCACCTCGATCCGCAACGTCGTACACATCAGCGTCGGCGGCACAGTCGCCCGGATCCGTCTCTCCAACCGTCTCGGCACCTCCCCCCTCCGCCTCGACGCCGTGACCGTCGCGTTGCAGCGGGCGCACGGCCCCGCCGGTCCCGAGGCGGTGCCGGGCTCCCTGCGCACCGCCACCTTCGCCGGCGCCACCTCCGTGACCGTCCCGCCGGGAGAGGACCGGGTCACCGACGCCGTCCCCCTCGCGGTACCGGCGGACGCCAACCTCCTTGTCACCGTGCACACCTCCGCCGACTGCGGCCCGGCGACCTATCACCGCACCTCTCTCCAGACCGGCTTCCTCGCCAGGAGCGGCAACCATGCGGCCGACCCCGGCGCCACCGCGTACACGGGCAGGATGTCCCACTGGTACTACGTGACCGGCGTCGACGTGCTGCGTCCGGCCGCCCCGGACAGCGTCGTCGCGCTCGGCGACTCCCTGACCGACGGCAACGGATCCTCGTACGGCACCAACCACCGCTGGCCCGACCTGCTGTCCCGGCGGCTGCGCGGACTGTCCGCCGAGCGGCGGCCCGGCGTTCTGAACGCGGGGATCTCCGGCAACCGCCTGCTGCGCGACGGGGTCGGCCCGAGCGCACTGAGCCGTCTCGACGCGGACGTCTTCTCCCGCACCGGAGTGCGCACCCTGGTCGTCCTGGAGGGCGTCAACGACCTCAAGGGCACCCCGCCCGAGACCGATCCGGGCGCCTTGGTCCGCGCGTACCGCCGGATCGTGGCCCGCGCCCATGCCCACGGCATCCGTGTCGTCGGCGCCACCCTCACGCCTTTCGGCGGCCACGGAAGCTGGACGCCGGCGCGCGAGGGCCTCCGCCACGAGATCAACGCCCTCATCCGCGGCGGGCTCTTCGACGGCGTAGTGGACTTCGACAGGGCCGTCCGCGACCCCGGTCGCCCCGATCGCATCCGTCCGGCCTACGACCCGGGTGACCACCTCCACTTCAACGACCTGGGCATGAAGGCGCTGGCCGACGCGATCGATCCGGCCCTGCTGAGCCGGTGACAGGCACTCGGATGGGCGGTGCCCCCGACGGGGAGCCGCCCCGTTCGGCACAGGCGTGAGTTCCGGCGTCGGTCAGTGCCGTGCGACCCAGCCCCGTTCGTAGGCGTGCCAGCCGAGTTGAAGCCGTGTCGTCACCCCGGTCAGCTCCATCAGCCGCTTCACCCGGCGCTGTACGGTGCGCAGACCCAGGTCGAGCTGCTTGGCGACGCTCGCGTCGGTGAGCCCGGCGAGCAGCAGCGACAGGACCTCCAGGTCGGTGCTGTCGGGCCCGTCCGGTGCCTGCTCGGTGGCGCCGGAGGCGCCGAGGCGCAGCGGCAGCGCGTCCCGCCACACCGACTCGAACAGACCGGACAGCAGCTCCAGCAGACCGCTCGCGTGGACCACCAGCGCGGCAGGCTCCGCCGTGGGCGCGGTGAGCGGAACCATGGCCAGCGCCCGGTCGGCGACCACCAGTCTGGTCGGCACCGAGTCGGCGACCCGCACCTGCTCGTCACGGCTCAGCGCGGCGGTCAGCTCGTTGATGCCGTCGGGCTGGTCGAGCACCGTCCGCTCGACGACCACCCGGTAGCGGACACCGGGGGCGGAGGCCTGTTCCTCCGCGTCGTTCTCCGTCCCCGTCACGGCGACCGGGGTTTTGGTGACAAGGGCGCACACCTCCTCGGTCGCGCCGAGCCGGAGCTGCAGGAAGCGCTGAGCGACCGCGGCCGCGCCGGTCACCACCTCGACCAGATCGTGGACCGCGGGCTCGGAGGCCGCCGCCCGGTACTCGTCGGCCAGCAGCGCGGCCGCCAACTCGGCCTGCTCCAGCTCGTGCCGCTGCTGGATGAGCAGCGCGCCCAGCGCCACTCCGGGCGGCGCAGCCACCCAGCGACCGGGCCGGGCGGAGGACCGGGCCGCGAGACCGTGCCCCTCCAGTCGGCGCAGGAGACGCTCGGTGTCCCGCTCGCCGAGAACCAGCCTCCGTGCCAGATCGGGCACGTCTGCGGCGCCCACCGACACCAGTGCCCGGTACGCGGACTCGTGGGTCTCGTCGAGCCCTATCGCTGCCAGCATCAGCCGTCGTCCCTCCCCTGAGACAAGGTCCCGCGGTGCGGTGCGTGGCGGAAAGCGGCCACGGCGCAAACCCGCCTGGGAACATCATCGCCGTACTGCTGCTCTCTCTGCCAAGGTGGCGCCACCGGAGCGGCACTCGCCGCCGGTCGTCTCGTACGACGGTCCGGCGGGTGACGACGGAACCCCGGGAAGACGGGTCATGCTCGGCCCCCGGACCGGGGGCGACGCCCCCCTCGGCCGGTTTCGCATCGCCGTTCGAGGCGACGTCCGACACGCCGTCAGGAAGCCGGTGGTTCGGCAGGATTTTCCCGATGCCCCGTTTTCATACGCCCCGTACGGTGGACAATCGGGGGCATGAGCCAGCAGGGGGAGAGGGCCACCGGCCACGAGGACGACTGGTGGGGGCAGTTGTACGACGACGCCACCGGAGACACGGGACCGGCCCCCGCGGCCGACAGCCTGGACGACCGTTTCGCCTCCGCGGCGGGCGCGGTCGGCCGGGGAACCCCCGGGGACCGGGCCGAGCCACCGCAACCGACCGAGCCGTCACCGGCTCTCCCGGAACAGCGCGGACCGGGGCGGCAGACCGCCCCCGCACCCTGGAGGGCCCCCACCGCCGCGCCCGCGGAGGCGGCCGGGGGGACCGGCGCGGAGGACGCGCCGCGTGATGACGGGCCCGTGCCGTCCGGGGTATCCGGTTCCGGCCGCACCACCGCCTCCCCGCCGAACACCGACCTACCGAACACCGATCCACCGAACATCGATCCACCAAACACCGACCCACCGAACGCTGCCCCACCAGCGCCCGGGAAAGGCGCCGCTCGGCCCGGCTCGGGGGACGCGGCTGCTCCGCCCGGGGCCGGGGAGGCCGGCGACCCGTTCGGGCCCGCGGAGGCCCGGCGGTCCGCCGGGCAGCGTCCTGGGCCTCTGCCGTGGGACCCCCCCTCCGCCCGTCCGCAGGGGCCGGTGACCTTCCCGCTCGGATCCAGCGCCCCGGAGTTCCGCGCGGCGGCCCCCCTGGCGGGAACCCCGACGCAGCCGTCGCCCGCCGCGGTTCCGCTCCCGGACCGCCCTCACGCCCCCGTACCGCCGCCCCCCGGCCGCTCCCCGGTCGATGCGGCGCAGCCCCCCGGCCGCTCCCCGGCCGATGCGCCGCCGCCCCCCGGCCGCTCCCCGGCCCACGTACCGCCCCCGCCCGCCGTACCGCCACCTCCCGGCCGTCCGCCGGCCGTCCCCACCGACGCCGTCCCGCCCGGACCCGCTCCCGTAGCAGCACCCCCGCCGCCCGGCGAAGCCCCGTCCCCTGCCCGTCCGCCCGCGGAGGGCGCCGTCCCCCGCACGCCGGCCCCGGTCGACTACGTCGGCTCCGGCCCGCCCACCTACGACGCCGAGCCCACCGCCCTCCCGCTCGCCGACCCGGACGCCCTGGACGATCTGGTGCCCGACACCGTGCTGGACGGGGCGCGCTACGGAGCCCTGACGCTGCGCGCGACCTCCGTGCGGGGTGACTCGGCGCGCTTCAGGGGCGAGCCACGCCGGGACTGCCTGCTCACGGCCCGCTTCGGCACCGGCGACCAGGCCCTCGTCCTCGTCGCCATGGCGACCGGCGCCCGGGGCACCCCCGGGGCACACCGGGCCGCCGCCCAGCTGTGCCAGTGGATCGGACGGGCCGTCGGCCGCAGCCACGTCCCTCTCGGCGAGGACATCCGGGCCGGCCGGCGCGGCGACCTCAAGTCGGGCCTGCAACGGCTCACCGACCGCAGCCTCGGCAAGCTCCGCGCGAGCGCCGCCGAACAGGGCGTCGACCCCGACGAGCACACCGCCACCCTGCGCTGTCTGCTGCTGCCCGCCGACCCGGCCTGCCGCACACGGGTGTTCTTCGGTGTCGGCGAGGGCGGCCTGTTCCGGCTGCGCGGCGGGGAATGGCAGGACATCGAGCCCCGTGCCGCCGAGACGGCGGGCGAGCCGGTGGTCGGGTTCGGCTCGCTGCCGTCCGAGACCCCCGAGGGCGACCGCCTCACCATGGACCTCGGCATCACGACACCCCCGAGCCCCTTTGAACCGGCACCGGAACCGCCAAGGGACCCCTTCCGCTTCCGTGCCTCCATCGCCCGCCCGGGCGACACGCTCCTGCTGTGCACCAGTGGCCTGGCGGACCCGCTGCGCGGCGAACCGCAGCTCGCCGAGCATCTGACGGTTCGCTGGTCGACGGGCGGACCGCCGACCCTCACCGCGTTCCTCGCGGACATCCGGGTGAGGGTGAAGGGCTACGCCGACGACCGTACGGCGGCCGCGGTCTGGGAGGCGTGATCGCGGGCGCTGTGGGTTGATGGATCCAAGGAGACCGAAGGGGTGCATGGATCCATGGCCAAGCAGAACGTCGCCGACCAGTTCGTCGACATCCTCGCCCGGGCTGGAGTCAAACGCCTGTACGGGGTGGTCGGCGACAGCCTCAATCCGATCGTGGACGCCGTCCGCCGCAACTCCGCCCTCGACTGGGTCCATGTGCGGCACGAGGAGACCGCAGCCTTCGCGGCGGGCGCCGAGGCGCAGATCACCGGCAAGCTGACCGCCTGTGCGGGCTCCTGCGGCCCCGGCAATCTGCATCTCATCAACGGTCTGTACGACGCCCACCGCTCCATGGCCCCGGTCCTCGCCCTCGCCTCCCACATCCCGTCCAGCGAGATCGGTCTCGGCTACTTCCAGGAGACCCACCCGGACCGTCTGTTCAGCGAGTGCAGCCACTACAGCGAGCTGATCTCCAACCCGAAGCAGATGCCCCGCCTGTTGCAGACGGCCATCCAGAACGCGGTCGGCCGCAGCGGCGTCAGCGTCGTCTCGCTCCCCGGCGACATCGCCGACGAGCCCGCGCCCGAGCGGGCGGCCCAGACCGCCCTCGTCACCTCACGGCCCACCGTCCGTCCCGGCGACGCGGAGATCGACCGGCTGGCGGCGATGATCGACGAGGCGGAGAAGGTCACCCTCTTCTGCGGCAGCGGCACGCGGGGTGCGCACGCCGAGGTCATGGAGTTCGCCGGGAAGATCAAGGCCCCGGTGGGACACGCCCTGCGGGGCAAGGAGTGGATCCAGTACGACAACCCGTACGACGTCGGGATGAGCGGCCTGCTCGGCTACGGCGCCGCATACGAGGCCACCCACGAGTGCGACCTGCTGATCCTGGTGGGCACCGACTTCCCGTACAACGCCTTCCTGCCGGACGACGTGACGATCGCCCAGATCGATGTGCGACCGGAGAACCTGGGCCGCCGCTCCAGGCTGGACCTCGCGGTGTGGGGCGATGTGAAGGAGACCCTGCGCTGTCTCATCCCGCGGGTGAAGGAGAAGAAGGACCGGCGCTTCCTGGACAGGATGCTGAAGAAGCACGCGGACGCGCTCGAGGGAGTGGTGAAGGCGTACACCCGCAGGGTCGACAAGCACATCCCGATCCACCCCGAGTACGTGGCCTCCGTCCTCGACGAGATCGCCGCCGACGACGCGGTCTTCACCGTCGACACCGGGATGTGCAACGTCTGGGCCGCGCGGTACATCTCCCCCAACGGCCGCCGCCGTATCATCGGCTCGTTCTCCCACGGCTCGATGGCGAACGCGCTGCCGATGGCGATCGGGGCGCAGTTCACCGACCGTCGGCGGCAGGTCGTGTCGATGTCCGGTGACGGCGGGTTCTCCATGCTGATGGGCGACTTCCTGACCCTCGTGCAGTACGACCTGCCGGTGAAGGTGGTGCTCTTCAACAACTCCTCGCTGGGCATGGTGGAGCTGGAGATGATGGTCGCCGGACTCCCGGCGTACGGCACCAGCGCCAAGAACCCCGACTTCGCGGCCGTGGCCGAGGCGTGCGGGGCGTACGGCGCCCGGGTCGAGAAGCCCAAACAGCTCGCGGGCGCCCTGAAAGAAGCGTTGCGGCACAAGGGGCCCGCGCTGGTGGACGTCGTCACCGACCCGAACGCCCTTTCGATCCCGCCCAGGATCAGCCGGGAGATGGTGACGGGGTTCGCGCTCTCCGCATCGAAGATCGTGCTGGACGGCGGCGTCGGGCGCATGCTCCAGATGGCCCGCTCCAACCTCCGCAACGTGCCCCGTCCCTGAGCCTGTCATTTGACGGCAGTCACCTGCGTGTCATGCTCGCGATCACGTCAACCGGGCTCCCGCGCTTCGCCTGCTGACCGACGTGGCGGCGCAGCGTGCCCATACGGGGGTGCGCCTGTCATCGACAGGATCGACAAGGAGAAGCAGGGTGCGTCAAGGCGTGATCCGCAAGGGGAGCAGGACGGGGTGAACTTCTAGACCGTGCCCGGCCCCGCCGCGCCCTGGATGTCCCGGTGCATATGGTCCATCAGCTCACCCATGTCACCGACCTCGGGATCGAGTTCCCCGGCGCGCGGCGCGACACGGCGGAGCCAGTCCGCAGTGGCCAGCGCAAGCGCGGTGGCCTCTTCTCTCCGGCCGTCGCCGAGCAGTTCCTCGATCTTGAAGGCGAGGCTGCCGAGGGTCTCGTCGTCGGTTTCCGGTACCAGGAAATCCTCGAGGCCCGGTGGATAGGGTGTCCGCTCCCGGGATTCCCGCAGGGCCGTGACAACCGCGGGATTCCCGCTGTATCGGTCGAGGAGTCCCATCAGGACGTACAGCCGTGCCACCAGCCGTGGCAGCCCCGGGTGCCGGTCCAGCCAGGTCATCAGCTCGCCCTGACCACCAAGGTGGTCGATGACCTGTGTCATCGCCTCGGTGGGCTTGTTGGACAGGACCCAGTGGAACGGCAGCAGCCGCGCGACCTGGTCGGCGAGCGCGGCCTCGCCCTGGGAATCCAGCGTGCCCGCGACAAACCTGCCGACCAGCGCGGGATCCAACTCGAAAGAGGAAGGCGCCGACCGGTCTTGAGAGGTGCGTGACGCGTCGCGGCGCAGACGCAAGAGCTCGTCGACGATTTTGCTCAGCGGTTTCTCGTGCACGGGGCCTCCCCGCACGCCATGAGGTGCTCTTCTTTTCCAGGGTATTTGTTCCCGGGCGCCGGTCGCTCGGGAAAGGCCGGCGCTCGATCCTGGAACGATGTCCGTGTGGCGGCCTGCCGGTCGGGCGATGACACTGGGGGCAGCGGCGCCTGAAGATGTGGTGGGCCATGAATACCGTCGAAGAAATGATCCAGGTCGCGGTACCGGTACGCACGGCGTACAACCAGTGGACTCAGTTCAAGAGCTTCCCGCGGTTCATGTCCGTGGTGAAGCGGGTCGAGCAGGTCAGGCCCGCAGTGACCACTTGGGTCATCGGCTGGGGACCGGTGCGCCGTGAGTTCGAGGCCGAGATCGTGGAGCAGACACCGGACGCCGGCCTGGTCTGGCGCAGTCTGGAGCGTCGCCCCTCCCACCGGGGCGAGGTGTCCTTCCGCCCCACCGCGGCGGGCGGCACAGCGGTCACCGTGCGGATGCAGGTCGAGCCGCGCGGACCCGCGAGCGTCTTCCCCGATGTCTCCAAGATGGTCGGCCGTGTCGTGCGGTGGGAACTCGGGCACTTCAAGGAGTTCATCGAGGGGCTGGGGGAGGAGGGCGGGGCCTGGCGGGGAAGCATCCGCAACGGACACGTGCTGCCGGCCGAACCGGACCCGCCGAGGAGCCGGGTGGCCAGCTGGCCCGTCGGCTGATTCTCGTGCCCGACCCGGCAAGCGAGAGGCAACCTGATGCAGAAGCCCGCCGGCGAAGAGCCGGAAGATCCGCTCACGGTGACACCGTCCAAGAAGTGGGCCACGGGAGTGCCTGCCGTCGCGCACGCGCTGGAGTATTCCCTGGAGCAGACGTCCCCGTGGCGAACCGGTGTGACGCTGCTGACCATGAACCAGGTGGACGGCATCGACTGTCCCGGCTGCGCGTGGGCGGATCCCTCTCCGGGGCACCGGCATCGCAACGAGTACTGCGAGAACGGCGCCAAGCACATCAACGACGAGGCGACGACGCGCCGTATCACCGCCGACTTCTTCCGCAGGTACACGGTGTCCGAACTCGGCCGGCGATCCGACATGTGGTTGAACCATCAAGGGCGGCTCACCGAACCGATGGTCAAGTGGGCGGGCTCGGACCACTACGAGCCGATCAGCTGGGCCGACGCCCTGGGAGTGCTCTCCGAGGAGCTGACGTCACTCGACTCCCCCGACGAGGCGGTCTTCTACACCTCGGGCAGGGCCAGCAACGAGGCCGCCTTCGTCCTGCAGCTCTTCGCCAGGGCATACGGCACCAACAACCTGCCCGACTGCAGCAACATGTGCCATGAGTCCAGCGGGTTCGCCCTGCACGAGACGCTGGGCACCGGCAAGGGCACGGTCAGCCTCCACGACATGCACCACGCCGACCTGATCTTCCTGGTGGGGCAGAATCCCGGCACCAACCATCCGCGGCAGCTCTCCGCGCTGGAACAGGCCAAGCTGAACGGCGCGCGCATCATCGCGGTCAATCCGCTGCCGGAAGCCGGGCTGCTGCGCTTCAAGAACCCGCAGAAGGTCCGGGGGGTGCTCGGACGGGGCGTGCAGATCGCCGATCGGTTCCTGCACATCCGACCCGGCGGGGATCTGGCGCTGTTCCAGGGGCTGAACCGGCTCTTGCTGGAGGCCGAGGACGCCCGGCCCGGCAGCGTACTGGACCATGACTTCATCCGCACCCACACCAGCGGCTTCGAGGAGTTCGCCCGGCACGCCCGCACCGTCGAGTGGAAGGACATTCTCAGCGCCACGGGGCTGACCCTCAAGGAGATCGAGAAGGTCAGGGACGACGTGTTGCGCAGCGAACGTGTCATCGCCTGCTGGGCTATGGGGGTGACCCAGCACAAGCACGGCGTGCCCACCATTCGGGAGATCGTGAACTTCCTGCTGCTGCGCGGGAACGTCGGCAAGGCGGGAGCCGGGGCCTGCCCGGTACGCGGGCACAGCAATGTGCAGGGCGACCGCACCATGGGCGTCTGGGAACAGATGCCGGACTCGTTCCTCGACGCGTTGCGGCAGGAGTTCGGTTTCGATCCGCCGCGCGCCCACGGGCTGGACACGGTGAACTCGATCAGGGCCATGCGGGAAGGCCGCATCAAGTTCTTCCTCGCTCTCGCCGGCAACTTCGTCCGGGCGGCCCCGGACAGCGCGGTCACCGAGGAAGCGATGCGCAAGTGCCGCCTGACCGCCCACATCTCCACCAAGCTCAACAGGTCCCACACCGTCTGCGGCCGGACCGCACTCATCCTGCCGACCCTGGGCCGCACGGAACGGGACGTCCAGGCCGGCGGGGAGCAGTTCGTCACCGTGGAGAACTCGATGAGCGAGGTGCACACCTCCCGAGGACGCCTGAAGCCGGCCTCCAAGCTCCTGCTCAGTGAGGTCGCCATCCTGTGCCGGCTCGCCCGCCGCACCCTCAACGGCAGGGCGGACATCCCGTGGCACGGGTTCGAGGCCGACTACGGGGCGATCCGTGACCGGATCTCCCGCGTCGTGCCGGGACTGCACGACTTCAACCGACGGGTGGCGCGTCCCGGCGGTATCAGGCTGCCGAACCCGGTGAACGAGGGCGTCTTCCCGACCGCGGTCGGCAAGGCACTGTTCACCTGCAACGCCTGGGAGATGCCGCACGCGCCCGAGGGGCACCTGCTGCTGCAGACCCTGCGCTCGCACGACCAGTGGAACACCATCCCCTACACGCTCGACGACCGCTACCGGGGCATCCACGGAAGCCGCCGGGTGGTGCTCGTAAACCCCGCGGACCTGGCAGAACTCGGCCTCGCGGAAGGAGAGCACGTCGATCTGGTCAGCGTGTGGACGGACGGCGCCGAGCGCCGGGCCGAAGACTTCGAGGTGGTCCCCTATCCGACCGCACGCGGCTCCGCCGCGGCGTACTACCCGGAGACCCAGGTCCTGGTGCCGCTGGACAGCGTGGCCGAGATCAGCAACCAGCCGACGTCGAAGGGGATCGTCGTCCGACTGGAGCCTGCACCTGTCCGGCCGGGCGCATCCCCGCGGTGACCGGTCTGTCAGGGGATCAGTCCCACCGGCGATGGTGGAGCCGCTCCAGAAGGAGGTAGGCCCCTTGCTCGGCGGCGGCGAGTCCGGCGGGATCGATTTCCGCGGACCACAACTCACCTGCCGCGGCGTCGTCGGCCTCGCGCAACTCCACCACCGCCATGGCCAGAGCCGTCGGGACGTTCGGGTGCGGTGGCCCTGAAGGGGCGGCCAGCGCCTGCTCGGCGCGCTCGGCCGCGTCCGTGCAGGCGGCCAGTGCGCGCTGCACCCGCACCGCGGCACGGTCATGGACCACCACCAGCGCACAGACCAGCCCCACCCCGATCCCCAGAAGGCTGGCCAGCCCTCGGTCCTGGACGAGCTCCCCGGCGGAGACAGGGGCGGCCAAGTCGCTCAGCAGCAGGGCCAACGGCGTGAGGAAGACGACGCCCAGGGCGTAGTTGCGGGCCACGAGGTATTCCAGCAGAAACTCCAGGAGCGCGATCACCAGGGTGAGGGCCACGGGATCGGGGTGTGCGGCGAGCACCCCGAGTGCCAGCAGCAGTCCGATGACCGTGCCCAGCGTCCGCTGGACGGCACGCTGTGCCGTCGTGCGGATGTTGACCGAGTGCAGCACGGCGGCGGCCGAGATCGCCGCCCAGTAGCCGTGCCCCAGCCCCAGCCAGACGGCCAGCCCGCCCGCCACCCCCGTGCCCAGGACCATCCGCAGCGCGGGAACGACCCGGACCGAGAGATGCCCGGGGCCGCCGAGGCGGTGCCCGGCCATGAGTTCGGAGGCACGGCGCGCGGCGGGATCGGCCTGCGCCGCGGCCGTCCCCGGCACGGAGCGGACCGCGCCCTCCCGAGCGGCCGAAGCCGGGGGCGGCAACCCGGGCACCAAGGGCGGTGGCCGACGGCGCCGGTCCCCGAGGAGAAGAGTCTGCCGGCGCAGGGCCTGCGCCGTGGCGGTGAGGTCGTCGGTCGACCGGCGCGCGGACCCGATCAGCAGCGACCAGGACATGTCGGCCAGGCGCACACAGGTCCCGTTCCGGCCGCCTTCCCGCGGATGCGTCGGCAGTGTGAGCCCCAGGGACCGGTACGCCTCCAGCACGGCCACCGTCGCCCGATGACGGAGCCGGCCGGCCGGCTTCCCGGAGCCGACCGCTTCCAACAACTCCGCCAGGGCGCGCAGGGCGCCGGCGACGGCGAGGCGCTGAGGACGGTCCGGGTGCACGAGCCGGCCTCCCACAGCCAGCGCCCAGGCCACGGCCGATGCCGCCGCGGCCAGTCCGGTCTGCGGGAGCACGGCGGTCGCAGCGGTCGAGGCGTTCGCTGCCACGGCGAAGGAGAAGAGCAGCAGAACCGCGCCCAGCCCGCCCAGCCCCGTCGCATCACACGCGAACTTGGCCAACCCGGCAACCAGGGCCGTAGCCGCCACCACCGCCATGGCGCCGGCTCCTCCGGCTCGCGGATGGACCGATGCCGCGAGAGCCGCACCACAGCCCACACACGCCGTCATGGCCAGCCCCACCAGCGCGAGAACGCGCGCGCGGCGACGGTAGGGAAGATTGCGCCCGAACGTGGTGGTGAAGGCGCCCAGCACGGCGTAGACGGCCAGATCGGGCCGCCCGGCCAGCACGATCGGCAGCGCCACCACCACCATGGTCAGGGCCGCACGGAGGGCGAAGAGAAGCGCTCCGTCCACCTCGTGCAGGGTCAGCGCACCGCGCGGGGAGAGCACCCGCACCACACCCGCGAACCGTCGCCGCAGTCCTTGACTCCTGATGTGTGCCACCTGCTACTCGTCCACCGCGCTCATTCGGGCCGTCTGTGCCAGGCTGCGATCATGGCTCCGAAAAACACCACCGGTACCGATGGCACCACAATCTATTACGGTGATCCGGACACTCCACACGTACTCCGGGTATTCCTGGAGTTGCGCGACCGGGCGAGCCACCGTATGGCGGAAAACCTTCTCGACACCATCCGTCAGGTCGCCGATGAGCGCAGTTCGTCGTTCGGTTCCATTTTGCGGCGCTGATCGACGACACGGTCGGCGGGTCCGGTTCTCGACGTGGTCTGAGCGCGCTCGCCGCAGCCGCCGACGTCGGCCGGCGGCAATTCATCGACTACCTCAGGACCTTGCTCGCTCAACAGCCGTTCCCGCCCGGCGACGACCGGTTCGCCGACCCGTCGGTACTGCTGTCGCCGGCGGGTGAGGTGGACGGTTTGAGGTCCGCTGAATTCGACCGGAAGGTCACGGGTGATGAGTACATGACCCGGGCGGGAGAAGCGGTAGGGAACTTCGAGTCCTTCGGTGTGGTGGGAACTCCGGTCGTCCGGTGTGACGATGAAGTAATTCCCGTCGTGAAGAGCGAAGGCGGTCCTGTGATCACCCGCAGGAGTTCCTGGCCCAGCTCCAGCGCTGAGTCTCATGGAGGACGACGGCTGTTGACGTTTTGACAGGACTGGCGTCTGCCGGATGGGGGCATGGATTCCCCTGACGGGTTCGGGCAGGAGGGGAACCGACAACCACGTACGGGACGGGGGACATGAAGAGGCGAGCACGAGGAGGCGGTCCCGCGACCATCGGGGCCTTCTCGGCGAAGACGGGGGAAACGGCCTACGGTGCGACGGACCGCTCAGCGGGCCTTAAGCTCAGCCGCAGGCTGGGACAGGCGGACTTACGGGCGGTGCCCGAGGTACGCAGGGCACTGAGGGAACTGCTGACGCACTGGGGGAAGCCGGGACGATCCGAGATAGCCGAACTGCTCACCAGCGAACTGGTCACCAACGCGCTTGTCCACACCGACCGCGACGCGGTCCTGACGGCCACCGTCTCACCCCGCGGACTGCACGTGGAGGTACGGGACTTCGTGCGGCGCAGACCGCATCTGCGGATGCCGACCATCGACGACGGTACGCACGGCAGGGGCCTGGTCCTCGTGCAGTCCCTCGCGGACGCGTGGGGCGTACGGGCGCACGGGGTGGGCAAGTCGGTGTGGTTCGATCTCGACGCGGAGGCCGCCTGACACCGGAAGGGGGCCCGGCAGCATGCCGCGCCCCCTTCCGGTGAAGACGTCCGGTCTCAGCCGAACTGCTGTTCAAGGTCCTTGAGCTTGCGCTCCAGGGAGTCCAGCCGCGGCAGCGCCATGGTGTCGTCCTCCGCCGTGAGATCGACCCGGATCGGGTCAGCGGAGGAGTTCCGGACGGGCTGGAGCGAGGGACGGGTGGACGAGGGCAGTTCCCCGGCGGGTAGGGCAGGCTCCGACGGGACCGGTGCGGACGCCCTTTCCACGGTGGGCATGTCGACCTGGCGCCCGCCGTTGCCGCCGGTCAGCGCGCGGTGCCCCCGGCTGAGCGCCTTGAGCTGAGCGCGCTCCATGCGCTGCTGATCGCGCCGGCGGGCCCGGTTCTGCTCCTTCTCGCGCCGGTCCTCGCGGACCTCCTCGACGGCCTCGTCCAGGCTCCGCACGCCCTCCAGCAGCATCAGCGACCATGCCTTGTACGTCTCGCGCGGAGCCCGCAGCCAGCGCACGATGCGGATCTGCGGCAGCGGACGCGGCACCAGGCCCTGCTCGCGCAGTGCGGCGCGGCGGGTCTGCTTCAGCGCGCGGTCGAAGAGCACCGCGGCCGACATCGACATGCCCGCGAAGAACTGCGGCGCGCCCGCGTGGTCGATGCCCCTGGGCGCGTGCACCCAGTTGAACCAGGCGGAGGCCGCCGCGAAGGCCCACACGAGGATCCGGGAGCCGAGCGCCGCGTCGCCGTGGCTGGCCTCGCGCACCGCGAGCACGGAGCAGAACATGGCCGCGCCGTCCAGGCCGAACGGGACCAGGTACTCCCAGCCGCCGGTGAGGCCGAGGTTCTGCTGGCCGAAGCCGACCAGGCCGTGGAAGGAGAGCGCCGCGGCGACGGCGGCGCAGCAGAAGAGCAATACGTAGGAGGCCGTGGCATAGATCGCCTCTTTGCGCCTGCGGCGCTCCTCGGCGCGCTCCCACGAGTCGTCCGCGCTCGCGTTCTCCCCGGAGGAGCGCTTTCCGCGCGCGAGCACCGCTACCGCCGCCACCGCGCCCAGGAGCAGTACGGCGCCCGGAAGCAGCCAGTTCAGCGATATGTCGGTCAGTCTCATCTGGGGTCCCTTGCATTGGGATAGGGCGTATCGCCCGCCATAGTGGCCCAATCCCTCGGGCCCTCAGGGGGTTTCGGGGCAAGAGGCCGCCAAGGAAGTGCAAGTGGAAGCCCCGGGCGGCGTTCTGCTCGAACTGCCGCTTGAGGGGCGGGAGTTGAGTTCGAATAAGACTACCCGGACGGATGGTTCCACGGAAAGTTCCCGAGACGGGTGAGGAAGTTGTTCAAACATCGTTGATCCGGGCGGGGTCTCGTTCGAGTGGATCTCATGACACCGGGGCGGTCGGGGTCGCCGGAACCCCCGGGCGCGCCCGACCGCTGAGGTCCCGTCAATTCGCGGCGGCTCCCACCAGCTTGGCCACGCGCTCGGCGTCACCGGTGCGCGGGCAGGTGACGCAGGTGTCCTCGGGGCGCACGGTGTAGAAGAGGCAGCAGCTCGCGCGGTCCCGGGTGGGCAGCGGCGCACCGTCCGGACCGGCCAGTTCACGGAAAGCGGCCGAGCCTGTGTACGGCTTCGTGGCACCCGGCAGCAGCAGTTCCAGCTCGAGTATCGCGCGCCGCTCCTCGCCGAGCAGACGGGCGACGTACCACAGGCCCTCGACGACCTCGTCCGTCACCATGCCCCACAGGGCCCGCCCGCGGCGCCGCATGCGTGGTCCGAAGCCCGCGAGCACCGGCTCCAGGTGCTCGGCCACGGCGGCCCGCACCTCGGCCCGCAGTGCCTCCTCGTCCGCCACGACCCGGGCCCCGGGCAGTGTGGCCGCCGGATCGTCCGGCAGGCATGCGAACACGCCGGTCCGCACCGCCATGCGGCCGAGGCCACGATGGAAGGCCACCTGCTCCACGGGGAGGCGGGGCACCCGGCGCAGCAGGAACCAGGGGGTGGTGATGAGCAGACAGGCCGGCCATGCGTACCGGTGCAGCCCGAAGCCCGCCACGACATCCGGCCGGGCGCCTGCTCCGTAGTCGCGGAGCACCTGCGCCTCGTCCCAGGCCAGGAACGCGTCGAGTGCGGCCCCGCCCTCCGCGAGGCGGGCGGCCGGAAACCAGCCGCCGCCCTCGGGGGCCGCCTTTCCGGGACCCAGTTCCCTGACGGCCGGCGCCCCGAACGCCTCGCCGAGCCGGGTGTACGCATCCGTGAGTGCGGACGGGGGTGGGACGGGGAGGGGCATACGGAACCGCCGTTTCACGAGCCTCTGTAGGTAAGGCTTACCTTACCGAAGATGAAGAGCGGGGGAACCGGAGCGTAAGGTGCCTAAGGTGCTTTACGAGCGGTAACAACCCCATGGGGATCCCGCCCCTGCCCAGCACCGCCAGGACCGGAGGAGGAGCCCGTGGAGCAGGCCCGTTCGCGCCGTGCGGAGGGCTCCGCCGAGACGTGTGCAGCGGACGCCCGGACGGAGGCCGCCGGAGCGCCGCCGCGGCCCCGAGCGGGGGACGAGGTCCGCGAGCGGGGCGCCGCCGTCGGCTCCACGCGCGGCGAGCACACCCACAGCGAGCCGCCCATCCCGCGTCCGCGCCTGGAGGAAGGGCCTCTGGCTGAGCGGTCCGCCCTCGGGGGGCTGCCCGGAGCGGGGCAGGGGTCCTTCGGCGGGGTGCCGTCGGGGGACGGGGGGCGGCGTCCCGCCGTTCAGCGGGCCTCCGTCCGCGGCCAGATCCTGGACGCCCTGCGTACCGCGCTGGTCGAGGGGGAGCTGACGCCCGGCGAGGTGTACTCGGCACCCGTGCTCGCCGAGCGGTTCGGAGTGTCCGCGACCCCCGTGCGCGAGGCCATGCAGCAGCTCGCACTGGAGGGCGCCGTCGAGGTCGTACCCAACCGTGGCTTCCGTGTCGCCGTCCGCGGGGCCCGCGAACTGGCCGAGCTCGCCGAGATCCGGGCACTGATCGAGGTCCCCGTGATGCTGCGGCTCGCCCGCACCGTGCCCGCCGAACGCTGGGCCGGACTGCGCCCGCTGGCCGAGGCGACCGTCCGGGCCGCGTCCTCCGGGTGCCGGGCCACGTACGCCGAGTCCGACCGCGCCTTCCATCGCGCGGTGCTCGCCCTGGCGGGCAACGAGCAGCTGGTGCGGATCGCGGAGGACCTGCACCGCCGCGCCCAGTGGCCGCTCGTCGGCGGCCCCGCCACGCCTGGCCGCGCCGAGCTGCTCGCCGACGCGGCCGAGCACACGGCCCTTCTCGACGCACTGGCAGCCCAGGACCTCGCGGTGGTGCAGTCACTGGTGCGGGAGCACTTCGCCGGGGCGGCCTGAGGCGCCCGTATGCCCGGCACGACCGGCCCGTGCCGGGGGCGGAGGCCATGGAGGGAACCGCTCCGGCGGCCGTTGCGTGCTGCCCGGCGAGGGACGACCGCCGTCCCACGGGGGTGAGCGACGATGATGTCCGAAACGGGGCGGCAGGCCCGGCGGCGGTGGCGGAGGCGACTCGGCGCCAGGAGCGCCGGTGACTTCCGGGGCGGGGCCGGTGGGGCCGGTCCCAAGCGGTGGGTGTTCGCCGTGGACGGCGCCGGCGGACCGCTGGCGTTCGCCGCGCTTGTCGTCGTCGCCGTCCTCGTCGGCCGCGATCCCGAATTGCGCACCGCGGTATGGACGTTCGTGAGGGGGCTGTGACGGACGGCCCGTCAGCCGCCGTGGTGTGCTGCGACCGGGGAGAAGCCGTAGCCCGCCCGGCCGCCCGGTTCCTACGAAGCGGCCGGTCCCGCCGCCGGTGTCACCGATGCCAACTGCCGTGCCAGCCAGGTCGGTACGCCGCCGAGGAGGCGGAACAGCCGGCCCGCCTCGGCCCGCAGCCGGGAGGCGTCCGGCTCCACCTCCGCGTCCGCGAGGGACGCCAGCGCCGGGGCCGTACCGACGAGGTAGCCCAGCTCCTCGCGGATCCGCAGCGATTCCGCGAAGCCGTGCCGTGCCTCCGCCACCTCGCCGTCGCGCAGGGCGAGACCGGCCAGGTGCCGCCAGGTGAAGGAGAGCAGCAACGCGTCCCCGTGCGCGGAGGCGCCCGCGTGGGCGCGCCGGTAGGCGGCACGCGCCGCCTGCGGGGAGCGGGCGAGGTTCTCGGCGAGGAGCCCGCGCCGGAAGTCCAGCAGTGCCCGGCCCGGGGCGCCGGGCGGGATCAGCGCCGCGGCCCGGCCGAGGGCGGCCCGCGCCTCGTCCGCCCGGTCCCGTACGCCGTGCAGCGTGGCCGCGTACGCCAGTTGCCCGCGCTCACAGGCGGCGGCGCCCCGCTCCTCGTCGCTGTGGGCCTGTGCCTCGGCCGTACGCAGCGCGTCCTCGGCCTCCTCCCAGCCCCGCTCCGTGTACAGGCACCGCTCGACGAGCAGCGAGGCCCGCTGGAGCGACGCCTCGGCCGTCTCCGGTGGCAGAAGGGCTGCCGCGTCGGCCCAGCAGGCCCGTGAGCGCAGCCGCCACACCGCGGTCTGGAGGGGATCGTCGCTTGCGGTCGTTCCGGTACCGGTGGCGGTATGCGCCACGTTGCCCTCCCCGAGCACGCCATTGAGCTGTTGAGTGGTGGCCGCATTCCAGCACCAATCGCGGTACCGGGCCAAGGGGCTGGGTGAAGGATTTCACAAAGTCGTGGGACGCGGGGGGCGATCGGTGCCACCGGTGCCCCAGCGCCGTGACCTCAGCTCATGCGCAACGCGAGGAAGAAGTCGAGCTTGTCCTCCAGGCGCGAAAGGTCACGGCTCGTCAACTGCTCGATACGCCCCACCCGGTATCGCAGCGTGTTGACGTGCAGGTGCAGCCGGGTCGCACAGCGGGTCCAGGAGCCGTCGCACTCCAGGAACGCCTCCAGGGTCGGGATCAGCTCGGCGCGGTGCCGGCGGTCGTAGTCGCGCAGCGGGTCCAGGAGGCGGGCCGTGAAGGCACGCCGCACATCGTCCGGAACGAACGGCAGCAGCAGCACGTGCGAGGCCAGTTCGTGGTGGCCGGCCGCGCAGACCCGGCCGGTGCGGGCGGCGGCCACCCGGCGGGCGTGCCGTGCCTCCTCCAGGGCGCCGCGCAGCCCCTCGGCCGAGTGCACAGCGGCGCTGACGCCCAGTGTGAGCCGCCCGTCGTCGTCGAGCCCCGAGGACAGCGGCTCCCGCACGGCCTCCAGCAGGTTGTCGGCGAGGATGCCCGGCTCGGTCCCGCCGTGCTCCGTGGACACCGCGGGCAGCGGGACGAGCGCGATCGCCTCGTCGTCGGTATGGGCCACCGCGATCCGGTCGGAGTGCTCGGGGCCGGCCGACACCGGGGGCACCAAGATCTCCTCGAGCAGCGACTGGGCGACCGGGCCGCCCTCGATCTCCCCGCCGTCCCACTCGACCCGCGCCACGACCACCTGCCACAGCGGGGCCGCGCCCACTCCGGGCAGCAGCACGGGCGCGGCGACCCGCAGCCGGGCCGCGATCTCGGCGGGCGCGGCCCCGGTCTGCACCAGCTCCAGCACCTCCTGGGCGAGCCGCCGCCGCACGCCGCGGGCCGCGTCCCGGCGGTCCCGCTCCACCGCTATCAGCTGGGTGACGCCCTGGAGCAGATCGAGCCGCTCCGCGGGCCAGTCCCCGGCGTCCGCCTCGACGGCGAGCATCCAGTCGGACAGCACCGTCTCGCGCACGTCCTGTGCGGCGCTCCCCGAGCGGCCTTGGCTGCCGCGGACCGGGAAGAGCGAGTACGTCGCCGTATCGACCGTCACCCGGTGCGGTACCCGGCGGCCGGTACGCGCCGCCGCCAGATGCTCGGCGGCCAGTGTGGCGCACACGTCCGTGGTGAGCCCCGGATGCGGGCCCGCGATCGGCCGGCCGGTGGGGGAGAGCACCCAGGCCCGCAGGTCCAGGTCGGAGCCCAGCAGGTCCAGGACGACGTCCGGGCCGCCGCCCGCCGGACCCGAGGTCATCATCCGCCGGTGCCGGTCCACCACGGCCGCCAGGTCCCCGGCCCGCTCGCCGGAGACCTGGCGCACCACATGCTCGGTGATCGTGGCGAACGCCACGGACTCGTGCACGGCGAACAGCGGCAGCCTGTGCCGGGCGCAGGCCACGATCAGATCGTCCGGGATGTCGCCCAGCTCCGCCTCGCCCGCGGCGAGCGCGGCGACGCCCGCGCCCGCGAGAATGCGGACGAAGGGTTCGGAGTCCGCGGCGTCGTGCCGCCACGCCAGGCCCGTGAGGACCAGTTCACCGCCGGAGAGATAGCGGCTCGGGTCCTTGAGGTCCGTCGTCATCACACCGCGCACGGTGCGGTCCAGCTCGTCCTCGCCGCCGAGCAGCCGCAGCCCCAGCGCGTCGGTGTTGAGCAGTGCGCGCAGCCGCATGTCTCGTCGCCGCCGTTCTTGTCCGGAAATCCACGTTCGGTCAGGGTGAGAACCCGGCGGGCGGGTCCTCGGGCAGTGCCCAGGGCGTTGTCCTGGGCTTACGGAGGCCGCGCTCGCGATTCCCCCCGGGCCGGTGCCGTGTTTCCAGAGGAAAATGGAGAGGTTACAGACGGCCTCTGTTCATATGAATCTACAAGATGGTCGCCCTGGCCAGCCAACTCCTTCATGGTTTCGGTGACTGACCGCGGCGACGAGCCGAACGGTGTACTGAGCCCACCCCGCGTGAACAGGACATGAACGAGCCGGGCCCGCCGCACCCGATCCGGCTCGATCCCCACGCCCCACGAGACGAAGAAGAGAGCCGTTCATGGACTTCCTTCGCCCCGCAACATGGGAGGAGGCGCTCGCCGCCAAGGCGGAGCACCCCACCGCCGTGCCCATTGCGGGTGGCACCGATGTGATGGTCGAGATCAACTTCGACCACCGCCGGCCCGAGTACCTGATGGACCTGAACCGCATCGGCGAACTCCACGAGTGGGAGGCCGAAGGCGGCAGCGTGCGGCTCGGCGCTTCGGTCCCGTACTCGAAGATCATGGAGCAGCTGCGGACCGACCTGCCGGGCCTGGCTCTCGCCTCCCACACCGTCGCCTCACCGCAGATC
Source organism: Streptomyces sp. NPDC046931 (assembly GCF_040644655.1). Taxonomy (NCBI): domain Bacteria; kingdom Bacillati; phylum Actinomycetota; class Actinomycetes; order Kitasatosporales; family Streptomycetaceae; genus Streptomyces; species Streptomyces sp. NPDC046931. The sequence continues at coordinate 251,097 of NZ_JBEYWX010000010.1, forward strand.
CGCAACCGCGGCGGCGTCGGCGGCAACCTCGGCACCGCCTCCCCGGCCGGCGACGCCCATCCCGCCCTTCTCGCGGCCGGCGCCGAGGTCGAGGTCGCGTCGGTACGCGGCACCCGGCTGATCCCGATCGACGACTTCTACACCGGCGTGAAGCGCAACGCGCTCGCCCCGGACGAGCTGATCAGGGCCGTCCGTGTGAAGAAGGCCGACGGGCCGCAGCAGTACGCGAAGGTCGGCACCCGCAACGCGATGGTGATCGCGGTGTGCGCCTTCGGTCTCGCCCTGCACCCCGAGACCCGCACGGTCCGCACCGGCATCGGCTCCGCCGCCCCGACTCCCGTCCGGGCCCGGACCGCCGAGGAATTCCTGAACGCCGCGCTCGAGGAGGGCGGCTTCTGGGACAACGGCAGGATCATCACCCCGTCGCTCGCCCGGCAGTTCGCGGAACTGTGCGCGGCCGCGTGCAACCCGATCGACGACGTCCGGGGCACCGCGAACTACCGCCGCCACGCGGTCGGTGTCATGGCCCGCCGCACCCTGACCTGGACCTGGGAGTCGTACCGCGGCTCCGCCCGCACCTCGAAGGGAGCTGCGTGATGCGTGTCAACTTCACGGTGAACGGACGTCCGCAGGAAGCCGACGACGTGTGGGAGGGCGAGAGCCTGCTGTATGTCCTGCGCGAGCGGCTCGGCCTGCCGGGTTCGAAGAACGCCTGCGAGCAGGGTGAGTGCGGGTCCTGCACGGTCCGGCTGGACGGCGTGCCGGTGTGTTCCTGTCTGGTGGCCGCGGGGCAGGTCGAGGGCCGCGAGGTCGTGACGGTCGAGGGCCTCGCAGAGTACGCCAAGGAGCGCTCCTGCGGCACCGGCTCCTGCGGCACCGCCCTCGACGAGGCCAGGCGCTGGGCGGCCAAGGGCACCGTCTCGCAGACCGGCGAGGGCGTCGAACTGTCCCCGGTCCAGCAGGCGTTCATCGACGCGGGCGCGGTCCAGTGCGGCTTCTGCACCCCCGGTCTGCTGGTCGCCGCCGACGAGATGCTGGAGCGCAACCCCAGCCCCACCGACGAGGACATCCGCGAGGCGCTCTCCGGCAACCTGTGCCGCTGCACCGGCTACGAGAAGATCATGGACGCGGTCCGTCTGGCGGCCGCCCGGCAGTCCGAGGGGGTCTGAGAATGCCCAACGGCGCTCCCACGAAGATCACGCAGGGCTCGGGGACCAAGGGCGGCATCGGAGAGTCCACGCTCCGCCCGGACGGCACCCTCAAGGTCACCGGCGAGTTCGCGTACTCGTCCGACATGTGGCACGAGGACATGCTCTGGGGGCAGATCCTGCGCTCCACGGTCGCACACGCGGAGATCGTGTCCATCGACACGAGCGAGGCCCTCGCCACGCCCGGCGTGTACGCGGTCATGACGTACGACGACCTGCCGACCGGGGTGAGGACGTACGGCCTGGAGATCCAGGACACGCCGGTCCTCGCCCACGGCAGGGTGCGCCATCACGGCGAGCCCGTCGCGATCGTCGCGGCCGACCACCCGGAGACCGCCCGCCGCGCGGCCGCCAGGATCAAGGTCGAGTACCGCGAGCTGCCGGTCATCACCGACGAGGCCTCCGCGACCGCCCCGGACGCGATCCTGATCCACCACAACCGCACAGATCACCACGCCGGCCACGTCCCGCACCCGAACATCGTCCACCGCCAGCCGATCGTCCGCGGTGACGTCGAGGAGGCACGCCGGCGGGCCGATGTGATCGTCGAGGGCGAGTACCACTTCGGCATGCAGGACCAGGCGTTCCTCGGCCCCGAGTCCGGTCTCGCCGTGCCCGCGGAGGACGGCGGCGTCGACCTCTATGTAGCCACCCAGTGGCTGCACGCGGACCTCCGCCAGATCGCGCCCGTACTGGGCCTGCCCGAGGACAAGGTCCGGATGACCCTGTCGGGCGTCGGCGGCGCCTTCGGAGGCCGTGAGGACCTGTCGATGCAGATCCACGCCTGCCTGCTCGCCCTGCGCACCGGCAAACCGGTCAAGATCGTCTACAACCGGTTCGAGTCCTTCTTCGGGCACGTCCACCGCCACCCCGCGAAGCTGTACTACGAGCACGGGGCCACGAAGGACGGCAAGCTGACCCACGTCAGGTGCCGGATCGTCCTCGACGGCGGCGCGTACGCCTCCTCCTCCCCGGCCGTGGTCGGCAACGCGTCCTCGCTCGGCGTGGGCCCGTACGTCGTGGACGACGTCGACATAGAAGCCATCGCCCTCTACACCAACAACCCGCCCTGCGGTGCCATGCGCGGCTTCGGCGCGGTCCAGGCGTGCTTCGCCTACGAGGCCCAGATGGACAAGGTGGCCGGGAAACTCGGCATGGACCCGGTGGAGTTCCGCCGGCTGAACGCGATGTCCCAGGGCGCCGTCATGCCGACCGGGCAGGTCGTCGACTCCCCGGCGCCGGTCGCGGAGCTGCTGCGCCGCGTCAAGGCGAGGCCCATGCCGCCGGAGCGCCAGTGGGAGAGCTCCGAGGGCGCGGACATACGGCAGCTGCCGGGCGGACTGTCCAACACCACGCACGGCGAGGGTGTCGTCCGCGGCGTCGGCTACGCGGTCGGCATCAAGAACGTCGGCTTCTCCGAGGGCTTCGACGACTACTCCACCGCCAAGGTGCGCATGGAGGTCGTGGCCGGGGAGCCCGTCGCCACCGTGCACACGGCCATGGCGGAGGTCGGCCAGGGCGGCATCACCGTGCACGCGCAGATCGCCCGTACCGAGCTGGGCGTCAGCCGGGTGACGATCCACCCGGCGGACACACAGGTCGGATCGGCGGGTTCGACGTCCGCCTCCCGGCAGACCTACGTCACCGGAGGCGCCGTCAGACACGCCTGCGAGCTGGTCCGCGAGCGGGTCCTGGAGATCGGGCGCCGCAGGTTCGGCTCGTACCACCCCGCCTGGGCCACGGCCGAACTGCTCCTGGAGGGCGGCAAGGTCGTCACCGACGGCGGCGAGGTGCTCGCCGACCTGGTGGACGTCCTCGGCGACGAGGCCGTCGAGATCGAGCAGGAGTGGCGGCACCGGCCGACCGAGCCCTTCGACCTGCGCACCGGCCAGGGCGACGGACACGTCCAGTACTCCTTCGCCGCGCACCGTGCCGTGGTGGAGGTGGACACCGAGCTGGGCCTGGTGAAGGTCGTAGAACTGGCCTGCGCCCAGGACGTCGGCAAGGCCCTCAACCCGCTGTCCGTCGCCGGCCAGATCCAGGGCGGCACCACCCAGGGCCTCGGCATCGCGGTCATGGAGGAGATCGTCGTCGACCCCAGGACCGCGAAGGTGAGGAACCCCTCCTTCACGGACTATCTGATCCCCACCATCCTCGACACGCCGACCATCCCCGTCGACGTGCTCGAACTCGCCGACGACCATGCCCCGTACGGGCTGCGCGGCATCGGCGAGGCACCGACCCTGTCGTCCACTCCGGCGGTCCTCGCGGCGATCCGCAACGCGACGGGCCTGGAGCTGAACAGGACACCGGTGCGGCCCGAACACCTGACGGGCATGGCGTAATCCGCGGGACCCCGCGGCCGGGCGACAGCTCCACCAACGGCCTTCCCGGCGCCGGGCTGAAGTCCAGTACCACCCAGCGTCTCGGGCCGTCCCCCGGGTCGTGCAGATCCCAAATCCCGCCCCTCGCCCCCAGGCACGGGCGGGTGCCCCTGTGAACCTTGGGAGATGGCACCATGACCCAGCAGTCAGTGCAGCCCAGGACCACCGCCGAGGACGCGGGCGCGGGAGCCCGCGTCCCGGCCGGCAGATCCTGGCTCGACCGGTACTTCCACATATCCCGGCGTGGATCCAGCGTCGCGCGCGAGGTGCGCGGCGGCGTCACCACCTTCATGGCGATGGCGTACATCCTGCTGCTCAACCCCCTCATCCTCTCCGGCCGGGACGCGGCGGGGGACACCCTCGGTCGGCAGGCCCTGATCACCGCGACCGCGTTCGCGGCGGCCCTGACCACGCTGCTGATGGGTTTCGTCGGCAAGGTGCCGCTCGCCCTCGCCGCCGGCCTCTCCGTCTCCGGCGTCCTGTCCTCCCAGGTCGCCCCGCAGATGACCTGGCCGCAGGCCATGGGCATGTGCGTGCTGTACGGCGTGGTCATCATGCTGCTGGTCGTCACCGGCCTCCGCGAGATGATCATGAATGCGATCCCGCTGGCGCTCAAGCACGGCATCACCATGGGCATCGGCCTGTTCATCGCCCTCATCGGCCTGTACAAGGCCGGATTCGTCCACCAGGGCAGGGCCACCCCGCTCAGCCTGGGCCCGGCGGGACAGCTCACCGGCTGGCCCGTCCTCCTCTTCGCCGGCACCCTGCTGCTGATCTTCATGCTCCAGGCCCGCAACGTGCCCGGCGCCATCCTCATCGGCATCGTCAGCGGCACGGTCGTGGCCGCGCTCCTCGACGCCGCCGGGGTCGTCAAGGCCGGAGCCTGGGCGGGCGGGCCCCCCGAGCTGCACGGCAGCGCGGTCTCGATGCCCGACTTCTCGCTCTTCGGGCACGTCGCCTTCGGCGGCTGGGACAAGGTCGGCGCGATGACCGTCGGCGTGATCGTCTTCACCCTCGTCCTCGCCGGCTTCTTCGACGCGATGGCCACCATCATCGGCGTGGGCACCGAGGCCGGTCTCGCCGACGACAAGGGCCGGATGCCGGGCCTTTCCAAGGCCCTGTTCATCGACGGCGCGGGCGGTGCGATCGGCGGTGTGGCGGGCGGCTCCGGCCAGACCGTGTTCATCGAGTCCGCCACCGGCGTCGGCGAGGGCGCCCGCACGGGCCTCGCCTCGGTCGTCACCGGGCTGTTCTTCACGGCCTGCCTCTTCTTCACCCCGCTGACGGCGATCGTCCCGCAGGAGGTGGCCTCGGCCGCACTGGTGGTCATCGGTGCGATGATGCTGATGAACGCCCGTCATGTGGACTGGAGCGACCGCGCCACCGCGATCCCGGTCTTCGTGACCGTGGTCCTCATGCCGTTCACGTACACCATCACCACCGGTGTCGCCGCAGGTGTGATCGCGTATACCGCCATCAGGACAGCCCAGGGCAAGGCCCGCGAGATCGGCGCCTTCATGTGGGGCCTGACCGGGATCTTCCTGGTCTACTTCGCCCTCCATCCGATCGAGCACTGGCTGGGCGTCCGCTAGAGACCCCCGGTCCCGTCCTTCCCACACAGTGCCAAGGAGACCGACAGATGCTGGACATCGCCGACGAGCTGCACCGGTGGGCCGAGCAGGGACGCGACTTCGCCGTCGCCACGGTGGTGGCGGTCGGCGGCAGCGCCCCCCGCCAGCCCGGCGCCGCCCTCGCGGTGGACGCCGAGGGCACGGCGATCGGTTCGGTCTCCGGTGGCTGTGTGGAAGGGGCGGTCTACGAGCTGTGCCGGCAGGCTCTCCAGGACGGCGCAACCGTCTCGGAGCGGTTCGGCTACAGCGACGAGGACGCCTTCGCCGTGGGTCTCACCTGCGGCGGCGTCATCGACGTCCTCGTCACCCCGGTCCGGGCGGCCGACCCCGTCCGGCCGGTGGTGGCGTCCGTGCTGGCCGAAGCGGCCTCAGGCTCCGCCGCTGCGCTCGCACGGATCGTGACGGGTCCGGCACAGCTGCTCGGCCGCGCGCTGCTGGTACGTCCCGACGGCGGGTACGAGGGCGGCTTCGGCGCCCATCCGGAGCTGGACCGGACGGTGGCGGCCGAGGCGGGTGCCTTCCTCGACGTGGGCCGCACCGGCACCCTCGAGATCGGAGAGCAGGGCTCACACTGCGGAGCACCGCTCACGGTCCTGGTCGAGTCGTCCGTCCCGCCGCCCCGCATGATCGTGTTCGGCGCGATCGACTTCGCCTCCGCGCTGGTTCGCGTCGGCAAGTTCCTCGGCTACCACGTCACGGTCTGCGACGCGCGCCCGGTCTTCACCACCCGCGCCCGCTTCCCGGAGGCCGACGAGATCGTCGTGGAGTGGCCGCACCAGTACCTGGAGCGCACCCGGATCGACGCGCGCACCGTCCTGTGCGTCCTGACCCACGACGCCAAGTTCGACGTACCCCTGCTGAAGCTGGCGCTGCGCCTGCCGGTCGCGTACATCGGCGCGATGGGTTCCCGCCGCACCCATCTGGACCGCAACGAACGCCTGCGCGCGGTCGGCGTCACCGAGCTCGAACTGGCCCGTCTGAGGTCACCCATCGGCCTCGACCTCGGCGCCCGTACGCCCGAGGAGACGGCCCTGTCCATCGCCTCGGAGATCGTCGCGGCCCGCCGCGGCGGCAGCGGCGCCTCCCTCACCGGCGCCCACACCCCGATCCATCACGAGGTGCCCCGGGCGACGGCGCGGCGGATCGGCTCGGTGGCCTGAGCGTCAGGTGCGCAGCGGGGGAAGGCAGGCCAGTTGCACCCCGCGCGCGGCGCCGCGCCGCACCAGGGTTCCGCGCCCCGGCGGCCGGCGGCTCGGCTTGACACGCCCCAGCAGCGGCCCCTCGGAGGGATCGCCCGACAGCACGACCCCCTGCGGCCCGAGGTCGTTCATCTGCTGCAGAAACGGCTCGTACGACGCCCGGGCGGCTCCCTGTGCACTGCGCGCCAGCAGCACGCGCAGCCCCAGGTCTCGGGCGAGGGGAAGGTACTCCATCAGCGGCAGGAGCGGATTGCCGCTCCGGCCGGCGATCAGGTCGTAGTCGTCGATGAGCAGATAGGCGTCGGGACCCGTGTACCAGCTGCGGTCGCGCAGCTGCTCAGGTGTCACATCCGGCCCCGGTGCCCGGGCCGCGAGCGCCTCGCTGAGCTGTTCCGCCATGTCGGCGACCTGCCGCCCGGTGGCGCAGTAGGTCATCAGGTGGTCCTCGGGAACCGCCCCGAGCAGGCCCCGCCGGTAGTCGACCAGGATCAGCCTTGCCTGGACCGGCGTGTAGCGACGGCAGATCTGATGCGCCAGCATGCGCAGCAGCGAGGTCTTGCCGGACTCGGTCTCGCCGAAGGCGACGAACAGCGGCTCCTTCTCGAAGTCGATCAGGGCGGGCAGGAGGTCGGTGTCGTCGATCCCGACGGCGACCGCATGGCCGGGGAGCTTGCCGGGCTCCGGCAGTTCGTCGACGGTCACCAGTTCGGGCAGCGTGCGTACCGGCGGGGCGGGCGGCCCCGACCAGTGCTCGCGCACCTTCTGCACCAGCCGGGTCGTCGCGCTCTCCAGTGACTCGCCCTCGATGTCGTCGTCGAGTTTCGGCAGCGCGGTCAGCAGGTGCAGCCCGTCCCGGGACAGCCCGCGCCCCGGCATCCCCAGTGGCACGAGCGCGGCCTGCCGGTGGTCGATGTCGGACTCCACCGGGTCGCCGAGCCGCAGCTCGAACCCGTCGCCCAGGCAGTCGCGCAGCGCGGGGCGGACCTCGGCGTAACCCCGGGCGGCGCTGACCAGCAGATGCACCCCGACATCCGTGCCCCGCAGGGCGATGGCCATGACGGACGGCTCGAGGGTCTCGAAGTCGTTCCGCAGGGTCCCCCAGCCGTCGATCACCAGGAACACATCACCCCAGGGCTGATCCGGCCACTCACCGGCCGCACGGCGTTCCCGGTATTCGGCGACCGACTCGATCCGGTGTTCGCGGAAGAACCGTTCGCGCTCGTCGAGGACGCGCAGCACGTCGGCGACGGTGCGCCTGACACGCTCCGGGTTCAGCCGGGAGGACACGCCGCCCACATGAGGCAGCCCGGCCAGCGCCTCCAGTCGGCCGCCGCCGAAGTCCAGGCAGTAGAACTGCACTTCGGCGGGGGTGTGGGTGAGGGCGAACGAGAGGACGAGGGTGGCCAGGGCGGTCGACTTGCCGGACTGGCGCCCGCCGAAGACGAGGGCATGACCGGTGTTCCGGAAGTTCAGGGCCAGCACGTCCTGTCGCTGCTCGAACGGCCGGTCGACCAGGGCGAACGGGGCGCTGAGGGGCTGGGCCGGCCGTGGGATCTGCAGGCCGCGGTCCGGGACGACCTCCGGTGCGCGGCCGAACAGAGTGCCCAACGTGGGCGATTCGGTCAGGGGCGGGAGCCAGATCCGGCGGGCGGCGGGCCCGGTGGCCGACAGCTGGGCGACGACTGCCTCCAACAGCGACGCCGAGCCGTCGACGTCGTCCACGCCCGCGCCCACGACGGGGCCCGACACGTACGCGGCCTTGAAACGGACCGGCAGGCCCGTCCCGCCGTCCCTCAGGAACCCGGTGCCCGGCTCCGGTGGCAGGTGGTGGGCGTCGGGGTTGCCCAGCGCCGCCCGGGAGTCGGTGGCGGACGAGGTGCGCAGCGCGATGCGGTACGACAGATACGTGTCCAGCCCGCGCAGCCTGCCTTCCTCAAGCCGCTGTGAGGCCAGCAGCAGGTGGACGCCCAGCGATCGGCCCAGACGGGCGACGGACACGAGCAGCTCCACGAAATCCGGTACGGCGTCGAGGAGTTCGACGAACTCGTCGATCACCACGAGCAGCGCCGGGAGCGGCGGCAGGTCGGGCCGGGTGGTGGCGCGCTGCCGGTCGTACTCGTAGGCGCCGGACACGCCGTGGGCCCGCAGCCACTCCTGGCGCCTGCTCAGTTCACCGCTGAGGACGTCGCGCATCCGCGCCACAAGCAGCAGATCGCCCTCCAGGCCGGTGATGGCGCCCGCCATATGGGGCAGGCCCGTCAGACCCGCGAACGTGCCGCTGCCCTTGAAGTCGGCCAGGACGAAGGACAGTTCCTCCGCGGAGTGCCGCAGGGCGAGGCCGAGCACGATCGTGCGCAGCAGTTCCGACTTGCCGGAGCCGGACGCCCCGACGCACAGGCCGTGCGGCCCCATACCCTCCTGTGCCGCCTCCTTGAGGTCGAGCAGCACGGTCTGGCCCGCGTCGCCCACCGCGAAGGGCACCGTCAGTCGCTCCCGGGGGGACCCGCGGTCGCGCAGTGACGGGAGATCCAGCGCGGCCGGGTTGTTGCCGATGCCGAACAGCCGGAGGAAGGACTCGCCCGACGCGCCGGTGCGGGACTGGGCGAGGAGCCGCGACAGACCCGGGCGCCGGTTGCTCCACCCCTGCCGCACAAGTTCCGCCGTCTCCGTCAGCGACTCCCGTGCCGACACGGGCCCGGTGCCGTCGTCGAACCGCGGAACCGCCACCCGGAAGCGTCTGCGCCGGCACAGCGCCCACCCCACCGCGATCCCGGACGCCAGAGCCGCGTCGACATGGGACTCCTCGGGTGCGTCGAGGGCGAGTTCCAGCCGCGTCCCCAGAAGGCCCAGCAGGTCCGCCGAGAAGTCGCTCCAGCGGCGCGCAGTGACCAGCAGGTGGACACCGTAGTTCAGGCCCGTGTTGGCCAGCCGGTGCACCGTGTCGGCGAAGTCCGGGTACTCCCAGCAGAAGTCGAGCCAGCCGTCGACGACGAGGAAGACATCGCCGGCGGCCCCCGCCTCGACGCGGTCGGTGGTGCGCAGCGCGCGGAACGCCTCGATGGAGTCGATGTCGAGGTTGCGGAACAGCGTGCGCCGGGTGGACAGGACGGCCCTGACCGCGGTGAGGGTGCCCTCGACCGCGTCGTGCTCGTGCGGCGCCGCGATCGTCCGCACATGCGGCAGCGAGCGTAGTACTCCGAGCCGGTTCACCGCCCCCTCCAGCAGGTAGAACTCGGCCTCGCGCGGCGTGTGGGTCAGGGCCAGCGACATGATCAGTGAACGCAGCAGGGTGGTCTTGCCGCTGCCCAGCTTGCCGACGACCGCGGCGTTGCCGTCCCTGCTGGAGAAGTCGACGCACATGAGGTCGTCGACGGTGCCGTTCTCCAGCCGCCCGATGGGCGCGACGAGCCGCGAGGCGCCCTCCCAGGCGTCACAGATGAAGCCGCGGTCCATGGTGTCCACGGGGGTCGGAAGCAGCGAGCCGAGCGCGAGTTCCTCGGCCACCGTGGCCCTGGCGGCGGGTCCCGCGGCCGGGTCGATCCACGGCGCGTAGGCCAGGGGGACGTTTCCCTCCCACTGCCCGGACTTGGTGGGGGTCTGTTCCGGCCCCGCCTGGTTGATCACCGTGTCGTGGGCGTAGGTGTACAGCTCCTCCGGAGTGATCACCCCGTCCCGGTTCAGGTCCGCCAGGCCCGTGCTCAGCCCCTCGATCACGGCGGCGGTGAACCGGGGCGCCGACAGACTGTTGTCCAGGGTCAACAGGTCGCCGTCGTAGGCGTATTCCAGCGCTGTCGACGCGGTGATGACGAAGGTGCCCCGCCCGGCGAGCGCGGCCTCCACGTCCACGGGAGCGGGGGACAGCGGCGCCCCACGGTGGAAGAGGCCGCTGTAACAGCAGTCCAGCAGCACGATCTTGGTACGGGCCTCGCACTCGTCGAGGAGGTGGTGGATGAAGGAGGCCGGGATGGCGGTGGCGTGCGGGCGCCTCAGCTGTGTGCCGAGGGTCGCGAAGAACAGCCGGTCGGCGTCGTTGCGGATGCCGTGGCAGGCGAAGTAGAGCAGCACCAAATCGTCGGGCGACCGGTCGCTGAGGACGTCCTCGACGGCCGCCTCGATCTCGTGCTTGGGCCGGTTCAGCAGCTCCCGCACGAGGTCGAAGCGCCCGATCGCGGAGTCCCGCAGCAGCGCCCCCAGCTCGGTGGCGCCCCGGGCCGGGGCCCTGAGCTGGTTGAGGCCCGGGTCCTGGTAGCCGTCAGTCGCGACCAGCAGCGCGATCCGGCGTCCCGCCATCGCCAACCCCCGGTTCGCCACTGGTCTCCCGGTCCGCGACGGTGGCGGACCCGGCGCCGATACGGGCGGTGACCGCCTCGACCAGCGCATGGTGGTCCCCGGCGGACAGGGCGCCGAACGACCCCTTGGCTCCGTCGATCTCCCACTCGACCGAACGTGCTTTCGACCGCTGGAGGAAGGCCACGACGACGTTGCTCACGGCCTTGACCGTGGCGGCGGAGAACGCGCCGCTGAGGACGAGCACCGCAAGGTCGTGTCCCGGGCCTGCCATCGAGCCCGCAGGCGGCGGCACCGTCCCGCGTGCGACACGGAGGACGCCGAGGGTCTTCAGATCGCTGTGGAGCCGACGTACCTGACGATCCGTCTGCTCTGCCGTGGCCTGCGGCCCGGAGTCGATCCGCAGTTCCAGCCGCGGGCTCTCCTCGTGCACGGTGTCCCCTTCCCCAGGTGTCCGTAGCGTCGGCGCGCCCTGTGATCGTATCGGCTCGTGGCCGTAGGCGTGGTCCAGGCGCACACGTTCGCAGCCCGCCTTCAACGTCGTGAGGAGATGGCCGCCCGGCGCGAGGATGCGGTGGAACTGACGGAAGCGCAGCGGAAGTTCGTGCGGCGGAGTGTGCACCGTGGAGTGCCGGACGAGGGCTTGGGACTGTCGTCCGACTCGTTCCTGAGCAGCCGTTCGTAGTCCGCGGCGACGGCGTCGAACGACGCCCTGGTGGTCTCGAGGTGTGCGGCATCGGTCATGGGGGTGGACTGGGTATCGGTCATGGGGGTGGACGGTAGGGGCGGCCAATAGCACCAGGGTCCGGATCCGGCCGCAGCAGCCCGTCCACCGCCCGCCCGAACACCCGCCGGGCCAGCCACCCGAGCGGTGAGTCGAAGAGTCCCGGCAGACGGCGTACGGCCAGCTCCTCCCGCCACACCACGCGCGCGTACCGGTCCCCGTGCGGGTGCACCTCGACCTCCGCCCACCCGGTGACGAGACCACCCCGCTTGGCCAGGCGGCACCACGTCGGAGGCCGCCAGTCGACCACTTCCATCGGGTCGTCGAAGGTGAGCGGTCCCACCCCGGTACGGGCCACGAACACCGTTCCGACATCCGTCGGCGCGGGCGTCAGCACCGTGACCCGGGTCAGCGGCACCACGTCGCCGTGGCGGGGCCAGTCCGTGAGCCGCGCCCAGGCCTGTTCGACGGGCAACGGGACGACGCGTTCGAGGCGGAAGAGGACCACGGGGGGATGGTACGCGGTTGATGCCCTGGTTTGCGGTGATCGAGTGATCGAGTGGCTGTCGGCGACCCGGCAGGGCGGCCGAGGGGCCCCGGGCCTGCCTGTGACGCGCCTGTGACAGGACGAGTGGCCTCCGCCACAGCCCGGCTCCGGTGGCCCTGATGAGGTGATCGGATGCCTACGACCGTTCTCCCGAACGCGGCAGCTCCCCTGACCGCGGCGCAGGACGTGTGACCGGTGATGGATCTGCTCGCGCTGTTCGGCCCGCCGGCCCTCACCGTCGTACTCACGCCGCTCGCCGTCGTCTTGTACCGGTACTGGGCGCGGACCCGGCAGCCGTCGCCGGCGAAGCGGTGGGCGGTGGCCGGCTCCGTCATCGCCCTGGCCGGTTACGGCGCGGCGACGGTGTACGGGATCGCGTTCCTTCGCCCCCTGGACCTGTGCGCCTCGAAGACCGGCGACGGCGTGTACATGGACACGATGCGCGACTACGCCCTCGACCGTGTGACGGTGGATGTGTTCCCGCCCCGGGTGACCTGCGTCTGGGGCCGGGTCATGCCGGACGGCGATCCGCAGGAACTCTTCGCCTCCCTCTGGGGCCGGTGGCTGATGTTCGCGGGGCTCGCCGTCGTCGCCGCATCGGCGGTGCGGGCCGTCCTCGACCTCCCACGCAAGCCGCTTCGCTGAGCGGACGGGATGGCCTGGGCGGCCCGGCGGGGGCAGTCCGTCGCCCGACCGCTCAGAGCCAGTCCCGCCGCTTGAAGATGACGTACAGGCTGGTGCAGACCACCGCCATCAGCACGATCGCGAAGGGGTATCCGAACACCCAGTGCAACTCCGGCATGTGCGAGAAGTTCATGCCGTAGATCGTCCCGACCAGTGTGGGAGCGAACAGAATGGCCGCCCACGACGAGATCTTCTTGATCTCCTCGTTCTGTTCGAAGCCCGCCTCCGCCAACGCCCGCATCTCGGCGTTCTGTTCCTGGGTGACGAGTGTCGCGTTGACGGTCAGGATGTCCGCAAGGGCCTGGCGGAAGCTGTCGACGCGTTCGCTGGTGTGCGTGACGTGGTCCGCCACGTCACGCAGATAACGCTGGAGTTCCTCGTCCGTCCCGTACTTCGCGAAGCCCGCCATCAGGCCGTTCAGCATGCCGACCAGGGGGCGGGTGGCGCGCTGGAACTCCACCATCTCGCGGGACAGTTCGTAGATGCGGCGGGAGACCTCCGGGTCGCCGCGGAAGACCTCGGTCTCGATCTCGTCGATGTCGTTCTGCACGCCGTTGACCACAGGGGCGTATCCGTCCACGACCGCGTCCAGGATCGCGTACAGCACCGCCTCCGGGCCCAGCTTCAGCAGCTCGGGCGACTCCTCCATGCGGTGACGGACGGCCGACAGGTCCGGGGCCGCACCATGGCGGACCGTGATCACGAAGTCCGGGCCCACGAACACATGCAGCTCACCGAAGTCGACCTCCTCCGGCGCGTCCAGATAGCGGGCGGCGCGCAGCACGACGAACAGGGTGTCGCCGTACCGCTCCAGCTTCGGCCGCTGATGCGCCTCCAGGGCGTCCTCCACCGCGAGCGGGTGCAGATCGAACTCGGCCGCCAGGGAGAGCAGTTCCGACTCGGTGGGGCGGGCCAGCCCGATCCACGCCATGCCGTCCGGGTCCTCGCGCAGTTCGCGGAAGGTGTCGGCGAGCGACGCGGGGGAGGAGATGCGGACGCCGTCCCGGTACAGCGCCGCCTGCACGATGCTGCCCGCCTCCGGGGGCTCCGGGGGTGCCGGGTCGGGCCGGGGCGCCGGTGGGTTCGGGGGCGGCGCCGTCGCCTGTACCAGGGCGCGGCGCCATACCGGCTTGCGGCCGTTGCCGGCGGCGGGGCGGGCGCGGCGCTCGGCCATCGCGGCTGCCTCCCGTATCGAACGTACGTCTGTCGATCCCGGAGAAGGATATAGGGCGATACTACCTTTTTCTGCAAGAAGCCAGGTCAGGGGCCGTGTCGACTGATCCACAACGCGCCGGCCGGGAAACGCCTGGCCCAGGAAGCCGACTCCCACGCCGGGTTCGTGCGGTCGTCGACCACGTCGCCCGTCGACCGCTTCACCCAGCCTGTCACCTGCCTGAGCGGGCCGTACCCCTCTCCCCAGCCCCCACAGTTCGTTCATCGTCCGCGCAGGCTCGGCCTGTCTCCGGGGGACGTCGAGGAGCGAATCAGCCTCGCGAGCCGCTCGCAGCAATTCGCAGGCGAGACGGTCGCCCCGGCCTAGTTCGCTCGGCTTCGGCTGACGGCGATCTCACCCACGCCGTGAGGCGGGGCCACCCTTGCGGACGGAAACCGACCGCAAGCGGGGCTAGCGTGCATGCCATGACGAAGACGAGCCGCGCGCCACGGACGGCAGCCGGAAGGGGGGCCACGGCCCCCGCGCCCCGCAACGCGTCCCCTGGGGAGGCCGCGGCCCCCGTCCTCCACCCCCGCGCCCTCAACCGGGCCACCCTCGCCCGTCAGCTCCTGCTCCGCCGGTCGCCGCTGTCCGCGAAGGCCGCCGCGACCCACCTTCTCGGGCTCCAGGCGCAGAACGTCCAGCCCCCTTACTTCGCGCTCGCCGCCCGACTGGAGGGCTTCGCCCCCGAGCACCTCTCGGTGCTCATGGCCGACCGCGAGGTGGTTCGCATCGTCACCCTGCGCTCCACCCTTCACACCCACACCGCCGAGGACTGCCTGTCCCTGCGTCCCCTGGTCCAGCCCGCCCGCGACCGCGAGCTCGGCGTCTTCCGCACGGGTCTGGCCGGCGTCGACCTGGACCGCCTCACCGCGCTCGCCCGCGACCTCGTCGAGGCCGAGCCCCGCACCATGAAGCAGCTGCGCGAGGCACTGCTCGCCGAGTGGCCGCACGCCGACCCGGGGGCGCTCGCCGTCGCCGCCCGCTGCCGGCTTCCACTGGTCCAGGTCACCCCGCGCGGCCTGTGGGGCAGGAGCGGCCAGGTCGCGCTCACCACCGCCGAGCGCTGGCTCGGCCGCGCCGCCGGGCCGGCCCCGGCGCCGGAGGAGACCGTGCTGCGTTACCTCGCCGCCTTCGGCCCGGCGTCCGTCAAGGACATGCAGACCTGGGCCGGCCTGACCCGGCTGAAGGACGCCTTCGAACGTCTCCGCCCCCGCCTCCTCGCCTTCCGCGACCACAAAGGCGTCGAACTCTTCGACCTCCCCGACGCCCCCCGGCCCGACCCGGACACCCCCGCCCCGCCACGATTCCTGCCCGAGTACGACAATCTGCTGCTCTCCCACGCGGACCGCACCCGGGTCGTGCCCGCCGGCCTCAAGGGCCGCAGCCGGCAGGGTAACCAGGCGTACCGCACGCTGCTCGTCGACGGTTTCCTGGCGGGTGTGTGGACGCTGGAGGAGGGCGCGCTGGTGATCGAGCCCTTCGGCACACTCGGCAAGGCGCAACGGCAGGAGGTGACCGCCGAGGGCGAGCGGATGCTCGCGGTCATGTATCCGGAGGCCGCCCATGACATCCGGTTCGGGACCGTCGTACGACGGTGACGGCCGGCCGCCTGCAGCCGCGTGCGGGGAGCACGAGAAGCGTGGGGGGGGGCCCGGGGGGGCCCCCCCCCCCCGGGGGGGGGGGGGGGGGGGGGGGGGGGCCCCCCGCGGGGGGCGCCCCCCCCCCCCGCCACAAACAAAAGGGGGAAAAAGAAAAACAA
>NZ_JBEYWX010000011.1:0-27219 GCF_040644655.1 Streptomyces sp. NPDC046931
GCGGAACAGCAGACCGACGCCTGGAAGGAGCGCTACCAGATCCGCGCCGGTGTCGAGGGCACCATGTCCCAGGCCGTCCTACGCTGCGGCCTGCGCAGATCCCGCTACCGAGGCCTGGCCAAAACCAGCCTTCAGCACCAGCTCACCGGCGCCGCGATCAACCTCGCCCGCATCGACGCCCACCTCATCGACACACCACGAGCCCGCACCCGCATCAGCCACTTCGCAGCACTTCGCCCCGCCGACCAAGAAGCGGCCAGCGGGGCGAAGTGCCCGGCCCCGAATTAACCAACAGCGTCCGGGTCAACTCCCGTGCGGGGCCGCGCCGATGCCGTACCGGTGCTACGCGTCCAGCGACGTCATCACGTGCTTGATGCGGGTGTAGTCGTCGAAGCCGTACGCCGACAGGTCCTTGCCGTAGCCGGACTTCTTGAAGCCGCCGTGCGGCATCTCCGCGACCAGCGGGATGTGCGTGTTGATCCACACACAGCCGAAGTCGAGCGACTTGGACAGACGCATGGCACGCGCGTGGTCCTTCGTCCACACAGAGGAGGCGAGGGCGTACTCGACACCGTTCGCGTACTCGATCGCCTGCGTCTCGTCGGTGAAGGACTGGACGGTGATGACCGGGCCGAAGACCTCGTTCTGGACGATCTCGTCGTCCTGCTTCAGGCCGGAGACGACGGTCGGGGCGTAGAAGTAGCCCTTGTCGCCGACCCGGTGGCCGCCGGCCTCGACCTTGGCGTGCGCGGGGAGGCGCTCGATGAAGCCGGAGACCTGCTTGAGCTGGTTCGGGTTGTTGAGGGGCCCGTACAGCACGTCCTCGTCGTCCGGCTGCCCCGTCTTGGTCTCGGCGGCGGCCTTGGCGAGCGCGGCCACGAACTCGTCGTGGATGGACTCCTGCACGAGGACCCGGGTGGCGGCCGTGCAGTCCTGGCCGGCGTTGAAGAAGCCGGCCACCGAGATGTCCTCGACCGCCTTGGCGATGTCGGTGTCCTCGAAGACGACGACCGGCGCCTTGCCGCCCAGCTCCAGGTGGACGCGCTTGAGGTCCTTGGACGCGGACTCGGCGACGGACATGCCGGCGCGGACCGAACCGGTGATGGACGCCATCGCCGGGGTCGTGTGCTCGACCATCATGCGGCCGGTGTCGCGGTCGCCGCAGATGACGTTGAAGACGCCCTTGGGCAGGACCGAGCCGATGATGTCGGCGATCAGGACCGTGGACGCCGGGGTGGTGTCCGACGGCTTCAGCACGACCGTGTTGCCCGCCGCGATCGCCGGGGCGAACTTCCACACGGCCATCATCATCGGGTAGTTCCACGGCGCGACCTGCGCACAGACGCCGACCGGCTCACGGCGGATGATCGAGGTCATCCCCTCCATGTACTCGCCGGCCGAGCGGCCCTCGAGCATCCGGGCCGCACCCGCGAAGAAGCGGATCTGGTCGACCATCGGCGGGATCTCCTCGGAGCGGGTCAGGCCGACCGGCTTGCCCGTGTTCTCCACCTCCGCCGCGATCAGTTCCTCGGCGCGCTCCTCGAAGGCGTCAGCGATCTTGAGAAGGGCCTTCTGCCGCTCGGCGGGCGTGGTGTCCCGCCAGGCCGGGAAGGCCGCGGCGGCGGCCGCCATCGCGGCGTCGACGTCCGCCTGCCCCGACAGCGGGGCGGTCGCGTACGCCTCACCGGTCGCGGGGTTGACCACCTCGGTGGTCCGTCCGTCGGCGGCGTCACGGAATTCGCCGTCGATGTAGTTGCGCAGACGACGCAGCTCGGTGCTCACTGCCGGCCCTCCAAGTTCGGGTGTCCAATCACTGAGACACCCACCCTAATCCGTGGCTCCACGTTTTCAACAGCCCCGAACGCATCACTACTGCGAAATCCGCAGGCTTCCATCACGTAAACGACGAATTTCATTGATCGAGCCTTGCGAAACTGTCGAGACGTCGTGCACAGTGAGCTCGTGGCCAGTCGAAGCGCAGACCAGAGGGACTCCCGCGAGTCCAGGAACGGCACTCCCCAGCTGGATGCCGTTTCCCTCGCCATCATCGAGCAGCTCCAGGAGGACGGCCGCCGGCCGTACGCCGCGATCGGCAAGGCCGTCGGCCTGTCCGAGGCGGCCGTGCGCCAGCGCGTCCAGAAGCTGCTCGACCAGGGCGTGATGCAGATCGTCGCCGTCACGGACCCGCTCACCGTGGGCTTCCGCCGGCAGGCGATGGTCGGGATCAACGTCCAGGGCGACGTGGAGTCCGTCGCCGACGCGCTGACGGCCATGTCCGAATGCGAGTACGTGGTGATGACCGCAGGCTCGTTCGACCTGATGGTCGAGATCGTCTGCGAGGACGACGACCACCTGCTGGACGTCATCAACAAACGCATCCGGGCCCTCCCCGGAGTGCGCTCCACCGAGAGCTTCGTCTACCTCAAGCTCAAGAAGCAGACCTACATGTGGGGAACCCGATAGCCGTGAGTACCAAGGACCTCAGCCAGACCGCGTACGACCACCTGTGGATGCACTTCACCCGCATGTCCTCGTACGAGAACGCACCTGTGCCGACCATCGTGCGCGGCGAGGGCACCTACATCTACGACGACAAGGGCAAGCGCTACCTCGACGGTCTCGCCGGTCTGTTCGTGGTCCAGGCGGGCCACGGCCGCACCGAGCTGGCCGAGACGGCGTTCAAGCAGGCCCAGGAGCTGGCGTTCTTCCCGGTGTGGTCCTACGCCCACCCCAAGGCCGTGGAGCTGGCGGAGCGTCTCGCCCACCACGCGCCCGGCGACCTGAACAAGGTCTTCTTCACCACCGGCGGCGGCGAGGCGGTGGAGACCGCCTGGAAGCTGGCCAAGCAGTACTTCAAGCTGGTCGGCAAGCCCACCAAGTACAAGGTCATCTCGCGTGCGGTCGCCTACCACGGCACCCCCCAGGGCGCCTTGTCCATCACCGGCCTGCCGAGCCTGAAGGCCCCCTTCGAGCCGCTGGTGCCGGGCGCGCACAAGGTGCCGAACACCAACATCTACCGCGCCCCGATCCACGGCGACGACCCGGAGGCCTTCGGCCGCTGGGCCGCCGACCAGATCGAGCAGCAGATCCTCTTCGAGGGCCCCGAGACCGTGGCCGCGGTCTTCCTTGAGCCGGTGCAGAACGCGGGCGGCTGCTTCCCGCCGCCGCCCGGCTACTTCCAGCGGGTCCGCGAGATCTGCGACCAGTACGACGTGCTGCTGGTGTCGGACGAGGTCATCTGTGCCTTCGGCCGTCTGGGCACCATGTTCGCCTGCGACAAGTTCGACTACGTCCCGGACATGATCACCTGCGCCAAGGGCATGACCTCCGGCTACTCCCCGATCGGCGCGTGCATCGTCTCCGACCGCCTGGCCGAGCCCTTCTACAAGGGTGACAACACGTTCCTGCACGGCTACACCTTCGGCGGCCACCCCGTGTCGGCCGCGGTGGGCCTGGCCAACCTCGACCTGTTCGAGCGCGAGAACCTCAACCAGCACGTCCTCGACAACGAGGGCGCGTTCCTCTCCACCCTCCAGAAGCTGCACGACCTGCCGATCGTCGGCGATGTCCGCGGCAACGGCTTCTTCTACGGCATCGAGCTGGTCAAGGACAAGAACACCAAGGAGTCCTTCAACGACGAGGAGACCGAGCGCGTCCTGTACGGCTTCCTGTCCAAGGCGCTGTACGACAACGGCCTGTACTGCCGTGCCGACGACCGTGGCGACCCGGTCGTCCAGCTCGCCCCGCCGCTGATCTCCGACCAGGGGACGTTCGACGAGATCGAGCAGATCCTGCGCGCGACGCTGACGGAGGCGTGGACCAAGCTCTGAGCCACCCGAGGTTCCGATCGCCCGGCCGGATGATTCATCCGTCTGGATGATCAACGAACGGCCCCGTGCCGCCTGTTCGAGTGAGAAACGGCGGTCCGGGGCCGTCGCTGTCCCCGGCTCCCGGCGCAGTCTGCCTAGCGTGCGATGTGACCGATCGCTCCGGCCTTCGTTCACCCGAACGGGTCCCCCCGGACGGGGATCGGCACGGGACAACGGATCAGAACCGAGGTGGTACGCGATGGTGGCCCCGCCGGACAACGATGTGCTCTGGGCACACGCCCTGCGCTTTCAGCACAATGGCTCCCCCGCGCTCTGCGGCGTCTCCGTGGGGGTGCGCCAGGGCGAGATCCTGGCTGTCACCGGACCGCGCGGGAGCGGCAAGACGACCCTCCTGCAGTGCCTGGCGGGACTGGTGCCCGTGCAGCGGGGCGAGGTCTGGTTCAACAGCACGCCCGTGCACACCATGGGCTCGCTCGGCCGTGAACGGCTGCGCCGCGACCGCTTCGGCTGGATCGACCCGGTGCCCCTCCTCGTCCCCGAGCTGAACGTCTGGGAGAACGCCGCCCTGCCGCTGATGCTGCGCGGCACCGGCCGCCGCAGGGCCAAGACCGCTGCCCTGGAGTGGCTGGAGCGGCTCGACATCGGCGGCTGCGCCCGAAAGCGCCCGGAGGAGCTGGTCGCGGCCGAACGGCAGCGGCTCGCCGTGGCGCGGGCCCTCGCCGCGTGCCCGACCGTGCTCTTCGCGGACGAGCCGACCGCCACACTGCACCGCTCCGACGGCGCCCAGGTGCTGCGCACGCTCACCGCTGCGGCGCGCTCCCACGGCATCACCGTCGTCATGGCCACGCTTCACCCGGATGTCGCGGCCCTCGCCGACCGCACGGTGTCCCTCCTGGACGGGCGCCGCGTGACCACGCTCCAGCTGCCGCCGGTCCCGGAGGCGGAGAGGGAGACGGAGACGGAAGGCCGCGCGGCGTGCTCGCTCTCCGTCTAGCCCGTAGGGCCCACCCCCTGGTCCAGCTCTGCCGGCTGCTGGTCGCCGTGGCATCGGCGGGCACGGGCTTTCTGCTGCTGTGCACGCTGGGGTATGCCATGGCGCACCCGGAGGCGCCGGCCGGTTCGGAGCTGCGGCTGGCCTGGTGCCTCGGGCCGGTCGCCGCCACCGTGTACCTCGCTCTCGCTGTCGCGCGCACGGACCCCGGCACCCGCCCCCGGTCCGGGCTGGCCGCCATCGGCCTCGGCCCGGCCCGGCTGATGGCCCTGTCGGCACTGACCACGGCCCTGTCGACCTCGCTGGGATCGCTGCTGGCGTTGCTGGCCTTCCTGCATCTGCGCGGCGATCTGCCCGGAACGCCGTTCGACGGCCCGGCGGCCGGGTTCCTCGCCCCGGACCAGCCGCTGCCGCTGCCCGCGGCACTCACCCTGCTCACGGTGGTGCCGTTCGTGGCGTCCGCGGCGAGCGCGTTGGCCCTGCGGCCGAGGGACGGACGGCCGCGCCGCGCCAGGCGCCACGGCGGCACACCGGCCGCCTCCGGTGCCGACGACGCCTCCGAGGAACGGGCGTCCGGGGAACAGGCCGCCCATCCCGCGGGTGAGGCACCGGCGCCCGGTCCGCGCCCCGCAGCCGGGACCTCGCCGAGCGGACTGCCCTGGGGTGTGGCCGCGATCGCCCTGGGGTTCGCCGTGGAGGCGCACGCCGGTGACGCGGACGGGTCACCGCGCTTCCACCTGCCCGGCGGGCTGGCGAGCGGGCCCGCCGGGGTTCTGGCGGGCTGGGCGCTGACCGCGCTGGGGCTGGCACTGGCCGGGCCCGGCCTGGCGTACCTGTGCGGCCGGATGCTGGACTCCGCGAATCCGGGGGCCGTGCGCCTGCTCGCGGGACGTGGTCTGCAACAGGAGGCGGGACGGATCGGCCGGCCGCTCGGTGTGGTGTGCGCGGTCGCCTCGGGGGCGTACGCCATGACGGCGCCGTACGCCGGCGCGCGACTCTCCTTCGGGCCGCTCACGACGCTCGGTGCGGCGCTCGTGGCGGGGTGCGCGCTGGCGACGCTGGCGACGGCGGCGGTCGAGGCGCGGCAGGCGCGCGTCGGCACGATCGCCGCGCTGGTACGGCTGGGCGCTCCGGCCACGCTGCTGCGCACCGCGGCGCTGCTTCGGGCGGGCGCCCTGACCGTGGTGCTCATGCCGCTGACCTGGGTGGTTGCGGAACTGGCCGCGATGCCGCTGAGGGGCTGAGCGAGGCCGCGAAAATTCCCGGAGAAATTTTCGCCGGCGCCGATGAGTTCCGCCGCCGCCCGCGGTCTCTTCTTCCGTACCGATCAGAACGCGTACCGACCAGGACGCGTACGGACCACCACCCGTACGGACCACACCTCACCGGGAGAGACCGCTCATGTACCAGCAGATGATCTTCGTGAACCTGCCCGTCGTCGACGTCGAGGCGTCGAAGAAGTTCTTCACGGAACTGGGCTACACGATCAACCCGCGGTTCACGACGGACGACTGCGCCTGTGTCGTCATCAGCGACACGATCATCGCGATGCTGCTGAGCAAGCAGCGCTACTCCGACTTCACCAAGAAGGAGATCGCGGACGCGACGCGGACCAGCGAGGTGCTGCTGTGCCTCAGCGCGGAAAGCCGGGACAAAGTCGACGAGTTGGTGGACCGGGCGCTCGCGGCGGGCGGCTCGGTCAGCGGGGAGCCGCAGGACCACGGCTTCATGTACGGCCGTTCCTTCGACGACCTCGACGGCCACACCTGGGAGGTCATGTGGATGGACCCCGCGGCGGTCCAGGGCTGAGCCTTCGCAGGTAACGCGGGTGCCAACCAGGGGGGTTCGAGGTTGCCCCGGCGGCGCTTCAAACATCCGGGCGGTTAACGACCGGGTAAAAACGGAGGTCATGCCGGACATCGGCGTTGACACCGCCGAGCTGCCGCTTATAAACCTGTGAGCCTCACGAGGACGCTGTTGTTGGACAACGTCCCTGTAACCCCCCGCAGTTGCGCATCACGTGAAGGGCAATCGTGTCCATATCATCCCGCACCGCACGCTCGGTGCGCATCCTCGGCGTCACCTCCGCCGCTGCCGCACTCGCACTCGGCGTCGCCGGAAACGCGCTCGCCTGCAACATCCGTGACTTCTCGGCCGTCGCCTCCTGCGACGCGGACGGGAAGGGCATCATCACCGTCAAGGACATAGACGCCTCCGGCAAGGAGGCGACGGTCACGGTCTACCTCGAGTCGAACGGCGCCGACGAGAGGAAGGTCGGTGAGCAGAAGGTCACCGGCTCCAAGGACGGCGCGACCGTCACGTTCTCCGAGAACTGGGCGCCGAAGGCGCAGTACCGGATTCACGTCAACGCCAACGGCGGCCAGGTCGACGAGGACATCTCGCCGAACCTGACCACCCCGGACAAGGCCTGCGCGACCTCGGAGACCACCGCGCCGGCCACCACGCCCCCGGCCTCGAACACCCCGAAGCCGTCGGCCACTCCGTCCTCGACGGCCACCCCGTCGGAATCGGGCAGCACGGCTCCCGCCGCTCCCGGGGACAACTCCCCCTCGCCCGCGGCCGGCACCTCCAACCTGGCCGAGACCGGTGCCAGCTCCAGCACGCCCCTGATCGCCGGCATCGCCGCCGGACTCGTCGTCATCGGCGGTGGCGCGGTCTTCTTCGGCATGCGCCGCCGGGGCGCGTCGAAGAACAACTGACGCACGCCGGTTCCGTACGAGCAAGCGGCCCGCCCCCTGCCGGGGCGGGCCGCTGTGCGTGTCCGGCCCGGGCTGCCGGTCCCCCTACGCGCCGGAGGCGTCCCCGAGTACGACGGCCTCGGCCGCGTCGAACACGACTCCCGCCTCGTCCCCGGGTTCGGGTGCCGCCCGCAGCGGGCACGCCGCCTCCAGCGCCGGTGCCTCATCGGGTTGCAGTCGTACGGCGACATGAGTGCCGCGGAAGGTGCGTGCGGTCACGGTGCAGCGCAGGCCCTCGGTTGCGGGCACCAGGCGTACGCCCGCGGGCCGGACGAGCAGGGCGCCCGGTCCCTGCGGAGAGCCTTCGGGGACGGGGAGCTTGCCCCAGGGCGTGTCCGCGACCTCCCCGGAGACGGTCGCCTCCACCACGTTGTCGAAACCGAGGAAGCGCGCCACGAATGCGTCCGCGGGCCGCTGCCAGACCTCAAGTGGCGTACCCGACTGGGCGATCCGCCCGTCGCGCATGACGACCACGCGGTCCGCGAGCGCGAAGGCCTCGCCCTGGTCGTGGGTGACCGCGAGCACGGTCGTGCCCAACCGCCCGAACATCTCGCGCAGTTCGACGACCAGGCGCTCGCGCAGCGACCGGTCGAGCTGGCCCAGCGGCTCGTCCAGCATCAGCAGCCGTGGCCGGGGCGCAAGCGCGCGGGCGAGCGCGACCCGCTGCTGCTCACCGCCGGAGAGCGCCGCGACGGCCCGCCGGGCGGCTCCGGGCAACCCGACCAGTTCCAGCAACTCCTCGACCCGGGTCTCTCGTTCGGCGCGCGGGGCCCCCTGCATCCGCAGCCCGAAGGCGACGTTGCCGCCCACGTCCCGCTGCGGGAACAGCTGGTGGTCCTGGAACATCAGCCCCACCCCGCGCCGGTGCGCGGGCACCCCGGCCAGGTCGCGGCCGTCGAGGAACGCCCGCCCGGAGTCGAGAGGTTGCAGTCCCGCCACGGTCCGCAGCAGCGTCGACTTGCCGCCGCCGCTGGGCCCGAGCACGCACACCACCTCGTGTTCGGCGACCTCGAGGTCGACTCCGTCGAGCGCGGGGCGCCCCCCGAAGCGTACGGCCGCCCGCTCCAGCCTCAGCATCGTCAGAACTCCCCCGTCCGGTCGGTCCGCAGCCTCTCCAGGACCAGCAGCGCCACCGCGCACACCACCATGAGAATCGTCGAAAGGGCCATTGCCTGCCCGTAGTTGAGGTCGCCGGGCCGTCCGAGCAGGCGAGCCACCGCGACCGGCAGCGTCGGATTGTCGGACCGGGCGATGAACACGGTCGCCCCGAACTCGCCCAGCGACACGGCGAACGCGAACCCGGCCGCGATCAGCAGCGCCCGCCGTACGATCGGCAGATCGACCTCGCGCCACACCCGCCACGGCGAGGCCCCGAGCACCGCGGCCGCCTCCCGCAGCCGCTCGTCCACGGCCCGCAGCACGGGCAGCATGGTGCGTACGACGAAGGGGGCGCCCACCAGCGCCTGCGCGAGCGGTACCAGGATCCAGGAACCGCGCAGGTCCAGCGGCGGCCGGTCGAGGGAGATCAGGAACCCGAAGCCGACGGTCACCGCGGAGACGCCGAGCGGCAGCATCAGCAGCGCGTCGAAGCCCCGGACCAGCCGGCCGGCGTCTCTGCGGGCGACGGCCGCGGCGGCGAGCGAGCCGATCAGCACGGCGATGAGGGTGGCGGCGACGGCGTAGGCGAGCGAGTTGCCGATCGCGTGGACGGGGGCCACGAGGAAGGTCCCGCCGTCCGCGTGCGTCAGGGCCTCGTAGTACGCGAACCCGGGCGCGTCGAGCGACCGCGCGACCAGGACGGCGAGCGGCAGGACGAGCAGGACGGCGACGGTGGCGAGGACCGAGCAGAGCAGCGCCCACTGGCCGGCCCCGCGCGGTCTGCGCGCCGTGCGGGACGCGTCGACCAGCCGCAGTGCGCTCTCCCGGCGGCGCACGGTCCAGGCGTGCAGCACGAGGATCGCGCCCACCGCCAGGAACTGGACGATCGTCAGCACGGCGGCCGTGGACAGGTCGAAGATCTCCGAGGTCTGCCGGTAGATCTCCACCTCCAGGGTGGAGAACGTCGGGCCGCCCAGGATCTGCACCACCCCGAACGAGGTGAACGTGAACAGGAAGACCATGAGGGCGGCGGCCGCCACGGCCGGGCCCAGAGCGGGCAGCGTCACCTTCCGCCAGGCGGTGACGCGGGAGGCGCCGAGTACGCGTGCGGCCTCCTCCTGACGCGGGTCGAGCTGCGCCCACAGGCCGCCGACCGTCCGGACGACGACCGCGTAGTTGAAGAAGACATGGGCGAGCAGGATGGCCCACACGGTCGTGTCGAGCCGGACGCCCCACAGGTCGTCGAGGAGTCCGCCACGGCCGACGAGTGCCAGGAACGCCGTGCCGACGACGACCGTGGGCAGCACGAACGGCACGGTGACGACCGCGCGCAGCACCTGCTTGCCGGGGAAGTCCAGGCGGGCGAAGACATAGGCGCCGGGCATCGCCACCAGCAGGGTGAGGGCCGTGGAGGCGAGCGCCTGCCAGGTGGTGAACCACAGCACATGGCGGATGTCGGGCTGTGCGAGCACCTCCGTGAGGCGGCCGAGGCGCCACACCCCGTCGACGCGCAGACCGCGCGTGACGATCGCGGCGACGGGGTAGGCGAAGAAGACCGCGAAGAACACGGCCGGCAGGGCCATGAGCCCGAACCGCGCCGCGCCTCCCCGGCTCTTCGGGGCTACTTCAGAACGAGCGACGTCCACGACCTGACCCACTGGTCACGGTTGGCGGCGATCTTCGCCGGGGCCATGGTCGCGGGGTGCTCGGCCGCGGGCCCGTACTCGGTGAACTCGGCGGGGACCCGCGCTCCCTGCACGACCGGGTAGACGTACATGTTGAACGGCATGTCCTCCTGGAACCTCCTGCTGATCAGGAAGTCGAGGAACGCCTTGGCGCCCTTGGGGTTGTGAGCGTTGCTCAGCAGGCCCGCGAACTCGATCTGGCGGAAGCAGGTGCCGGTCGCGACGCCGGTCGGCGCGGTCTTGGGCCGCGGCTTGGCGTAGACGACCTCGGCGGGCGGCGAGGAGGCGTAGGAGACGACGAGCGGCCGGTCGCCCCCAGCCTTCCGGCCCGGTGCCGAACCCGAGAACTCCTGCTGGTAGGCCTGCTCCCAGCCGTCGACCACCTTGACGCCGTTGTCCTTGAGTTTCTTCCAGTAGTCCTGCCAGCCTCCCCCGCTCTCGGCTCCGCCCGAGCGGGAGGTGCCCCCGTCGCCGTAGTGGGCGGCCGTGCCGAGCAGGAAGCCGAGACCCGGCGAGGAGGTGGAGGCGTTCTCGGTGACGAGGAGGTTCCGGTACGCGGGCTTGGTGAGGTCGTCGAGGGAGGCGGGCGGGGCGAGCTTGTGGTCGGCGAAGTACTTCTTGTCGTAGTTCACGCAGATGTCGCCGTAGTCGACGGGCGTGACCCGGTGCCTGTCGTCGAGCTGGTACTGCGCGCCGACCCGGTCCAGTCCCTTGGCCGCGTACGGCTGGAACAGACCGTTGTCGAGCGCCCGGGACAGCAGCGTGTTGTCGACGCCGAAGAAGACGTCGCCCTGCGGATTGTCCTTGGTGAGGATCGCCTTGTTGACGGCCTGGCCCGCGTCGCCGTCGGGGAGGACCTTGACCCGGTAACCCGACTCCTTCTCGAACGCCGCGACGACGCTCTTGGAGGCGGCCCACGAGTTGTGGCTGACGAGGGTCACCGTCTTCGGGTCGCCGCCGCTGCCGCCCGTGGAGCCGGACGATCCGCACGCGGACAGCGTGACCAGGCCCAGCCCCACGGCGAGGGCCGCGAACTGCCTGCGGGTGATGCTCACTGAATTCCTCCTGGAGGTGACCAGGAAGAGACGCGGCCCTGTCCTGGGGCCCCGAAGGGACCCGGGCAGGGCGCAACAGCTCGAGTGAAGACCGAACTTCCTACCCAGAATGACCTGGGCGAGGTTCAGAGGGTCTGCGGGCTCTCCCGCACTCTCAGCGCTGTGGCGCTCCCCTGTCGGAATATGAAGGTATGCCTGATATGAAGTTATGCCTGTGATGATATGGACGGCCCTCAGACTACCGCTCGGTGGCCGCCAGCTGACCACACGCTCCGTCGATCTCCTGACCCCGGGTGTCCCGGATGGTCACCGGCACCCCATGGGCGGCGATCGCCTCGACGAACGCCTTCTCGTCCTCGGGCCGTGACGCGGTCCACTTGGAGCCGGGCGTCGGGTTGAGCGGGATCAGATTGACGTGGACGGGCCTGCCCTTGAGCAGCCGGCCGAGCCGATCGCCGCGCCACGCCTGGTCGTTGATGTCCCGGATCAGGGCGTACTCGATGGACAGCCGGCGTCCCGACTTCTCGACGTACTCGAACCCGGCGTCGAGGACCTCCCGCACCTTCCACCGAGTGTTGACGGGCACGAGGGTGTCGCGCAGCTCGTCGTCCGGCGCGTGCAGGGAGATGGCGAGGCGGCACTTGAAGCCCTCGTCGGCGAAGCGGTGGATGGCCGGCACCAGCCCGACGGTCGACACGGTGATCCCGCGCTGCGAGAGCCCGAGCCCGTCCGGCGCGGGGTCGGTGAGGGCACGGATGGCGCCGACGACACGCTTGTAGTTGGCGAGCGGCTCGCCCATGCCCATGAACACGATGTTGGACAGCCGCGCCGGCCCGCCGGGGATCTCACCGTCGCGCAGTGCCCGCATGCCGTCCACGATCTGGTGCACGATCTCCGCGGTGGACAGGTTGCGGTCCAGGCCGGCCTGGCCGGTGGCGCAGAACGGGCAGTTCATGCCGCAGCCCGCCTGGGAGCTGATGCACATGGTGACCCGGTCGGGGTAGCGCATCAGCACGGACTCCACGAGCGTCCCGTCGAACAGCCGCCACAGCGTCTTGCGGGTGGTGTCCTGGTCCGTCGACAGATGCCGTACGACCGTCATCAGCTCCGGCAGCAGCGCCTCCTGGAGCCTGGGGCGCGAGGAGGCGGGAATGTCGGTCCACTGCTCCGGGTCGTGTGAGAACCGCGCGAAGTAGTGCTGCGAGAGCTGCTTGGCGCGGAACGGCTTCTCACCGACCGCGGCGACCGCCTCCTTGCGCTCGGCGGGCGTGAGGTCGGCAAGATGCCGCGGCGGGGTCTTGGCTCCGCGCGGCGCGACGAAAGTGAGTTCTCCGGGCTTAGGCATGGCCTCACCAGTGTCGCAGATCGACTTGGGTGGCCTGGGGCTGCCGGTCGCTACGGCTGTCGTCAGTGGTCGTCGCCGGTCGCCGGTGAGCGGCCTCGGACGGCCCGGAGACGGCCCAGCCTGCAGACCCCTACACCGAAGGGCTCACCGCTGGATCACCTGGCCGTGGAGTGTTCTGCCTCCAATACACAAGTCGGGAGAGGCACCGAAGGAGAACAAGGAAGCGCTCTGACCTGGTGACTTCGCTGCGGCGCCTAGTGCCGCATCAGGCTGCCCTCAGTCCAGCCCCTTGCCGGGGCCGGGATCGGGATCGTTTGTCAGCGTTGGTTGTCGCTGAGCAGCCCCGCACGACCCGCACCCTCCCCGAACGGGGACTGCGGGCCGGGGAGGGCGGGCCTCAGGCGGGAATGAGGCCGTGGGGGTCGATGATGAACTTGAGGGGCACTCCCGTGTCGAAGGTCGCGTAGGCCCCGGGGGCCTCGTCGAGGCTGATCACCTTCGTGTTGAGCATGGCGCTCAAGTAGGGCATGCGGTCCCACAGGATCGCCATCATCAGCTCGCGGTTGTACTGCATGATCGGTGCCTGCCCGGCGGTGATCCGCGGCGACTTGATCCAGGCCTTGCCGAAGTCGATCGGGTACGTTCCCTCTTGCTCTTCCTTCGACTTCGCGAGCGGGTCGGGGCCGTAGACGCCGATGACTCCGGTGGCTCCGCCCGCGCGGGTGGCGTCGATCACCTGGTTGATGGCGTAGGCCGGGTCCATGTCCTCGGCCTGGCTGCCGATGCCGTGTGCCTCGGTGCCGACGTAGTCGACTGCGCAGTCGACCCTGGGTTCGCCCAGGATGGCCTCGATCTGGTCGGTGAGCGCCGCGTCCTGGGTCAGGTCGATCGTCTCGCAGCCGTTCTGCTTCACCAGTTCCAGGCGGTCCTTGTTGTGGTCGCCGACGATGATGCAGGACGCCCCTAGGAGGCGCGCCGATGCTGCGGCGCAGCGGCCGACCGGGCCGGCGCCGGCGATGTACACGGTCGAGCCCGGCTTGGCACCGGCCTCCATGAGACCGTGGAACGCGGTGGGCAGGATGTCCGAGAGCACCGCCAGGTCACGGATCTTCGCCATGGCCTGGTCCTTGTCCGGGAACCTCAGGAGCTGGAAGTCGGCGTACGGGACGAACAGGTACTCGGCCTGGCCGCCGTCCCAGTCGCCCAGGTTGAAGCCGTATGCTCCGCAGGCCACCTTGGGGTTCGTGGTCTCGCAGACCTCGGTCCGGCGCGCCTTGCAGTTGCGACATCGGCCGCAGGCGACGTTGAACGGGACGGAGACGAGGTCGCCCTCACTGAGGAACTCGACGTCGGAGCCGACCTCGATGACCTCCCCGGTCATCTCGTGCCCCATCACCATGCCCTGGGGCACCGGGAAGGACCCACGGTAGATGTGCAGGTCGCTACCGCAGATGTTGGTGGCGACGAGCCTGAGGATGACACCATGCGGGGCCTTTTTCCCGTTCGGCATCTGAAGCTTCGGGAAGTCGAGGGACTCGACGCGCATGTCTTTCGGGGCCTGGAAGACGACGGCGCGGTTGCTGCTTGCCATGACGATCTCCTCTGCTGATCCAGGGCGACTCGGCCGTGGAAGTGCCGGCGGTCATTTGGGTGGCTTTGCGACCTCGGCTTTCCCAACGTAGGGCTGTCACCCAACGTACGCACGCCGGAATCGGCCCCTCCATGCCCGCGTGCCATCGCACTAACGCTGCGTGCCACGCTCCCGGCCAAGCACGTCATCTCCATCCGGGTAGGTCCGCGCGTTGTTAGCTTTGAGGGATGACCGACGCAGCAGGGCCCGCTCCCCAGGAGCCCTCGCCCGTCCAGGCCGACGTCCGCGTGAACGCGTCAGGTTGCAAGAGGCACGAGTCGAGCTGGCCACGGCGCTCCAGCAGACCATGCTCCCCACGCTGCCCGAGCACCTCCCAGGCCTGGAGGTCGCCGCCCGCTACCGACCAAGCCGCGACGGGCTCGACATCGGCGGACACGGGTACGACGCCTTCGTCATGCCCGACGGTGCCATCGCCCTGGAGATCGGCGACACCCAAACGTCGCTCACCGGCCGGATCAGGCGCGTTCCCGCTCGTTCGTCTCCTCGATGGCTGCGGCCCGGGCGCGACGGCGGCCCAGCAAGGTGCATCCCACAGTCACCAGGCCGAAGGCGATGACCTTGGCGGCTGGATAGTAGCCGGACGCCGGCTCCTCCGGGGTGCCGGGCAGCCGGAGGAAGACCCACGCTGCCGCGAGACCCCCGAAGACGATCAGTGCGACGGCCCCCCACGTCCCGAGGTCCGCCCACCAGGGGGCCGGGCCGTAACCCCGCTCGTCGGTCTGCTCAACGTCCTTGTCGGCCACGGTCTGTTCTCCTGGGCGGGTGACGGCGGTCGTGCGGGAAGACGCGGGCCCGGCGTGGAAGGTTCACCGGGCCGAACGTTCCCTGCCGGAGCCGACATCCCGCGAGCCGGCGAACTCCGGCCTCCCAGCAGTGAGGGGCTCGCCGTCGCGTGGACGGCGAGCCCCTGTGCCACGACCGGACCGCGGATCAGCGGCGCGGGACGGCCCGTCAGCCGCTCCCTCAGCCGCTCCCGACGAAGAGCACGAGCAGCAGCCAGACCACCGGAGCGGTCGGCAGCAGCGAGTCGAGACGGTCCATGATGCCGCCGTGGCCAGGCAGCAGGGTGCCCATGTCCTTGATGCCCAGATCACGCTTGATCATGGACTCGCCCAGATCGCCCAGCGTGGCGCTGGCGGCGACGGCGAGGCCCAGCAGCAGGCCCTGCCACCACAAGCCGCCGTCGATCAGATACCGCATGCACAGCACACCCGCCCCCATGGCGAAGGCCACCGCCCCGACCAGGCCCTCGCGGGTCTTGCCGGGGCTGATGCGCGGTGCGAGCTTGTGCGTCCCGAACCGCCAGCCGACGGCATAGGCACCCGTGTCGCTGACGACTGTCAGGATCAGGAAGGTCAGAACGCGCTGCGGGCCGTCGTCGGCCGTCAGCATCATGGCGACGAACGTGGCCAGGAACGGCACGTAGAAAGCCGCGAAGACGCCCGCCGTGACGTCCTTGAGATAGCCGTCCGGCGGTTCCGTCATGCGCCAGACCAGCACCGCCAGCGTCGTCAGGGCCATCGCCACCCAGGCACCCTCGGCGCCCCGGACATACCCGGCGACGACCATCGCCGCACCGCCGACCGCGAGCGGCACCAGGGGCGCCTTGATGCCCTTGCGCTCCTCAAGCCGCTTTGTCAGCTCCCACAGGCCCACCACGACGGCGACCGCTATGACACCGACGAACACGGCCTTGACGATGAACAACGACACGACGATCACAACGCCGAGCCCGATCCCGACCCCTATGGCCGCACCCAGATCACGGCCCGCGCTCTTCTTCTGCGGTGCGGGCGCCGGCTGTGGGGCGTCGGGCATGGGCTCCGGATTCTGCGAGGCCGCCCAGTGGGACGGCGCCTGCGGCGTCTGGTCGCGGAACAAGGGGCCGCCCAGCCGAGCGGCCCCCCGGTCGTCATCCTGGTCTCCGCCTTGCGCGGGCACGTCGGGCACGATGGGCATGGGGCGAGTCTGCTGGGCGTCATGCGCATCGTACGCGGGACCCGCCGGGCCGGTCTCCCGGACCGGTCCCTCGTCGGCGGGCCCCCAGTACCCGGTCTGTGGCGGCGCCCCCCAGGAAGAGTCGTTCATCAGACCTCGAGCAGCTCTGCTTCCTTGTGCTTGAGCAGCTCGTCCACCTGAGCGACGTACTTCGCGGTGGTGTCGTCGAGCTCCTTCTCCGCACGGCGGCCCTCGTCCTCACCGACCTCGCCGTCCTTGACGAGCTTGTCGATGGCGTCCTTGGCCTTGCGGCGGACGGAGCGGATCGCCACCTTGGCGTCCTCGCCCTTGCCCTTGGCGACCTTGATGTACTCGCGGCGGCGCTCCTCGGTGAGCTCCGGGAACACCACGCGGATGATGTTGCCGTCATTGCTCGGGTTGACGCCCAGGTCGGAGTCGCGGATCGCCTGCTCGATGTTGCGCAGCGCGCTCTTGTCGAACGGCGTCACCACGGCCATGCGCGGCTCCGGCACCGAGAACGAGGCCAGCTGGTTGATCGGCGTCGGTGCGCCGTAGTAGTCGGCCACGATCTTGTTGAACATCGCCGGGTGCGCACGGCCGGTGCGGATCGCGGCGAAGTCCTCCTTGGCGACCACGACGGCCTTCTCCATCTTCTCCTCGGCCTCGAGGAGGGTCTCTTCGATCACCACTTGCTCCTGCGTGTCTTGAGTAGGCCCGGCAGCTGTCACTCGTCGGTCACGCGGCCGGCTGCGTCGCGTCTTCTTCCTGCACGGTTCCGGACCGGCAGGTCATTGTCCATCCCCCGGCCAGGGTCCATCGCCCCGACGGGCGCCCCGGACGGGTCGGCGTCCGGTCAGTCCCGGCTGCCTTGGTCACCCACGAGTGTGCCGATCTTCTCACCCTTGACGGCACGCGCGATATTGCCTTCCGCCAGGAGCTCGAAGACCAGAATGGGCAGCTTGTTGTCCCGGCACAGCGTGATGGCGGTCATGTCGGCGACCTTGAGGTCACGGGTGATGACCTCGCCATAGCTGAGCGAGTCGAACTTGACGGCCTCCGGGTTGGTCTTCGGATCGGAGTCGTAGACCCCGTCCACACCGTTCTTACCCATGAGCAGCGCCTCGGCGTCGATCTCGAGGGCACGCTGAGCGGCGGTCGTGTCGGTCGAGAAGTACGGCATGCCCATACCGGCGCCGAAGATGACCACGCGGCCCTTCTCCAGGTGGCGCACCGCACGCAGCGGAATGTACGGCTCGGCGACCTGGCCCATGGTGATGGCGGTCTGCACGCGCGAGTCGATGCCCTCCTTTTCCAGGAAGTCCTGGAGGGCCAGGCAGTTCATGACCGTGCCGAGCATGCCCATGTAGTCGGAACGGGCCCGGTCCATGCCGCGCTGCTGGAGTTCGGCGCCGCGGAAGAAGTTGCCGCCACCGATGACGACGGCGATCTCGGATCCGTCGCGCACCACGGCCGCGATCTCACGGGCGATGGCATGCACCACGTCCGGATCGACGCCGAGTCCGGTGCCGCCGGAGAACGCCTCTCCGGACAGTTTCAGCAGAAACCGGCCGCGTACTTTGCCGTCGTCGCTCTTCTCGGCCTTGGTGGTCATGGAGATCCCGCCTCTTTTACGTGTTGCACATACGAAGAAGGCCATTGCCGATGGGGCGTGTTTCGCATCCCATTCGCGGCAATGGCCTCCTCGTCAGATCTGCTGTCGTCCATCACGCGCGCGTGCGGGACGGCACACGCGCCTGAAGCGGACGACTGCTTTCGACCGTCGACCCTATCCGGGTCTCCCGTCGAACGCGGTACGGACTCAGATGCCGACCTTGATGCGCGTGAAGCGCTTCAGGGTGACACCCGCCTCGTCCAGAATCTTCTGGACGGACTTCTTGTTGTCGAGGGCGTACGGCTGGCCGAGCAGCGTGGCGTCCTTGAAGAAGCCGTTCAGACGACCCTCGACGATCTTGGCGATCGCGGCCTCGGGCTTGCCCTCGGCGCGGGTGGTCTCCTCGGCGACACGACGCTCGGACTCGACGACCTCGGCCGGCACGTCCTCCTTGGAGAGGTACTTCGGCGCGAAGGCGGCGATGTGCTGGGCGATGCCCTTGGCGACCTCGGTGTTGGGCTTGTCGAACTCGACGAGCACACCGATCTGCGGCGGCAGGTCCGGCATCGTGCGGTGCATGTATGCCGTGACGAAGCCGTCGGAGAACTGCGCGAAGCGGTCCAGGACGATCTTCTCGCCGAGGTTGGCGTTGGCCTCGTCGACGAACGCCTGAACCGTCTTGCCGGCCTCGATCTCGGAGGCGAGCAGGGCCTCGATGTCGGCCGGGGAGGTCTTGGCGACGTGCTCGGCGATCGCCTTGGCGACGGCCTGGAACTTCTCGCCCTTGGCGACGAAGTCCGTCTCGCACTTCAGCTCGACGAGGACACCGGAGGAGTTGTCGTCGGCGATGATCGAGACCACGGCGCCGTTCTCGGCGGAGCGGCCCTCACGCTTGGCGACGCCCTTCTGGCCCTTGATACGGAGCGCCTCGACGGCCTTCTCGACGTTGCCTTCGGCCTCGTCCAGCGCCTTCTTGCAGTCCATCATGCCGGCGCCGGTGAGCTCACGGAGCTTCTTGACGTCGGCGGCGGTGTAGTTCGCCATGATCTGTGAATCTCTTCTCGGAGTTCGAAGTCTCGAAGTCGGCGGCCGCCGCGACTCGGGCGCGGGTCCGCCAAAGATCTGCGGGCTACGAAGATCTACGGGCTACGTAGATCTAAGGGCTGCGGGTGAACGGCGAGTGGCGCGCCCGGCGCCACTCGCCCTCACATCAGCCGAACGGGCCTGAGGTCAGGCCTGCTCGCCCTCGGCGGCGGCAGGAGCCTCCGCGGCCGCAGCCTCCGCGGCCGGAGCCTCCGCGGCCGGAGCCTCCGCGGCCGGAGCCTCGGCGGCCGGGGCGGCCTCCTCGGTGTCGGCCTTCTTCTCGCCCTCGAGCAGGTCGCGCTCCCACTCGGCCAGCGGCTCGGCCGCGGCCTTCTCGCCCTTGTCACCGGTGGCGACGCGCGAGCGGGAGATGAGGCCCTCGGCGACGGCGTCGGCGATCACGCGGGTGAGCAGGGTGACGGAGCGGATCGCGTCGTCGTTGCCCGGGATCTTGTAGTCGACCTCGTCGGGGTCGCAGTTGGTGTCGAGGATGGCGACGACCGGGATGTTGAGCTTGCGGGCCTCGCCGACCGCGATGTGCTCCTTCTTGGTGTCCACGATCCAGACGGCGCTGGGCACCTTCTGCATCTCGCGGATACCACCGAGGGTCTTCTCGAGCTTGGCCTTCTCGCGGGAGAGGACCAGCAGCTCCTTCTTGGTCAGACCGGAGGCGGCGACGTCCTCGAAGTCGATCTGCTCGAGCTCCTTGAGGCGCTGCAGACGCTTGTAGACGGTCGAGAAGTTGGTGAGCATGCCGCCCAGCCAGCGCTGGTTGACGTAGGGCATGCCGACGCGGGTGGCCTGCTCGGCGATGGCCTCCTGCGCCTGCTTCTTCGTGCCGACGAACATGACCGTGCCGCCGTGGGCGACGGTCTCCTTGACGAACTCGTAGGCGCGGTCGATGTACGACAGCGACTGGAGCAGGTCGATGATGTAGATGCCGTTGCGCTCGGTGAAGATGAAGCGCTTCATCTTCGGGTTCCAGCGACGGGTCTGGTGACCGAAGTGGACGCCGCTCTCCAGCAGCTCCCGCATCGTGACGACGGCCATGGCCGTTCTCCTTGAGTTTTCTCGGTTGTGCCGCGTGCGCCGGATGGCACTCGCGCCTGACGCCCGCGATGCGCCGTGCCACAGAGGACCGAGGAGCGCTGACACCGGCTCGTCGAGGGCCAGGTGTCGGGGCGTGCGAAGTCGACCCGGTGACCCGGATCGCCACAAGAAGTGTACGGGACCCACGGAGCGGCGGGTGACGCCCCTGTCCACAACCGGACGGTTGTCCACAGATCCCGGCCATGATCGCCCGGTGTGCGAGACCGTACCCGCATGCGAGCTGAACGAAGTGTGCGGTGGTGGCCCGTGGTACTGCTGCTGACGGCGGCGGGCGTGTCGACGCCCGCCGCGTCGGTGGTCCCGCGGACCCCCGTCGCGTGGGCGGGCGTGTCGCCCCGCCCGGATCCCGCCCCGACCGGCACACCGGCCCCCGACCGGACGACCCCCGCCGCCGCCCGCCTGTGGCCGGTGGGCGTCCACCCGCCGGTCGTACGGGGCTGGGAGCCCCCGGCGACGCCGTACGGGCCGGGACACCGGGGCGTCGACCTGGCGGCGGCACCGGGCGACCTGGTGCGGACGGTGGCGGCCGGCCGCGTCACCTTCGCCGGGCGGGTGGCGGGCCGGGGTGTGGTCTCCGTGGAACTGGCCGGAACGGGCGCGCCACCCCTGCGGACGACGTACGAGCCGGTACGCGCGTCGGTCCGCACGGGAGACACCGTCCGGCCGGGCGAGGTACTGGGAGTACTGGAACCACCGACCGCCCACTGCGCGGGACCGTGTCTGCACTGGGGGCTGCGCCGCGGCGAGACCTACCTGAATCCGCTGTCCCTGCTGCCTCCCTGGCTGCTGCGCGCGGGGCCGTCGCGGCTGCTGCGGGTGGAGGGGGTGGCGTTGCCTTAGTGGGGGGTGTGGGGGCTTGGGGGAGGGGGTGGGCGGAGGGGAGGGGGAGGGGAGGGGAGGGGCCCCAAGGGAAGCTCAGCCCCGGACGCCCCGCAAGGCCATGGCGACCGCCACCTCGGTGATGGCGGCCGGGTCCTCCGCGGCTCCCAGTTCGATGCGCCGTACCGCCGCGTCGACCACGCCCTGGAGCAGCATGGCGGTGAGCCGCGGCTCGTCATGTCCCATCGCGCCGAGCGTGTCGGCGATCATCGTCACGAGCCCGCCGTGCGCCGCCCGGATCTTCTCTCGGGCCCCGTCGTCCAGTTCGCTCGCGGAGATGGCGACGACGGCCCGGTGCCGCCGGTCCCCCACCAGCGCGAGCTGCTGCCGTACATATGCCTCGATCTTCGCCTCGGGACCGTCCGCCGCCGCCATGGCCGCCTCGACCTCCGCGGCCCAGACGGGGAAGTCGACCGCGCACAGCTCCTCCACGACGGCCGCGCGGGAGCGGAAGTACTCGTACACGGAGGAGCGCGCCAGGCCGGTCCGCTCGGCGAGGGCCGGGAACGTCAGTGCGTCCGTACCACCCTCGGACAGCAGGGACCGGGCCGCGTCCAGCAGGGCGGCTCGCTGCATCGACCGGTGCTCGGCCACGGAGGCCGCTCGAATCCTTGGCACGTCAACCACTGTACGGACGGAGCGCCGCCCGCGGGAGCCACTGGCCCGTGCGCGCCGCCCGCCTGGGCCAGTCGCGCGCGGTGCGCCGGCTTCTTGGCTCCGTGCGGCCGGCGCGCGCCGCCGGTCCCGGCGTGCACATGCCGTCGCGCTCGGCCGGCGCCCCCGGTCAGCGCCCGAAGCCGGCCAGCTTGGCCCGCAGCTGGAGGACCGACTTCGTGTGGATCTGGCTCACGCGGCTCTCGGTCACGCCGAGCACGTTGCCGATCTCGGCGAGTGTGAGTCCTTCGTAGTAGTAGAGCGTCACCACGGTCTTCTCCCGCTCGGGCAGCGTGTTGATCGCCCGCGCGAGGAAGCGTCGCAGCTCCCGGTCCTCGGCCACCTCCACGGGGTTGTCCGCGGCGGTGTCCTCGAGGGTGTCCATGAGGCTGAGCCGGTCGCCGCCTTCGCCGCCGACGTGCAGCAGTTCTTCCAGGGCCACCACGTTCGCCAGCGACAGCTGGCTGAAGACGGCGTGGAGTTCCTCGACGCCGATGCCCATCTCGACCGCCACCTCGCTCTCGGAGGGGGTCCGTCGCAGCCGCGCCTCCAGGGTGGCGTACGCGCGTTCCACGCTGCGCGCCTTCTGCCGCACCGACCGGGGGATCCAGTCCAGCGCCCGTAGCTCGTCGATCATCGCGCCGCGGATCCGGGTGATCGCGTATGTCTCGAACTTGATCTCGCGGTCGATGTCGAACTTCTCGATCGCGTCGATCAGCCCGAAGACTCCGGACGACACGAAGTCCGCCTGTTCCACGTTGGCCGGCAGGCCGACGCTGACGCGCCCCGCCACGTACTTCACCAACGGCGAGTAGTGCAGGATCAGCTGCTCCCGCAGCCGCTCGTCTCCCGTCTCCTTGTACGACCGCCACAATTCGTCGAGCGTCGAGGGCGCGGGCGGGCGCACGCTGCCGCCGTCACGGGCGGCTGGGGGGTGCGCCGCCCGGTCGGACCCGGAGGTGTGCTGGGGCATTCGTCGCCTTGTGCCGTTCTGCCGTGGACTGGGGATGCCTGGGTGAGCTGTCGGTCTGATGTCGAGATGCCTTCTGAGTCGGGATCCTCGTGAGCGTAGCGTGACTGTGGTGTCGCAGTGTGCGAAGGGCGAGGCATCACCCGTGCGCGAAGGGGTGTGGTGGGACGCCTGCCGCGGCCGTGGCCGTCGCCCTGAGTGATCGCCGGAAAGGGTCAACTGGTGGAATTACCAAGGGCGTCGGGGTCGCCCGGACGGCGGAACACGCTGGGTCAACACTGACCGTGATCTTGTCGGACGGAGGTCACCGCCTGGCGTGTCAACTTCCAGCCATCGCCGTGTCGTTCGACGAATCCAAGTGACCGGAGTTCGTACAGTCTCCCGACCGCGTCGTCCTCACTGGTCTGGGCACCACGGGCGATCTCGCCCGCCGACGCCGTGCCGCGCCCGGGCAGCGCTGCCAGTACGCGCCGGCCGGCCGGTTCCAGCAGGTCGCGGGGGAACACAGGGCCGCGCCGGTCCGGGGCGAGCTCTCCCATGCCTCCGACGAGTTCGACGACTTCGGCGGCGTCGGTGACCAGCACCGCTTCGCCGCGCAGCAGTTCGTGGACTCCTGCGGACAGCCTGCTGGTGGCCGGTCCCGGCACTCCCATGGTGTGGCGGCCGAGTCGCTGTGCGGCACGCGCCGTGACCAGGGAGCCGCTGCGGTGGGCGGCCTCGACGACCACGGTGCCGCGGGTGAGCGCGGCGATGACGCGGTTGCGCACGATGAATCTGCTGGGTGTCGGGTGCTCGCCGGGGGGCAGTTCTCCGATCACGAGGCCCTGCTCGGCGATTCTGGTGATCAGCCCGGCGTGGCCGCGGGGGTAGGGCCGGTCGACTCCGCAGGCCAGGACGGCGGCGGTGGCGCCGCCGGCGCCGAGGGCTCCGCGATGGGCCGCTCCGTCGACGCCGTAGGCGCCGCCCGACACCACGACCCAGCCGCGCTCGGCGAGGCCGGCGGCGAGGGTGGCCGCCATGTGGGCGCCGTACTCGGTGCAGGCGCGGGCACCGACGACCGCGACGGACCGCAGGGCCCACAGCCGCAGGGCGGGGCTGCCGCGCACCCACAGCCCGATGGGGCGGGCGTCCCCGAGGTCGTCGAGCTGTGCCGGCCACTCGGGGCCGCCGGGGCACAGGAACCGCACACCTGTCTCCCGCGCCGCGGTCCAGTCGCGCTGCGGCTCGGCTTTCTCGGCGCGCGCCCGCAGGCCCGCCCATCGCCTCTCGGACGCTCCCGGCAGCCGTGCCCCTGCGTCCCGCAGCCGGCGGGCCACCTCCTCGGCCCCGTGTTCGCGCATCCACCGGCCTGCCGTCTCGTCGCCGGGCTCGAGGACCCGGGTGAGGAAGATCCGGGCGAGGCGTTCACCGTCCGGGGCCTCGTCTCGGCTCATGTGGAGGCTCCGATGGCCATCGGCACGCCGCGTGGGACACCGGTGCGCAGTTGGAGCGCCAGGGCGACGTCGGCGGCTTCGGGCCGGGTGTGGCCCGCGAGGTCGGCGACGGTCCAGGCGACGCGCAGCACGCGGTCCAGTCCTCGGGCGGTCAGCATCCCGCGCTCGAGACTGCGCTCGGCCTCGTCCATGGCGCCGCTCGCGGCGTGCCAGCGGTTGCGCAGTTCGCGGCCCGGGATTTCGCTGTTGGTTCGCCAGGGGGTGCCCGCCAGGCGGGCCGCCGCTCGCTGCCGGGCGTCGTGGACCCGGGCGGCCACCGTCGCGGTGGATTCGCCCGGGGCGCGGCGCCCGGTGAGTTCGGCGCGGGTGACCGGGTCCACCTCGACGCGAAGGTCGACGCGGTCCAGGAGTGGGCCGGAGAGACGGGCCTGGTAGCGGCGGATCGCCGAGGGCGGGCACTCGCAGAGGGTGTCGCGTAGCGAGAAGCGGCCGCAGGGGCAGGGGTTGGCCGCGAGCACCATCAGGAATTTCGCCGGGAACCGTACGACGCCCGCGCTGCGGGCGATCACGACGTGTCCCGCTTCCAGGGGCTGGCGCAGTGCGTCGAGGGCCTGGCTGTTGAACTCGGGTGTCTCGTCGAGGAAGAGGATGCCTCGGTGGGAGAGGGACACGGCGCCTGGGCGGGCGATGCCGGGGCCGCCGCCTACGAGTGCCTGCATGGTGGCCGAGTGGTGCGGGGCGCAGTAGGGGGGTGTGTCGATGAGGGGCTTGCCCGGGGGGAGCAGTCCGGCCACCGAGTGCACCGCCGTCACTTCCAGCGACTCCTGCCTGGTGAGTTCTGGCAGGAGGGCGGGCAGTCGTTCCGCGAGCATGGTCTTTCCGGCACCGGGTGGTCCTTCCAGGAACAGGTGGTGCCCACCGGCCGCTGCGACCTCCGCTGCGGTGCGTGCGGAGATCTGGCCGACGACGTCGGCCAGGTCGTGGTCCTGGTCGTGCTGGGCGGCGCGGAGGCTGTGCATGCCTGTGGCCGCTCCGGTGCCGGGCACACGCAGACCGGCGAGGAGCGGGTCGGGGCGGCCCTGTTCGTCCGGTTCTTCGTCGGGTACGGGTTCGTCCGCGAGGACTGCGATCAGCTGGCGCAGGCTGCGGACGCCGAGTACGGAGACGCCGGGTACCAGCGAGGCCTCGGCGGCCGCGCACTCGGGTACGACCACCTGTTCGTATCCCGCGTCCGCCGCGGCGAGTACGGCGGGGAGGATGCCCCTCACGGGTCGGACCCGTCCGTCCAGGCCCAGCTCGCCGATCATCACGATGTCGGCGGGTACGCGCGGGTCGATCCGCTCCGCGGCGCCGAGCACGGCGCAGGCGACGGCCAGGTCGAAGCCGCTGCCTGCCTTGGGAACGGACGCCGGGCTGAGCCCGACGGTGAGTTTCTTGGACGGCCAGGGCGCGCCGGAGTTCACCACCGCGGCCCGCACGCGGTCGCGGCTCTCGGTGAGGCTCTTGTCGGGGAGGCCCACCAGGGTGAACGCGGCCACTCCGGGTTCGAGGTCCGCCTGGACCTCGACGACCACGCCTTCGACGCCGACCAGCGCCACGGAGCATGTGCGTGCGAAGCCCATCACGCCACCCCCCGCGCATGCTCGACCATGGGGGCGCCACGCTCGGGCAGCAGGACGCCGACGATGTCGACGCGGACGCCGCCCGGTGGAGCGCCTCCGTGGCCTTGGATCCAGCGCTCGGCGAGGCTGCGGAGTCGGTCCGCTTTCGCTGGTGTGATGGCGGCCATGGGGTGCTGGAAGGAGCCGCCTGTGCGGGTCTTGACCTCGCAGACCACCAGTACGTCGCCGTCTTGGGCGACGATGTCGATCTCACCGCTGCGGCCGCAGCGCCAGTTGCGCTCCAGGACCGTCATTCCGGCTTCTGACAGGCGCCGGGCGGCCAGTTCCTCGCCGTACCTGCCCAGGGCGCTGCGTGCCTGCTGTGTGCTCATGTGGGCACCACCTCCGGCGCCCACCGTCACGCATCCGGCATCCCGTTGTGGATCTTGGTGGACAGACCGGTGGTTGTGGACAACTCCGTCACCCGGGCGGGTGAGGTGGTGCCATCGGTCACCCGCCGGGCAGTTCGAGATCGGTCTTGTTCAGCTCTTCGATATTCACATCCTTGAACGTAAGGACGCGTACCTGCTTCACGAAGCGTGCGGGCCGGTACATGTCCCACACCCAGGCGTCCGCCATGGACACCTCGAAGAACACCTCTCCCTGGACCGAGTGCACCTGCATCTCGTAGTCGTTGGTGAGGTAGAAGCGCCGCTCGGTCTCGATCACGTATTTGAACAGACCGACGACATCGCGGTACTCCCGGTAGAGCTTCAGCTCCATCTCGGTCTCGTACTTCTCGAGGTCCTCGGCGCTCATGGCATGTTCCCCTTCAGCCGTGCGGTCCCCCCATTGTGCGCCAGTCCCGGGGGCCCCTAGACGATTTCGGTGTCGAGGACTTCGGGAGTGGCCGGGGGACCCTCGTCGAGCAGCCTGCGGAGCAGCTCGGCGAGTCTCGTCGGATACACCGTCTCATGCGACTCGGCCAGTTCCCGGCACGACCACCACCGTGCTCCGGCGACGCTGCGCTTTTCCAGCTCCGTCAGGCCCGGCGGTTCCGTCAGGCCCGGTGCGGCCGTCGCCGTCCGGGTCGTGCGGGCCAGGTAGTACCACTCGTCCTGGTTCCACCGGCGGCCGGCGAACGGAAAGGAGCAGGTGCGCCGCCACAGCACCGGGCCCAGCTCGACATCCGTGATGCCGGTCTCCTCGGCCAGCTCGCGCAGCGCGGCCTGCTCGCGTGTCTCGTCGCCCTCCACGCCGCCTCCGGGCGTGAACCACCAGTCGTCGGCCGCGTCGTCCGGCTCATGTCCGTGGAGCAGCAGGATGCGGTCCCCGGGGTCGAGGAGCACCACACGGGCCACCCTGCGCAGGCCGCCAAGCCCGTCCAGGCCGCCAAGCCCGTCAGGGCCGTCAGGGCCGTCAGGGCCGTCAGGGCCGTCAGGGCCGTCAGGGCCGTCAGGGCCGTCAGGGCCGTCAGGGCCGTCAGGGCCGTCAGGGCCGTCCG